>CAIVSK010000080.1 GCA_903908495.1 Akkermansiaceae bacterium
CATTTCCCCGCTGCGCAGCCCGGCGAAGAATCCCAAATACAGGATCAGGCGCACCCGCTCGCTAGCCTCCGCCGCCAGCAACGTCTCCCGCTCTTCTTCCGTTAGGAATTCTTGCAAGCGCGTCGAGTTCACCCGGAAGGAAATGCCCTTCATCGGGTTTTCGCGGATCAAGCCCTGTGTCACCGCCCAATTCAGGAAAGCCCGCAACACGATGAAGTAGCTCCCCATCGTCGTATGGGCGATGGGGGTTCCTCGCCGCCCTCCCTGTTCGGTGAGGTTCTTTCGCCACTTCAGAATCATTTCTGTGGTGATCTGGGCCACCCGTGGATTGCCGGCATCGAGCTGGAACATTTGCAACACGCAGTCCCGCCCCCGCCGGGTGTGTTTCGCGTCGCCGGCTTTCGCCGCCTGATACAGCGGCAGCACCTCTTCCAGGGTGCCTGCCTTATTTGCACGGAGCAGCTCCGCGTTATTTCTCTTCTCGCGCATGAGCGTCAGCGCAGTCATCAGCGAGCGGGTCCCCAACGCCAGCGCCTTGGGCCGTGGCGTCCCCTTCGGTGATCCTTTAGGCACGGGTGGTTGGTAATAGAACCAGCCCCGTTTTTCATAAAGTCCTTTGACTCTTACGAGCCCCTCTGAGCTTGGATTGGCAGTTCCCATAACAGATGGGTAGCAAAATCGGGTAGCAAATCAAGCCTTTTTTGCATGAATTGTAAGGTTTCTGGCGATTTTCCCGCTGCTACCACACGGCGCTGGCCTCACGCTAAGGCCCCCATCTGGACCGCCAATCCTGCCAAAAATGAAATACAAGTGATTTAATACAAACAACTTACAAAAGTTTCACCCTCTCATCCCCAGGCAGCCCTTGACGGCCTCGCGCTTGAGGCGCAGCTCGCGCCATTCGTTGACCAGACGGCTGGCCTCGATGATGCCGCAACCGGCGGGCAGGATGAGATTGCGCTCGTTCCACCAAATGCCGCGGATGGCCACCACCGCCTCGAAGCGGCCGTCGTGCCAGGCTCCGAAGGGCGCGCCGAATTGCGCCGGGCAGCCGAGTCGGGCCCGCCATTCTAGCAACATGGCGAGGGTCTCGTCAGTGCGGGGCAGGGGGCCTAGCGCGGGGGTCGGGTGCAGGCGTTTGACCAAGGCATCGGGAGATTGGGCGTGATCCAGGTCGAGGCGCAACAAGGTGAGGAAATGGACGATGCTGCCGAGGTCGAGGATGTCGCGCGGGCGGCGGTCGAGCCGCCCCAAATCGGTGAGTTTGGATACCAGCGTCTGGGCGACGTACTCGTGCTCGCGGATTTCCTTCTCATCAACCGCAAAAACATCGCGATCATCGCGCCTGGCGGTGCCGGCCAGCGCCATGGTTTCCAAGCGCAACCCGTCTAACGAAATAAGCAATTCCGGGGTGGCACCCGCGAATCCGCCCTCCCCCTGCGACCAACCGAACGAGTACAGAGGTGCTGTTTGGCGAGCCATGGCGGCAATGACCGCGGCACCGGGGGCATGATCGCAAGTGCCCGTCTCGGTGACAACCGGCACGGTTTTTTCGAACAACCCGCCGTGAATCGCCGCCATCACCTCTTGGAACACAGCTGAAAACGGCGCGGCATCCAGCGCTTGCCACTGGCACAGCGGTGGCGGCACCGCAGCATAGCGGGCCGCAAACTCGCGACTGTGGGTGAGTTCGACCCGCGCCGGGATTTTCCACGGCCGCGCATCGCCGAGGGCGAAATCCCGGACATAAAATGCCGTGGCCGCCGCCGGCATCACCGCCGCCGCCTCAAACGGGCCGTGGCCAATGACCACACTGCCATCGCGCCGCGCCAGCCATGCCATCGATTCATTGGGAATTGCCATCTGGTTTGCGCCGCAAGGATGGGCTAGGGAGGCCGCGCGGACAAGCCGGATTGCGTGGGTTAGAACGCATCGCGCACCCGGTTGACCCGCGGCGGCTTGCCGTCGGCGACGTAGACCTCGATGACATCGAAGCGCCAGGGCAACTGGCGCGTGCCCAGGCGGCGCAGCCAATCGTTGGCACCGCGCTCGATGAGCCGCTGTTTTTCTTTGTCCACGGCACCCAGGGGGCGGACCTGGCTGTGCTCGTGGCGGGTTTTCACCTCGATGAATAACAACAGGCGCTGGTCGCGGGCAATGATGTCCACTTCGCCAGTGCGCCGCCCGCGGCGCTTGTTGCGATAATTCTTCGCTAGAATCCGGCACTGGTGGGCGCGCAACCAGGCGGCGGCCACCTGCTCGCCATAGCGGCCCAGCCACTGCCGGTCGCGCGGTTCGCCATCAGGCCCGGTCAAACGGCAAGGCGAGTTGAGCGACGGGCTGAAACGAGCGACGATGGTGGCGACAAGGGCCATGAATCCGAAGGGCTTCAAGGTGTACCTTTGTGCCATATCCCTGGTGCTTGGCAAAGCCGTAAAGTGGAAACTCGGCATCAATTTCGCGCAGCAGGCGGTCGCGGGTGACCTTGGCGATGATGCTCGCCGCGGCGATCGAACACGAGCGCCCGTCGCCCTTGACGATGCCGTCGTGCGGCCACGGCCACCCACGCACCGGCAAGCCGTCAATCAGGCAATGGTCAGGCACCACGCCCAAGCCCTCCACCGCCCGCCTCATCGCCAAGTGCGTCGCCCGCAAAATGTTGAGCGCGTCAATCTCCGATGCGGACGCCAGTGCTACGGACCAGCGCACGTTTGGGTCATCAGTTAGGATTTGATAGAGAACGTCGCGCTTCTTCGCGCTGAGCTTTTTCGAGTCGTCCAGCCCCGGGTCGCGGAAACCATCCGGCAAAATGACAGCCGCCGCCGCCACCGGTCCGGCCAACGGTCCGCGCCCGGCCTCGTCCACGCCGACGACGATGGTCAGGTCGCGGGCGTGCAAGGCGTCTTCAAGCGAGAAATCGGGCATGGCGGCGGGGGAGGGGAGTTGTGCAAATTGGCGGCGGGACACCGCCATGACGACCTGAGGAGCGGCGCTTGCCAAGCGTCGTGTGAAAAAATCATGGATGAGAGGGCGGAAGAATGGTGCAAGACTGGAGGTTCGGCCGCCACAGCGATGGACTTGCTGCGAGACGCAGCAATCACGGCCTGCGGCGGGGACGCCGCAGCCACGATGGCACCCGTGGGCGGGGCTTGCCTCACTTCGCAGGTTTGTGTTCCTCGCGCAGGCCGCCAATGAACAACAGACAGGCGGCCACACAGATGCAGGAATCCGCCACGTTGAAGGCCGGCCACCAACCACCGCTGGTGGGTACCAATTTGTCGTAATACGGCAGTTTGACGGAGATGAAGTCCACCACATAGCCGGCGGACAAGCGGCTCCAGAACGTCTCGCCCACGTGCTCCTGCAGCAGAAATCCCTGCATCAGTCTGTCAGTTAGGTTGCCGGCAATCCCGCACAACAACAACGCCACCGCGATTTTGGACAGGATGTGATGAAACACCCCCTTGAGCCAGAACATGCGGATGAGCACCAGCGCCAGCAGTGGCATGCACAGGAAGACCACCGGTGCCCACAGCGTGCCATTGCCAAAGCCAAAGGCCACACCCTGATTGTGGACCCGCACCAGGTGAAACACCTCCGGGATGAGCGGCAGATCATGCGCCTGGTCCGACCACGGGGGCGGAAAAAACGCCACCGTCCAGAACTTGGTCACCTGGTCGAGGATGTAGAGCGGGAGAGTGAGGCAGAGCAGAAGACGCGGGAAGGACATAGGGGGAAGAGTTGTCAGTTGTCAGTTGTCAGTTGTCAGTTGTCAGTTGTCAGTTGTCAGTTGTCAGTTGTCAGTTGTCGGGAAGAGACAGAAGATCGCTTCGCTGCAAGACAGAAGACAGAAGACAAGGGAAAGAAGAGATGCGGAGTGACGGAATTTTCCAATTTTCTGTCCGGGAGCGCCGCGATCTTCTGTCTTCTGTCTTTATCTTAGCACTTCGGCGCAGCGCTGGCAGAGGCCGGCGGGCAGCAGCGGTTCGAGTTTGCGGCAACGCGGGCAAAGGGCGTGGTCGGTCTTGCGGGCGGTGGCGGCAAGCGCTTCACCCGGCGTGGCGCTGAGGCCGGCGATGATGAAAAACTCGGTGGCAAACTCGCGCTGGTTAAGCAACGGCAGCAGCGCGGCGTCCTCCGCCGGCACCGTCAGGGTGACGTCCGCCTCGTTGTTGCGGGTGAATTCCTTGGCTTGGATGCGCGCTTCGATGGCGGTCTGGATGACGTACTTGATTTCAAACAGGCGCGCGGCTTGCCGGGACGCCTCGCCGGGCGCAAACGCGGGATTGGGCCGCGGGAAGTCGTGCTCGTGAACCGTGCCGGTGGTGAACGCGGCGTGCTCCCATGCCTCGTCGGCGGTGAAGGCCAGAATCGGCGCGAGCAAACGGGCGATGGCGCTGAAAATCTCGTGCATCGCCGCCTGTGAGGCACGGCGGCGGGGCGAATCCACCGCATCACAATACATGCGGTCCTTGGTGGCATCGATGTAAATGGCGGATAGATCGGTGGTGCAAAACTGGTTGAGCGCGTTGAAAACCTTGCGGAATTCGTAGGCCTGATAGGCTTTGAGACACTCGGCGGTCACCTCGTGGAGGCGTTCGAGGATCCAGCGGTCCAGCAGCGTGTATTCAGGGTGGGCAAGATGCCCACTCTCGTTGAAGCCGTCGAGATTACCTAGCAGGATTCGCAGGGTGTTGCGCAGGCGCCGGTAGGGCTCGGCGACTTGTTTGAAGAGGTCCTCGCTGAAGGGCACCTCGTTCTGCCAATCCACACTGCTGACCCACAGGCGGACGATGTCGGCACCGTATTGGTTATAGAAATGCGCCGCATCAATCGGCTTGCCGGCTTTTTCGGCCTCCGACTTGGAAAGTTTTTTCTTATCTTTATCGACCACGAAGCCGTGGGTCATGACCGTCTTGTAGGGTGCGATGCCGCGGTAGGCGGTGCTGAGCATGAGTGAGCTTTGGAACCAACCGCGGTGTTGGTCGGTGGCCTCGAGATAGAGGTCGCAGGGGACGTGCAATTGCGGGTGGGTGTCTAACACCGCGACGTGCGAGCAGCCGGAGTCGATCCAGACATCGAGTGTATCGTGGCATTTCTTGACGCCGGCGGGCAGGCCTAGGCGCGCGGCGAGTTCCGCATCGCTGTGCTCGAACCAGAAGTTGGTGCCTTCGGTTTCGACCAGATCGGCGACCTTGTGGGCCAGCTCGGCGGACAGGATGGCGCTGCCGTCGGCGGCGAAAAACACCGGCAGCGGCACGCCCCAGGTGCGCTGGCGCGAGATGCACCAGTCCGGGCGGCTTTCCACCGTGCTGTAGATCCGGTTGCGGCCCCAGGCCGGCAACCATTCGACCTGATCGATTTGCGCCAGCGCCTCCCCGCGCAGGGTCTCCAGCGAGATGAAGAATTGCTCGACGGCCCGGAAAATGATCGGCGTTTTCGAGCGCCAGCAATGCGGATAGGAATGGCGGATGGTCTCCTGTCCTAGCAGGTTGGAGCGTTCCGCGAGGATTTCGATGATGCGTGCGTTGGCTTTGAAGACGTGGACGCCGACGAGTTCGGCGACGCCCACTTCGGCGGTGAATTTCCCTTCGTTATCGACCGGTGAGAGCACCGCGAGGCCGTTTTGCTGGCCAGCCACGTAGTCGTCCGCGCCGTGGCCGGGAGCGATGTGAACGGCGCCGGTGCCGGTGTCGGTGGTGACGAACTGGGCGAGGATGACCTTTGAGCTGCGGTCGAGGAACGGGTGTTGCGCCTGGAGGCCTTCAAGATCGTGGCCTTTGATGGCAGCGAGGGTTTCGGTGAGAACGAACCCGGTCTTGGCGGTGAAATCCGCGACAAGTTCGCGCAGGATGACCAGCGCTTCGCTGCGGTCTTCTTTTTCAAAACGGCCAACCAGATAGGTGAACTCCGGATGCACGGCGATGCCAAGGTTGGCCGGCAACGTCCACGGCGTGGTGGTCCAGATGACCATCGAGGCGTCGTCCAGGACTGCTAGATGGCTCGCCGCCTGAGGCCGGCTCTCGGTCAGAGGGAAGCGCACATAGACGGCCGGGCTGTCCTTGTCTTGGTACTCGGTTTCGGCCTCGGCGAGGGCGGTCTGCGCGCCGTAAGACCATTGCACGGGCTTTTTGGATTGATAAATCGCGCCATTTTCCACCAACTTGGCAAACACCCGCAGGATGCTCGCCTCGTAGCCCGGATTCATTGTGAGGTAGGGGTTTTCCCAATCGCCAAACACCCCGAGGCGGCGAAACGAGGCACGCTGGATCGCGATGAATTTTTGCGCGAACTCGCTGCAGCGTCGGCGGATTTCGCCCGGCTCCAGGCCGGCGGTTTCGCGCACGACCTTGAACTCGATGGGCAGCCCGTGGCAGTCCCAGCCGGGGATGAACGGCGCGGTGAAACCGGCCATGGTCTTGGATTTCACCACCAGATCCTTGAGCACCTTGTTGAGCGCGGTGCCCATGTGCACGTCGCCGTTGGCGAAGGGCGGACCATCGTGCAAAATGAATTCCGGGGCGTCTTGGGCGCGGCGACGGGCGATGATTTTTTCGTACAAGCCCTCGTTCTCCCAACGCGCCAGGCGCTTGGGTTCGTTCTCCACCAGGTCTCCCCGCATCGGGAAGTTCGTTTGTGGAAGGGTGAGGGTGTCTTTGTAATTCGGGGCGGCGCTCATGACGGGGGCGCACGCTAGCAAGCTCCAACCACCCGGTCAACCACCGGAAAAATCGGTTTTTGCCACCGCTCTCAGCGGTATTCCACCACCTGCGCCCGGTCAAATCGGCTCTTGGGCACCGACGCGTACTTGTCGCTGGCGCTGCGGAAGCCCAAGGCGCAGGCAACCACCGTGCGGTAGCCGCTACCGGCCAAGCCCAGGGAGGCATCATAGGCAGGCGGCGAAATCCCCTCCATCGGGCAGGAATCCACCCCCAGCAACGCCGCACAGGTCAGTAACTGGCCCAGCGCAACGTACGCTTGGCGGCTCGCCCAGGCGAATTTTTGCGCGTCATCCATGGCGGCAAGAAAGCTCGTCATGCGGCCCCGGTACTCGCCCAGGCTGGTTGTGGCGACGCCGCGCACCTTGGCGAGGTGGGCGATCCAAGCGTCCACCTCGGCGGCGGCGATGGCTTCGCGCACGGCGAGCACGACGAAGTGCGACGCCTCGGTGACTTGGGGCTGGTTCCACGATGCGGGCTGCAGCTCGGCCCGCAACGCCGGGTCTTGTACCACGATGAATTTCCACGGTTGCATGCCGAACGACGAGGGCGCGAGCACCAGCGCGTCCAGCAGGGCGTCGAAAACATCCGGCGGGATGATTTTGGTGGCATCAAAGCTCTTGGTTGCGTAGCGCCAGCGCAAGGCGCTCGTCAGGTCATCGATTTCAATGGGGTGCATCGCTGGAAACGCTAGTGGCATCTCCCATATCCGCAAGCCCGAATAGCGCATTAGACCAACAGGATCGGGCGGGTTTCGAGGGGCGGAGCCCGCCACGCCGCTTTGGCTCAAGCGTGAGAGCTGCGCGGGTTCCAACCCGATCCAGGCCGTCTCGCGGATGGACATTGCTCCTGGATAAAGGGACAGAGAAATTATAAATCGTGGAAATCGTGGAATCCGACTTGACGGTCTTACTTTTAGCCATTACCTAATCTGCATGATTGCCACCCTTACCAGCAAAGGTCAGATCACGATTCCATTGCCGCTGCGCAAGCGGCTCAACCTCAAGGCGGGCGACCGGCTCGAGTTCGATGAAACCGCGCCGGTTCTAACTGCTCGGCGGGTGGTCGATCGCGCGGACTGGGCAGCCACCGTGGCGGCCTGGCAGGACTCCGCGGCCACCGTGCTGAGTGGGCATCCATGGGCCGACCAAAGTGCGGCGGCCATCGTGGATGATTTGCGGGGCGGGCCGGCGGAAACGATTCTCTCACAGCCATGATTACAGCGGTTGATTCTTCGGTGCTGTGGGCCATCATCAAGCGAGAAGTCGGCCACGAACACTGGTTGGAGGCCCTCATTCGCGCTGCCCGTGAGGGCCCGCTCATCATCAGTCCGGTAGCCTTCGCGGAATTGGCGCCTTCTGCCGCTGGCGCGCCGGAACTCGTTGATTTTCTGGCCCGCCTGTCGATCTGCTACTCCCCCATCTCGCCAGAAGCCGCCCATCTCGCTGGGCACACCTTCAAACGCTACCGCCAGATCGGAGGTCCGCGCCAGTATCTGGTTCCGGACTTTCTCATCGCCGCCCACGCCCAAATCCAAGCGAACCGCCTCGCCGCAATGGATCGTGGTTACCTGCGCCAGTGGTTCCGTGATCTCGAGGTTCTTGTGCCTTAATCGCTCACCGCATTACGCTTGCGTGGCACCCCATCCTCGGCTACCCCATCGCCACGGAGGGCCCCCTTGCCCGCCGCCCAACCCCCGCGTAGAATTCCAGCCATGCCTATCACTCGTGCTCTTCTCTCGGTTTCCGATAAAACCGGGCTCGCCGAATTTGCCGCCGCACTTCACGCCCTCGGGGTCGAACTGCTTTCCACCGGCGGCACCGCCAAAGCCCTGCGCGCCGCCGGCCTGCCGGTCATCGACGTCTCCGAATACACCGGCGCGCCCGAGCTTTTCGATGGCCGCCTCAAGACGTTGCACCCCAAAATCCACGGCGGTCTGCTCCAACGCCGCGACGATCCGGAGCACGTCGCCCAAGGCAAAAAAAACGCCATCCCGCCCATCGATCTGGTCGTGGTCAACCTCTATCCGTTTGAGGAAACCATCGCCAAACCCGATGTCACCCTCGCCGAGGCCATCGAAAACATCGACATCGGAGGCCCCTCGATGCTGCGCAGCGCGGCGAAAAACCACGCCAGCGTCACAGTCATCGTGGATCCGGCGGATTACCCGCGGGTGATTGAGGAGATGGGTGCCCACAAGGGCAACACCACCAAGGGTTTCCGCGAGCAACTCGCCGTGAAAGTCTTCCTGCGCACCTCACAGTACGACGCGGCCATTACCAATTTCCTCGGCCAGTGCCGCAGCGGCACCTGCAGCAATTTCTCCCTCAGCCTGCCCCTCGAGCAGGAACTGCGCTACGGCGATAATCCCCACCAGAAATGCGCGCTGTACGGCGATTTCCGTAAGTATTTCACCAAGATCCAGGGCAAGGAACTCAGCTACACCAATATCATCGACATCGAGAGCGCCGCCGATCTCATCCTCGATTTCGTCCGCCCCACCGTTGCCATCCTCAAACACACCAACCCCTGTGGCGTCGGCCAGGATGACGACGACCTCCGCCTGGCTTGGAAAAAAGCGTTTGAGACCGACCGCCAGGCGCCGTTTGGCGGCGTGATCGTGTGCAACCGGCCGCTGACCATCGATTTGGCGCGCGTCATTTCCGAAATCTTCACCGATGTGATCATCGCCCCGGAATTCGAAGCCGATGCCCGCGCCCTGTTGCAAAAAAAGAAAAACCTGCGGCTCATGAAAATGAACGATGCCTATCTGGTGGAAAAAAAATCTTCCGTCATCCGGTCCTGCCCCGGAGGCATCATGGTCATGGAGCGCGACCACACCGCCCTCGGCCTCGATAACCTCGAAAGCCGCGTGGTGACCAAACGCCCGCCCACCCACGAGGAAATGCGCGCCATGCGCTTCGGCTGGCGCATCGTCAAACACGTCAAGAGCAACGCCATCGTCTATACCACCACCGACCGCACCCTCGGCATCGGTGCCGGCCAAATGAGCCGCGTGGATTCCTCGCGCATCGCGGTGTGGAAAGCCCGCGAAGCCGGCCTTGACCTCAAAGGTAGCATCGTCGCCTCCGACGCGATGTTCCCGTTCGCCGACGGCCTGCAATCGGCCATCGACGCCGGCGCCACCGCCTGCATCCAGCCCGGCGGATCGATCCGCGACGAGGAAGTCATCGCCGCCGCCGACGCCGCCGGCATGGCCATGATCTTCACCGGCTTCCGCCATTTCAGGCATTGAGGGGAGCGCCGGCCTCCTTTCATTCTTCCGCTTGGAATGTCAAGCTGACGGATGCCTCGCGAACCAGGCTTGCCAAGGATTCGTTTGAAGAATCGACAGGCGGCGAATTTCGTGGCCCCTTGCATCTAAAGTTGACAATTCCGCTGGCAAATGGCAATTGTATACCCATGCACATCACCTTGGATCGAATGAGCCGGATTGTCGTGCCCAAAGCCATACGGGATCGTTTAGCCTTGAAGCCGGGGGATGATCTGGAAATCACCCTTGAAGGTGACGGCATTCGCCTGCGCCCGGCAGTGCTGACATCTCCCCTCGCCGAGGAAGGGGGACTTCTCGTCTGCTCGTCGGCGATCCCCCCGTCAGCCTGGGATATCGGAGTGTTCATAGACGCACAAAGAACCCTGCGTAGCACGGAAATTGCCGGCCTTTGAGGTATGAAAGTCTGTTTTGATACATCCACTCTCGTTGCGGCTCTGCTCCAGCAGCACCCCCACCATGCCGTTGCCTTTCCTCGTCTTCAGGCCGTGAAAGCGGGATCGGTGCAAGGCCATCTGACCACCCACTGCCTCGCCGAACTCTTTGCCACGCTCACCGCGCTGCCGCTCAAGCCGCGCTTGCTCCCTGCCGACGTCGATCGGATCATCCGGCACAGCATCCTCGCCAGCTTCACCCTGATTTCACTGAGCGCCGATCACTACCGCGACGCCATGGAGCTGACGGTGAAACTCAACCTCGCCAGCGGAGCCATCTACGACGCCCTCCATCTGATCGGAGCCCGCAGTGCAGGCTGCCTCACCCTTTACACGCTCAACTTACGCCACTTCCGTTGCCTCGCCCCCGGCGATTCCATCATTGCCTCTCCGTAGCGGCCCGTTAGCTACCGTGTGGTGATTTCCCTGTTCCCCCCGCCTTCCTTATTGACCATCCATCCAAACGCATGAAATTTCTATCATTACTGCGGCTCGCCGCGCTTTGTGCCTGCCAATGCTCCATTTCACAGGCCGCGGCGCTGCCTCCTGAGATCGAGGATGCGGAGGCCCTCGGTAGCAACAAGCAGCCGTGGCATGCCACCCTCATGCCTTATGCCGATGTGAAGGAGGCGATCGCCGCCAACCGTTATGCCTCGAGCCTGGCGCGCTCGCTCAACGGCATGTGGAAATTCCACTACGTTGCGCGTCCCGAGGAGCGGCCGGTGGATTTCTACAAGCCCGGGTATGATGTGAGCAAGTGGGGCGAGCTGCCGGTGCCGTCGTGCTGGCAGGTGCAGGGGTTCGGCACGCCGTACTACAGGAACAACGGCTACACGTTCAAAAACGATTGGCCGCGGGTGATGAGCGAGCCGCCGAAAGACTACACCGCCTATGCCGAGCGCAATCCGGTCGGCAGCTATGTCAAATCCTTCGAAGTGCCGCCGGCCTGGAAGGGCCGACGCGTCCACATCAATTTCGATGGCGTGGACTCCGCGTTCTTCCTCTGGATCAACGGCGAAAAAGTCGGGTATTCGAGCAATTCGCGCAATGTGGCGGAGTTTGACATCACCCAGTTCATCCGGCCCGGCGCGCCTAACATTCTAGCCGCGGAGGTTTACCGCTACAGCTCAGGCTCCTATCTGGAAGACCAGGACATGTGGCGCCTGTCGGGGATTTTCCGCAACGTCACCCTGTGGTCGCCGCCGGAATTGCGCGTCCGCGATTTCACCATCGTCACCGACTTGGACGCCAACTATCAGAACGCCGTGCTCAAGGTCAGCGCCAAGATCCACAACTCCGCCGCGGCCAAGTCCGCAGCCACCTCACTGGCCGCCAGTCTGTTTGATGCGGAGGGCAAAGCCGTCGACGGTGCCACGGCCACGGTCGCGGTTGGCGCGCTGGATGCCGGCGGGGAGGCTGTTGTCAGTGTGGCCATTCCGGTTGCCAATCCGGCGAAATGGACGGCGGAGACGCCCTATCTGCACACCGCGGTGCTTGCGCTGACGGGGAGTTCGCCGGTGTCCGCGCGCGTCGGCTTCCGCAAGGTTGAAATCAAGGGACCTCTGTTCACGATCAACGGCGTGCCGGTCAAGCTCAAGGGTGCCAACCGCCATGAGAATTGGCCGGAAAGCGGTCACGCGGTCTCCAGGGAGCGGATGATTAGGGATCTTGAGGTGCTCAAGCAGGCAAACTGCAACCACGTCCGCACCTGCCACTACAGCGACGACCCGCAGTGGTATGAGTTGTGCGATGCATACGGGATCTATCTGGTCGCGGAGGCCAACGTCGAATGTCACGGCGCGCAAGTCCTGTCCAGCACTCCGATGTATGAAAAAGCCTTCGTCGATCGCAACGTCGCCAATGTGCAGAACTTCAAAAACCATCCGTCGGTGATCATCTGGTCGCTCGGCAACGAGAGCGGCAGCGGCCCGAACCTGCGCGCCGCGCTCAAGGCTGTCAAGGCGCTCGATACCACCCGGCCAGCCCACTACGAGGGCTTCGGCACGGGCGATGGCAACCCTGCGGACATCGATAGCCGGATGTACGCCAGCATCGAGGACACCCGCAAGGCGGGGCTCACGACCACAGCGAAGAAGCCGTTCTATCAATGTGAGTACGCCCATGCGATGTTCAACTCGATGGGATCGCTGGGCGATTACAACGACGTGTTTGACGCCTATCCGACGCTGATGGGCGGCGCGATTTGGGAGTGGGAGGACCAGGGGATTTGGAACCGGCGCGATCCCAAACGCCAGTTCCTCGCCTATGGCGGCGGCTTCGGCGAAAAACCCAACGATTTCTATTTCATCCACAAGGGTGTGGTGTTCTCCGACCGCTCGCCCAAGCCGCATTACCCCGAGGTGAAACGCGTCTATCAATGGATCGGCTTCGCCGCGGATGATGCCAGCACCGGCAAGCTCAAACTCAAAAATAAGTATGCGTTCATCTCGCTCGGCAAGTTCACCGGTCGCTGGTCGCTTGCCGAGGACGGCAAACCGGTGCAAACCGGCGAGCTGAAGGTACCCGACCTGGCACCCGGCGCGGAACAATCCATCACCCTGCCGCTGGCCGCAATCAAGCGCGTGCCCGGCGCCGTCTATCACCTCAACCTCGCCGTCTCGCTGGCCAAGGACGAACTGTGGGCCAAGGCCGGCTATGAAATCGCCAGCGCCCAGTTTGAGCTCCCTAACGCCCTGCCGGGCCCCGTCGCCGACACCGCGGGCCTCAAACCGCTGGTCGTCACCAAGACCGCCGGCGGATTCACCGTCCAAGGCAACGGGTTCGTCGCCGGTTTCGACAACGCCAGTGCCGCTCTATCAAGCCTGTCGCACGCCGGCTGCAACGTGGTGCTGCCCAACGGCGGCCCCGCCATCCACCTGTGGCGCGCGCAACACCAGACGGACGACACCTGGGCCTCGCCGGTCTGGCGTCAACTCGGCCTCGCGTCGCTGAAAACCACGGTGCTCTCGCTCACCTTCGCGCAGGCCGATCCTGGAACAGTTAGGGTATCAGCATCCACCCGTCTAACCGGATCTGGCGACTTCAGTGTCTCGCACACCGCTGTTTACACCATTCTGTCCGACGGTTCGATCACCGTGGACAACACGGTCTCCACCTCCGATCCCGAGGTGGTGCTCGCCCGGATGGGAGTGCGGATGTTGCTAGACAAGCGGCTGGACCAAGTTGACTACCTTGCCCGCGGTCCGATGGAAAATTACGCCGATCGCAAGCGCGGGTCGGACATCGGGCGTTACACCAGCAGCGTTGCCGCGCAACTCACGCCGTATGCCAAACCCATGGAATGTGGGAATCATGAGGACATGCGCTGGGTGGCCCTCAACGGCAAAGGAATGCCAACGCTGCTGGTCGCCTCCGCCGGGGCTCCCATGCAATTCTCCGCCCTGCCCTATGCCGACGAGGACCTCGAGCCCGTCCCCTACGCCGTCGACCTGCCAAAATCCACCAAATCCGTGCTGTGCCTCGCCGCCAACACGCTGGGCGTCGGTTCCGCCGGTTGCGGCCCGCGCCCCGAGCCGCAGTACCGGGTCAACGCCGCACCCGCGACGTTTTCCTATGTCCTGCGCCTGCTCCCGCTGGATGAATCGCGCATCGCACAAGCCGCCCGCATCCAGCCGCCTGCAGGCCGGCCACATCCGGTGCTCGCCACCCGCGATGCCGAGGGCAAGGTTGATCTAACTGCAGGTGGCGACAAGGTCGAGTACTCGGCGGACGGGCGCGCCTGGAAGCCGTTCACCACGCCTGCTCCGCTGGAAAAGGCGAGCAACCTCTATGTTCGCAGCAGCGCGGCGAATGGTGCCACCTTCACCGGCCAACTCAACTTCCCGGCCTATATCGACCGCAAGTCGTGGAAAGTCACGGCCAGCAGTTTCGAGCCTGGCGAAGGCAACCCGGAGCATGCCATCGATTCGAGCATCGCCACCTTCTGGCACAGCCGCTATCATCCGGCGACACCGGGACCGCATTTCCTTATCATTGATCTCGGCCGTGCCACTTCGATCAAGGGAATCACCCACCTCGCCCGCGAAGATGGATCCAACGGGCGAACCAACCATTACGAGGTGTATCTGGGCATGGACGGCGAAACCTGGGGCAAGCCGGCCCTGCGCGGGAAACTGCCTAACGAATATGGCCGCCAATCCCTGCTGCTGCCCAAGCCCGAGTCCGTGCGCTTCATCAAGTTCGTGGTCATCGACGAACACTCGCGCCAGGGCCTCGGCTGCATCGCCGACCTCAACATCATTCCGGCGGACTGAGCCGCGGAAGGGGGCCGCCCTGCTGATAGACACGCACATAATCCACATACATGTCGGCCTGTCCATTGTAGCGGGATAAATCGACGGGCCAACCGCCGCCGGTGGCGAGGTTGATGAGAAAGAAAAACGGCTGCTCCTTCGATAGTGGCAGCGTCTGGTGGCGGCCCACCTCGATGTTGTCGCAATAGTAGATGGTGTCCGCCGCGGTGATCTTGCAGCCATAGATATGGAATGCTGCAAACCAACTGGCGGGGATTCCTGACTTGCCCATTCGGACGGGGTTGTGCAGCCCGTCAAAGGCGGTTTTCTCCAGCGCCTTGCCGCTTGCGCCCTGATCCCAGGCGTGAGGGCAAATCATATAGGTGTCAAAAGCATTGGGTGATCCGGGTCCTTCACCGCCGTAGGCCTCGATGATGTCCAATTCATCGCACGGTACCTTGTGGCCCTTGACCTGCTCGGTCATGTAATCGGTCATCAGCCAAAACGCCGGCCAGGTGCCGATGGCGTTGGGGCCGAGCAAACGGCACTCGAAATAGCAGGGTGCCTTGGCCGTGATGCCGCTGGCGTCGTTCTTCAGCGATGATATCAACCCCGAGCTTTGCTTCTGGTCGCTGGCCCGGATGCGCAGATAGGTGTCGACCTGCGCAAACGGGTCCTTCGGCGAATCATGGTTAGAAAATGTGTGCTTGCTGAAGTCCTGCCAGCCACCCGGAGGTTTGTGGTCGTAATAGGTCGCCTTGGGGTCGCTGCCGGAAATGGCCAGCGAGCCGTCGAAGTCATCGGCAAACACCAGCGTCATGCCATTGGCCGCCGGCGGCGGATCCTTGGGCATGCCTTCATTCCAGGAAACTCCGCCCTGGTTGTAGAGTTGCAGATAGCAATTGTCTTTCAGTGTGCCGGCTTCACCGCTAATCCTCAGCGTGACGGGCCCGTGCGGATAGGTGTCGGCCGGAAAGTTGAATGACCCGTTGCCTTGCGCATCGAGGGCGACGGTGGCGACCCCTGAATCGGCACCCACCGCGCCGCCTTGTTTCCAACATCTAACGGTCACACCGGTGAAACCGGGTGCCGCGAGCTTGACGGCGGTGTCCCCTCGCACGCTGGATCCGTAGGCCGGCGTGGTCACTGCGATCTGGCCGCCGAGGGTTTCCGCCGCGCTCATGGCAGTGTCCACGCCCAGCGAATCAAATGAAAGATCGCCCTCGGCGTCGACCGGTTTGTCATGATCCATCGGCTGACCGATCATGAACGTGATCGAGGTGAGCGGGTAATCCAGTTTGCCGTTTTTGTCGCCACCCCATGTCTCATGGCCGCCAGAAAGATCGATGACGATTTCCTTCCAGCCGTCAAAATCGATGATCCCGCCTTGGCCGGTGTTGTTGCCGAACTGGTGCGTCTCGCCGGAGGCGTCGCTCACCTGAACCCCGTAAGAGGCCTTCGAGTTATCACCCTTGAGCCAGAAACGCAGGCGCTGGACCGGCCCTTGAATCCTTATTTTGTTAGGTATGCCGAGATATTGGCCCCCAACCGCGCTCACAAAGTGGTAATGCAGCTTCAGACATTGGAGGCCGTCGTGGGGGTGATCGGGCGACAGCCGGACCGTTGCATTTTCGTTAGGTATATTAACGACCCACACGCTGGGCGGCTCGACCGCCGCTTCGTAATCCCGCAGCATCACCGCAGCCCGCGCAGGGGGCGTCCCGCAGGTCAGCAGGAGACTGGTGCAAAGAACCGCCGCTTTCAGCTGTGGGGACATAGTTAGGGTACGAGTGCCAGATAGATCAGATAGCAGAGCAACGCGCCGGCGATGGCGGCGGCCAGGCCCGTAATCCGGCGCCGGCGGAAGAAAAACATAAGCACCAGTCCGGTGAGCGACACAGCGGTCATCAGGACTGCGGAGACGTCGACCAGCAGCGACCAGGATGCGCCGCTGTCGCGGCCCTTGTGGAGGTCGTTGAGGATCGCCACCAGGCCGAGCCGGGATTCCGTCAGATCATAGTTGCCGCTGGCGCGATCGATGAAGCTATCGGCGGCATAACCCGGGCCCTTGAATGACACGGTGCATTGGGAGTCGTCGATGAGAAATTCGCCGAGCGCGCCCTTGATGCCATGAGCCTTGCGAAGAAACTCGACGATGTCCAGTTTAGCCACGCCCGCGTCCGGAGCCTTGACCCATTGGGGGTCGAGATGGCCCTGGCAGTGGCGGGTGGTGGCGTGTCCGGCGGTGAACCATTCGGCGTGATTGAGGGTCAGCCCGGTGACGGCGAAAAACAACAGGATGGCGAAGCTGACCATCGACAGATAGATATGCAACCAGCGGCACCACGCGGCGGCATGGCGGCGCCAATAGCCGGGGGCGTGAGGCCGCGCAGGAGCGGGGGTCTCAATGTCCATCGGCTTTGCGGTGGTAATCGAGTGAGGCGGCGGAAATCTCCACGTCGCCCTTCATGTCAACTTTGGCCGCAGTGCCATTGCAGTCCAGTTCCTGCCGGATGATCTGATACGTCCCGTGCTCGCGGGCCGCCTCGATGCACACGGTGTACTTGCCGGACTTCACCAGTTTGCCGGAGTTGTCCTTGCCGTCCCACTTGAGGGAATATTTGCCGGGCGGGCGGGTGGCGCTCGAGATGGAAGGCATGAGATCGGTGGTTTCCGCCAGCGCGCGGAGTTGCTCGCCGTGTTGCCAGCCCTTGAGGTTGCCCAGCCACCGGTTGCCATTGAACCACAGCGCCAGCGCACGCACCGGATACTTGTCACCATCTTCAATCCATACCGCCACAAACGGCCGCGTCGAGCGGCGGCCCTCAAAACGGCTTAACTCCAAGCTAACCACCAATTCGGTCGCCTCGTCCCACTGCGCTTTGGCGGGGGCTGGCACCGCCCCTACCGCCGGCGCGGGCGGTGGAGTGGCCGTGTCTATCAACTGGCTTGGCGGCTGGCTGGCGAGCAGTCCCGCGATATCACCGGCCGCGGGCGGAATCTCTAGCGAGTGCCAGCCCGGGCTGACGAGGCGCTGGCCGTCCTGAGTGAGCAGCAGGCACTGCGCATGCGGCAGCGCCGCCACCAATCGCAGGCTCTGCTCGGGAAGCAGCACGCAGCAGGCGGTGGCCAGGGCACCGGCATCAGTGGCGTTAGGCGCGATGACGGTGGCGCTGAGGACGTGCCCGACGGGTTGGCCGCTGCGCGGATCGACGATATGGGAAAACCACTTACCGCCGATGGTCACGCCGCGGCGGTAGTTGCCACTGGTGGCCACGGCCTGGTCATGCACCCGCACGCTGGCGACTGGCGGATCGTTTTCCGCGTCGGCCCGCGGGTCGGCGACGACCACCGCTTCCGTTAGATCGCCGCGCGCCACTAGGTCGCCGCCGATGTTGACCACCAATCCGGCCACCTTGGCGCTGCTCATGGCGGCATCGCAGGCATGGCTGATGATATAACTCTTGGCAAACGAGTTGAAGACCAGCGGTGAGTCCGTTAGATGAGTGGCGGTGTGGGCGGTGGCGTCGAGCGACCAATGCCGCTGCTTGACGGCGGCGACGGCGGCCGCGATGGCGGCCGGCGCGGGAAGGTGGTCCTGGGCGGCGGCGGTTTTCCAGACTTGGCAGACATTTTCGGCGGCGGCATCCAGGGCACCGTCGCTGCGGCCGCGCCACTGGTCGAACAAAGCGAGCACTTCGTAGAGTTCGGCCGAGACTTGCACCGGCGCGCGGGACGTGCGCAGCCACCGGCTCATTTCGCTGGTGGCCTCATAGGTGCTCAGGATGTGTGCCAGGCGGTCGATCTCGGCCAAGGCAGCGACTTCGGCACGCTGCGCCTCGCCTGCAGAAGTGGCGGAGACTTTCAATTCGAGCGAGGTACCGAGGACGTTTTCGTGATGGAAGACGTGCAAGTGATCACGGGAGCTATCGGCGGCGGCCGACACCGGTGTTAGGGCACAGCTCAACAAGCCGAGCAGGGAAAGTGATAGGGGGTGCATATAGAACAAACGGAATCGGAGGGACATCGGGCGGGGGAAATTGGCAGGACGGCGACTGATATCCTCAAGCATCCATGCCGTCATTGTTGGATGGGTGGTGGCAGAGGCTTTCCAACCGGCTCAATCGTCGTCGTCTTTTTCGCCCTTGGTGCGGCGGGCTGGCGTGGCGGTGGCTGCGGCTTGGGAGGCGGCGAGTTTCACGATTTCGTCCTTGCTGAGGAAGCCATCCTTGTCGAGGTCGGCTTTCTCGAACATGGCCTGCAGGCGCTCGGGCACTTCGTCTTTGGAGAGCTTGCCGTCCCCATTTTTGTCAAATTGCATCAGGCGCGCCACCATCGCGTCGCTGCTGGCGGTGGGAGATGCGGCGGTTTTGCGTTCCCCGCGCGGGGCGGGCTGGACCTCATCCGGGGTCAGTTTGCCGTCGTGGTTTTTATCGAGCTTTTTGAGAGCTTCGGCGGCGTTGGCGATTTCGTTGGCGTCGATGACGCCGTCGCCATTGGTGTCGAGCGCGGCGAAGAGCGGGCTGAGGCGAACGCCGGCACCCTCGCGTTCGCCGCTGGCGCGGCGGGGGGTGGCGGGAGCTTCCGCCGGGGCGGGGCGGGATTCCTGGGCCTGGCTAACAGAAACGGCGGCCACCAGCGTGGCGGCAAGCATGAGGGGTGAGTGGACTTTCATGGAGGATTGGAGTCCCGCTGAAGATATCCGGCCAATCCGCCGAGCCAAGGAATTTATTGGAAATTGTTGTAGGGCGGCGCTTTCGGGCTTGACGGCGGGCGCGGCGGCGGCCCAACCTCCCAGTTATGGCTAAGTTAATCATCGTCGCAGGTGTGCCGGGAGCGGGCAAAAGCACTGTTCTGGTTGAGGCATGGAAACAAGTCGAAAAAGACCTTCACTACTCAATTGTATCATTCGGCACCGAAATGCTCAACCTCTGCCTGGAGGCGGGCTTGGTCTCGGACCGCGACGAAATGCGCAACCTCAGCGCCGACGCTCAGGAGGAAATGCAGTGGCGCACCACCAAACGCATCGTCGAGCGGCCGGAGAATATCCTGCTCGACACCCACTGCACCATCAAGACCGGGTCCGGCAGCTATCTGCCCGGGTTCACCCCGCGCATGTTAGAGAGGATGTCGCCCAAGGCCATCGTGCTGGTGGATGCGCATGAAGCGGAGATCCGCGGCCGCCGCCGCCTCGACAAGTCGCGGCCGCTGCGCACCATCGAGAGCAACGAGGACATCCTTGAGCACAAGCTCATCAACCGCGCCTACGCCGCGGCGTTTTCCGCCCGCAGCAGTTGCCTGCTGCGCATCATCCAGAACAACACCGGCGAATTCGATCGCGCCGTCGAGGAGTTTGTCAGCACCGTCCGATTTATCGGCATCGACAAGTATGCCCAGGCGGTCAAGCCGAAGCCCGCGACGGTGGCCGGGGGTGAAAAATCGGAAAAGGCGGAGATGCTCAAAGCCTGAAATCAAGTGGCTGGCACGAGCATCCCGTGATGGACGAGTTCATGCACCAGCGCGGTGATGCGCTGGGGGAGATCGGGCACGGCGGAGAATCCGGGGCTGGAGCTGATTTCAGCGACGAGCGCGGAGGGCGCTTTGCCCTCGCGAGTAACGGCGAGCAGGCGCAGGATGTTCGCATCGATCTGCCCGTCATAGGACAGGCGGGCCGGACTGGTTAGGCGGATGGTTTCCTGCGCCCAGCCGTTGTCACCCAGCACCAGGCTGGCTTCCGCGCGGACACCCTCGGGAACGTCAAACCGGGTTTCCAGCAAATCCGGCGCAGTGGCTAACCAGGTCTGGTTTTGCAGGACCCGCAGCACTTCCCCGCCGGCAGCAGCAGTGATATGTTCTGCCGCGCGGCTTTCGCGGCGTGTCCACTCGTCGCCGGGAGCGCATTGCTGCACGATGACGAAGCCGCCGCTGACCCGCGTGACGCCGCAGGACTGATAGTGGGCGAGCCACCGATGCATTTCCGCCACCGCCGCCGCTTCCGCGGCAAACCGCAGGTCGCCCGCAATCCATTTCCAAGCGTAATCCGCCGGCGCGGAACAATCGGATCGAAACAGCCAGCGCCGCGTCCCGGTCGCCGGAATCCAGGCCAAAGGCCCGTCGCTCCAGTCGTCATCCGTTTGGTGACTCCAGTTGAGCAGCACCACCGCAATCCCGCCGGGTGCGAGGTGCTCCGGCAAGTCGCGCAGCAGACGCGCGCAGATGGGGTCACCCACGGGCGCTTCCTTGTAGAGCATCGCACCGCCCGGCGATTGTACATAGGGCGGGTTGGCCACGATCAGATCAAAACGCTCGCCGGACACGCAGGCAAAGCCATCACCGTGGCGGAACTCGATGCCGACGGTGCCGGCCAGGCGCGCGGTGAAGCGCCCAAGGCTCAGCGCCCTGGCATTGAGATCGGTGGCCACCACCGCCATGCCGCCTTGTGCCAATTGCCCGGATAGCCAGCCGATGCCGCTGGCCAGTTCAAGGGCGCGGCCGCGCTTGTGCAGCGGGGTTAGAGAGGCGAGCAAAATGCTGGACGGGCCGAGGCCCATGACATAGTCGGCGGCGTCTCGCCGCTGGCGTTCGCGGAAATCGCAGGCGATCCAGCCATCGCCCATCGGCGTGAGTTGATAGATCGAGCGCACCGTGCCGCCGCCGACGGCGAGGAAGCCGAGCGCCAGCAAACCATGGCTGGCATCGCCCAGCACGCGGAGTGCGCAAGCGCCGTCGATGGCATCGCCCAGGGTGAACAGCCGCAGCAGCACTTCGAGGGGCGAACCGGGCGGGACGCGGCCCAATAAAGCAGCGCGGGCGATGTCTGAGCGCAGCCAGCGCTCGGGCATGCCCAAGGCCTCCAGCGCGCTGCGGTGGAAGCCGCCTTTGCGCAGGCACTTGCGCAGCGGGTTGGGGTCCCAGTCGTCCAGTCCGGGGAAAAGTGCGTCGTCGCTCATGCTCAGGAACGCGGTGAGACGCGGTAGAAACCGAGGGGACCGCCCCGCTCGAAGGTGATACTGGTGGTGGGGGCGGTGGCCGTGACGATGCGGAACTTGTCGAATGGCGTGTTCAAGTCCGGACTCCACTCGACGAGGTAGGACTTGCCGGCGACGCTGTTCCAACTGAGTTGATAGGTTCCGGGGACTTCGGCCACAGGTGCCAGCGTGGCCTTGAAAAACGACGTGCCATCCCGCGGGTTGGTGCCTAACAGGTATTCATCGAGATTCGAGAACCCGTCCCCATCGGCATCCTCGTTGGCGTCGTTGTAGCCGAGGGAAAAACCGTAGGCAGCTTCCCACGCGTCCGGCATGCCGTCGCCATCAGTATCGGTTAGAGTGCCGGTACCGGCGGCTCCGGCCAGCGCTGAATAGTTGAAATTGGAAAACACCGTGCCGGCATTCAGGGTGAAGTAAGTATAGGTGATCTTGCCGAACTCCAGGGTCACGGTTTCAGTCAGGCCGGTGGCGGTGGAGGCGGTTAGGTCGGCGACGATCGAGACATCAACCAACTCGAGGCGTGCCAGCCGCGTATTGTCCGGAGTGGAGTTCAGGTCGAGGTTGGCTCCGGGATAGTGGGTGCCAACGGCACAGGCCAGAAACAGCGGGGGCGACGCGCGGTCGACTTGCTTTGTTAGAGAAAAGCTCCCGCGGTGTCCGGACTGCAACTGAGTGCCGAGTCCGAAGCCCTGGATGGTGATCCAGCCCGGGTGGGAGCCATCGGCGGACTCACCCTTGATCTGGCCGCTGAAATCGAGCCAAGCGGAGGTTTGGCCGTGGGCCGCGGTCAGGGCCAGCCACCACAGCAGTCCAGATAGCATCAGATATCCCGTGCGGTTCATGGGGACCGGGCTCAGCCCGCGGGTTTGTTGTTCACAAAATCCCAGCTGACGGGCGTGACGGGGATGAAGCTGCCGGCGGCATTTTGATAGGAATATTCGATCTTGATTTGGTTGTAGCTCAGGGTCACATCTTCCGACGGTTTGGTATCGCTGGCGGCGGAACTGGTATTGAGGCTGTTAATCAGCACGCCGCTCAGCGTGATCCGATAGAACACGCTGCTGCCGGCACCGCTCGCCGCTGTCACTTCCAGGATCACCGATTTGAAGCTCGTGCCTTGGGCGCAGCCGAGAAAGATCGCGGGTGAGGACTTGTCGAGTGGCTTGTGGAAGCTGAAGGTCGTGGCCACCGCGATTCCAGGTTTGCTGCCGTCGGGACTCACCAGCGGCGGATTCGAAACCCCGTAACTGAAACTCGACAACTCGATCCAATCCGGATGCTTGGAATCGGCGGATTCTCCCGCCACCCCGTCAATCTTGAGGAATGCGTTGAAGGCGGCGTTGGCGTGCGGGACCAGCAGGGCGACGGCCGGCGGGATCAAGGCAAGCGTCCTCGACAGTGCGGATGGGCGTAGGGAATTCATGGTGCGCAGGGGTTGCCGTCAACGCGGCGGTTGGGTCAGAACGATGAAATGGATGCGCTTTCACCTTCATTTCGCATCCGTAGTCAAACTACCATCCCTCGCCTGCCGATGCAAGAGAAATAAAGTTGTTTTTTGGAATGAAGAGCCGGATTCGTACAGAGGGACAGACAAATGATCCGGTCAAACGATCCGGTTCACCGGGGGGGGGCGCGTGTCGGGGCGCTTGTCGGGGCGCTTGGCGGGGCGCTTGTCGGGGCGCTTGTCGGGGCGCTTGTCGGGGCGCTTGTCGGGGC
>CAIVSK010000081.1 GCA_903908495.1 Akkermansiaceae bacterium
CCGATGCGACATCCGGGCGCCAGCATCAGGAGAAAAGTGGAGTTCAGGTCTCGACCTGCTTGATGTTGGGGATAATGGGCACTGATTCAGTTTGTCATTGCGAGGAGCCCGCGAATGCGGACGACGAGGCAATCCATCTGGCTGGATCGCCACGCCCGGCGGAGCCGGGCTCTGGAGTTTGGCCTTTACTAGATTATCCCCCTCTAGAGATCACTCGGAGCGCGATTTCTCGCTTGTCAAATGTCTAGTGATATGTCTAGATACCCCGATGGGCTATCCAACCAAGGTCCAACTCATCGAGCGCAAAGCCAGCGAGCAATTCTACATCAACTTCCCGGCGCCCATTGCCCAAGCGATGGACTTCACAAAGGGGGAGGTGGTCGAGTGGACCATCGCCGATAAGAAACACCTCATCCTCTCCCGCACCGTGGTGCCACCCGATCCGGTGGATTTGAAAAAAAAACGACCCAGCCCCTGAGCGCCGCCCTGCAACGCCTGCTCACCTGCGCGACCACCGCGGCCTGCACGACTCCCGCATGTGCCCGCCGGCTCTACGGCCACATGCTCGCCAGTCTCGTGTCGCCGTGCCGCGCAACGATCTCCAATCTGATCTGCCTGTGCGGCCGTGCCCACCTGGACTGGAGTTCCGACTATCGGTTGTATGCAAAAGATCGGGTCGATCCCGCGCTGCTGTTTGGGCACACCCTGCAGGCGATCCACGCTCACGTGCCCCCGGAGCAGCCATTGGTCGTAGCGATTGACGACACCTTGGTGCGCAAGTCGGGAACCAAGATTCACGGCGTGGGCTGGAAACGCGATCCGCTCGGACCTGCGTTCCAGACCAACCTGGTGCGCGGCCAGCGCTACGTGCAACTCTCCGCCGCCTGGCCCGGCCCCGACGGGCAGGCGCGCATGCTGCCAATAGACTTTACCCACGCGCCGACCCCGGCCAAGCCCCGGAAGGACGCCCCCGCCACCGAGCATCAACACTACAAAGAACAACGAAAACAGCAGCGCCTCAACGTCGTGGCCCTCGCCCGAATCGAAGCCCTGCGCCTGTCACTGCCTCACTCCCGCAAGCTGGTGATCGTCGGTGACGGCAGCTACACCAATGCAGACATCCTCAAGGGGCTGCCGGCCAACACCGTATATATCGGACGCATCCGAAAGGACGCCGTGCTTCACGCGTTGCCCGGCCCTGCTCCGGCCACCGGCCGGCCTCCGGTCTACGGCGCGCAGTTCCCAACGCCCGAAGCCCTGCGCACCGACGACACCGTGGCTTGGGAAACGCTTGAAGCCTTTGCCGCCGGCAAACGCCACACCTTTAGAGTAAAAATCCTCGGCCCAGCCCTATGGCGCAAGAGTGGCGCCGCTTGCCGACTGCGCATCATCGTCGTCGCCCCCATCGGCTACCGGCTGCGCAACGGCTCGCGCCTGCTCTATCGCCAACCCGCCTTTTTGCTCTGCACTGACCCCGATATGCCATTGGCCGAAGTGCTCCAGGATTACCTGTGGCGCTGGGGCATCGAAGTGAACTTCCGCGACGAGAAGACGTTGCTCGGCACCGGTGAAGCCCAGGTTCGCACCGTCGCGTCCACCCACAATCAACCCGCGGTCACCGTCGCTGCGTACTCATTTCTGTGGCTCGCCGCGCTGCAACTGATGGCGTCCGGCAATCTGCCCCAGCACCTGCTTCCGCCAAAGTGGCGCCATCCCAAGATCGACGAGACGGCACCCTCACTGCACACCGGCGAACTCTTGCGCTTCTTGCGCTGCGAACTGTGGGCTCCTCAACTCAGCCCCGAGAGTTTCTCCCACTTCACGTCAACCGCACCGGCTGACGCCAACACCCAGAAACCCGCACCCAGCCTGCCTCACGTCTTGTTTGCCGCTGCGTAAACCCTGCTCCGCAGCATGCACAACCTGTGCTTTCAGGGCCAAACTCCAGCCGCCGGTCGGAGACCGGCGCTAGTGCGACATCGAAAGCCATGAACTCAGTCAGTGAGAGTCTGAACCCACCGGCAGACAGGAAGCCGGTGGCAGCCGAAGG
>CAIVSK010000082.1 GCA_903908495.1 Akkermansiaceae bacterium
ACCAAAAGGACCAAAAGGACCAGAAGGACCAGAAGGACCAGAAGGACCAGAAGGACCAGAAGGACCAGAAGGACCAGAAGGACCAGAAGGACCAGAAGGACCAGAAGGATCAGAAGGATCAGAAGGATCAGAAGGATCAGAAGGATCAGAAGGATCAGAAGGATCAGAAGGATCCGAAGGATCCGAAGGACCAGAAGGATCCGAAGGACCAGAAGGATCCAGAAAAGGAAGTTGCGGCGTCTGAAGAGCGCGCCAGGAAGCAGGAAATGACTCCCGAGGAAGCCAAGCAATTGTTGGAGGCGCTGCGCGACGACGAGCGCACCGTCATTCCCATTCCGCAGCAACCGCGCACCCGCAACCTCACTCCTAGCAATTCAACCAAAGGCAAGACATGGTAGGTTCATTCCATCGATCTGACTTGGCACTTTTTCACACGACACTTGGCAAGTGTCGTTCCGCAGGCGGTGATGGCGGCGTGGCGGCGGAGTCTCGTCGCCCGTGCCGTCGCGCAGCGGACGCGCAACATGCCCGCCACTCGTGCCAACACACGCCGACTGATGCCGGCGCTCCTTACCACGCACAGGTACTTTCCCTTGGCGAAAGAATCCTGCAGCGCGGGTCAGCCTGCCTGATGCTCGTTGCGGCGTTGATTGTTTTCGCCATAGCCACGGCCATGCCAGCCAGCGCGGCGACCGTGGACGCCAGCCTTGACCGCGAAACCGTGCCCGCCGGCAACGGAGCGCTGCTGACTCTCACCATCGCCGGCAACAAGCTCGGCCAGATAGAACTCCCCGAGGTGGCCGACCTCATCATCCAAGGCCGTGACCAAAGCCGGCAAATCCAGAGCTTCAACGGCCAGACCTCGGTGTCCCTCACCTGCACCTATGCGGTGGGCTCCAACACGCCGGGAACCTATCAGATTCCACCCATCAACGTCACCGTCGACGGCCAGAAACTCACCACCAAGCCGCTCACGCTCAAGGTGCTCGCCGCCGCCGCCACCCAACCTCCGGCCGGTATCCCCGCACTCCCGCCCGGCGCGGCACCCGCCGCCGAGGAACCTGCCGATGCCAGCGGCAGGCGGTTCGGTTTTCTAACAGTTGAACCGGCCACCAGCCAGCGCACACACGTGTACGTCGGCGAGATCGCGCCGGTGCGCATCCGGGCCTGGCTGCCGGAGGACGCGCGCGTCCAATTGCGCAGCGGCATCCAACCGGAGGGCAAGGCATTCACGCTCCACCACGTCAGCGAGCGGCCCAAGCAGGACACCGAGATCAAGGACGGCAAGCGCTACACGGTGGTCACCTGGTATGGCGGCATCTCCGCCACCAAGGCCGGCAAGTACCCGGCGTCACTGTCGTTAGATGCCACGGTCGCCGTGCGGGACACCGCGGCCCCGAAGCCCCGTCGCCGCACGGGCGGGCCCTTCGACGACCCGTTTTTCGACAGTGTGCTGGACCGCATCAACACGCCGATGATCCAGAAGGACGTCACGCTCAAATCCGATGATCAGGAAATCGAGGTGCGGCCGCTGCCTAGCGTCGGGCGCCCGGACGGGTTCACCGGGGCGGTCGGGGATTTCAAGTTCGAGGGTTGCGAGATTCCCGCCGACTGGAAGACCGGCGAACCCCAACAAATCGGCGCCAGCCTCGGCGGCACCGGCAATTTCTCCCTGATGGCCGCCCCCGGTCTCACGCCGCCGGACGGCTGGAAAACCTATCCGGGCAAGGGCGACTTCACGCCGCGCGACGAGGCCGCGTTTTCGGGCATCAAGCGGTTCCAATTCAACGCAGTGCCGCGCAAAGGCGGCACTCAGGACATCGCCCTGAGCTTCAGCTTTTTCGATCCCGACGCCGCCGCTTACAAGACACTCACCACTCCGCCCAAGAAAATCACGGTGACCGGCGCGGACCTCGTCGACGTCCAACCTAACACCACCGCCGCCGTCAAGGAACCCGCCAAGCCGCAGGATCAACTCGTCGGGCAGCATCGGGTGATGACCCCGCCGGGCTCACTCGTACCGCTGGTGGCCAGGCCGGCCTTTGCCCGGGTGTTAGGCGTGGCTGCATTGCTCTGCCTGCTAGGAAAACCGCTCGCCTGGCTGCGCATCCGCCGCCGCGATCCGGCACGCTTGGCGCGCGCTGCGATGGAAAAGGCCAGCCACGAGGCGCTGCTAACCGCCACCCGCTGCGCCGACGCGCGGGATGCCGCCGGCTTTTTCGCGGCCGCCCGCCACGCCATCCAATTGCGACTCGGCGCGCTATGGAACCAACCCGCGCCGGCGATCACCCTGGCGGAAATCCGCGCCCGCATTCCCGCCGATTCCCCCGTCGCCCGTTTTTTCCAACAAGCCGACCTTTCCGCCTATGGTCGCCATGGTGCCGCCGACCTGCTGCCCCAGTGGCGGGACTTGCTCGCCGAGGCGCTGGCATCCCTAACACCCACCACCCGCTGACATGAACCCTTTCCACCGCCTCGGACATCCCGGCATCAAGGGAATTGAAATGATCTCGCTTGCAACTGCGCGGCGGGCGTTCGGCGAGCTCAGCCGAGCTGCAGGATGCCTGCGCCACCGTGGTCCGGGCGTCCCGCCCAATACTGGCAGTCTAGCGCGCTCCGATCGGAAAACAGGCGTCCCGCCTGTGAGGGAAGACAGCGCTTCCAGCCTGTCGACGCATGAAGCGACAGGCTGGAAGCCCGTCGTGCATGACAGGCTAGAAGCCTATCCTCCTTCTAAACTGCCAGTATTGGGCGTCCCGCCCGGATCCATGCCAGCTCATCAAGTTTCCGGGAAAACGACCATTTTACGGCAAGGGCCGGGATGGCTTTTGCTCGCATGTTGCTTCTTCTTGCTAGGTAACGCCACCCTTCACGCCGCGGACGCCGCCACCCTCGACCAGGCCAACCAGCGCTTCGCCGCAGGCGACTATGCCGGCGCGGCGACGGCCTACGACCAACTGCTGACCACCGAGGGGCCGCGCGCCAGCCTATTCTATAACCTCGGCAACAGCTATCAGCGGCTCGGCCAGTACGGCCCCGCCATCCTCGCCTATGAACGCGCCCGCCTGCTGACACCGCGCGATCCGGATCTGCTGGCGAATCTAACACTCGCACGCAAGGCCGCCGCGGCGTTTGAGGAAACCCGCCTCAACCCGCGCCTCGACGCCTTGCTCAACCACTTCAGCCGCAACGAATGGTCGTGGCTCGTCGCCACCGCCGCGCTGGCGCTCGGGGGCCTCTGCGTGCTCTGCGGCGGAGTGCGCCTGCCGCGCCGCTGGCTGCGCCAATGCGCCCTCGCCACTGCCGTGCTTGCCGGCCTCACCCTTGCCGGCGGAGCCACCGCCCTGTACTTGCGCCGCGCCGAAACCACCTGCGGCATCGTGCTCTCCGCCACCGCAAGCGTGCGCCTGTCGCCGTTTGACAAGGCCGAAGCACTCGGCACACCCGGGGCCGGTCGCAGCGTGCGTCTCGGTGCCCCCAACGGCAGCTTCCATTACGTCGAAGTGCCCGGCACCCATCTCCGCGGCTGGATGGCTGACACCGAAGTGGCCGCCATCACTCCTGCCGACGGCGGAAAATAGCGGAGTTCGCTTGCACGGAATGAAGAGGATTACACGGAAAAGATGACTGCGATCTATCAAATCATCGGCTCATCCTAAAGGTGTATGTCAAAAATTCACACCTCATTCCTTATCCGTGCATTGCGTGCAATCCGTGGTTCTTATTTTCCTAACTAGCGCCACTGACGACTGAGCGCCAGGCGCTCGTTGCGCAGCGGCGGCAGCATGCCGCCGCTACAGGACGGGTGATAGCGACTGCTCAAGCATGCGCAGGAGCGGCCGTTCAGCCTGGGCGCGCAGGACTTCGTCCATCTCTACGCGCGGTTGCAGGTCGGCCAGGCAGTCGCGGAGCTTTTGCAGGGTGTTGAGCTTCATGTATCGGCAATCGGCGCAGGCGCAGCGCTCGGTGGGCCCGGCAATGAGGTTTTTGTCCGGACATTCCTTGCGCAAGCGGTGGAGCATGCCGCTTTCGGTGACGACGATGATATCTTTAACAGGCGCATCACGGCAATAGCCGATCATTTTCTCGGTGGAACAGACCTCATCGGCGAGCAGCCGCACGGCAAGGGTGCATTCCGGGTGGGCGACGACGAGAGCGGCGGGATATTCGGCCTTGATGCGGTTGATGGAGTCGCGGGTGAACTCGACGTGAACATAACACGAGCCTTGCCACAGATCCATCTTGCGGCCGGTTTGCTCCATGACCCAGGCACCCAGGTTTGCATCCGGCACAAACAGGATCGGCCGCTCCGCGGGTGCCTGGTTGACGATCTTGACCGCATTGCCGGATGTGCAGATGACATCACTGAGAGCCTTGACCGCACCGGAACAGTTGATGTAGGCGATGACGTAATAGTTCTTCGCGGCGTTAGCCGTTAGATAGGCTTCGAGTTGCGGGGCAGGGCAGGACGCCTCAAGCGAGCAACCCGCGTCGGCGTCCGGCAGCACGACGATTTTACCGGGATTGACGATTTTGGCGGTCTCGGCCATGAAGTGGACGCCACAGAACACGATCACGTCCGCCGCTGTGGCCTTGGCCTGATAGGCAAGGCCGAGCGAGTCGCCGACAAAATCGGCGACGTCCTGAATTTCACCGACTTGATAGTTGTGAGCCAGTATGACGGCGTTGCGGGAGCGCTTGAGGGCGAGGATTTCTTGCGTTAGGTCCATGGGGGAAGATAGGCCCAAAACGACAAGACATGAAGACGCAAGAGTGATAGAACGAGATTAGGCGGCCCGCCTGGTCTCTGGCGGCGTCACCTCTTGGGTCTTGAGTCGGGTTGTCGGGGTTCATCGGGGGTGCCGGCGGGGCGGGAAATTTCCAGGGTGCCGGTATGCTTGGCACCGGGCTTTACGATGATGGCGGCGGCCCGGATGAACCCCTGGAGGCGGGCACGCTTTTCCAGGGTGACCGCGCCCGCACAGAAAATCTGGCCGCGGACGTGACCGGCGATGGTGGCGGTGGTGGCGGTGACGGGGTGGAAGAATTCGACGCGGGCGCCGCGCTGGATGCGAAGGTGCTGGCACTTGACGGTGCCCATGACCTTGCCATGGCCGCGGAAGGTTAAATCGCCCGAGCAATCCACCGCGCTGCCGAGTTCGCCCAGGACGGAGAGATGGTGGCACTGCACGGCGCATCCGGAAACGCTGCCGGACTTGAGAATGACCACATTGCCGCGGGTCTGGATGCGGCGGTTCCACGGGCCGTCGATGACATAGTCGAGGAGGCTCACGTAGCAACAACAGCGCGGGCACTGGCTGGATTGGGCCTCGGCGGCAGCGGTGTAGTGGTGGCCGCAATCAAAGCAGGAGATCTCGCGCGGAGGCTTGGGCGGAAACAGCAGACGCAGCAAGCGCTGGCGCAACGTGGGCACGTCCGGCACGCTGCGGAACGGCGTCGCTGGCGGCGGCGGCGGCAATTCGGGGATGGGATCCGAATCGCGCCGCGGCTTGGCCAGGCGGGTGATGGGACGTTTGCGCACCACCGCCTTGCCATCCTGCACTTGGAAGTTGGCGCGACAGCCATGGCACTGGGTCGAAATCACCATCGCGGGCTCGAATTGGGTGTGCCCGCACTCGGGGCAGGTCAACTCGATCCGCTGGCGCGGAGATGGCGACTCACCGACCATAACAAAAAATCACAGGCTCCCGCGACGCCGTGGCCGCGGACGGTGACTCAACCGGCACCTGGCAACGTGGCTTGCTTGGGCAGCGCGGCAGGCGCGGGCTTGGCGGCGGGCTGGGATTGTGCCGGGGCCTGGGCTTGGGCGGGAGCCTGGGCCGGGGCTTGGGCGGGGGTGCCGACGGTGGACTTGCCGACGAAAATCGCACCGGCCTCGATGGAGAGAGTCTTGGTGCGGATGTCGCCGATGACCTCGGCGCTGGACTTCAGTTCGATGCGATCCACGGCGGTGATGTTGCCGTGGACTTTGCCGTAAACCACCACGGTCGCGGTCTTGATTTCGGCCTTGAGGCGGGCGTTTTCGCCGACCGTCAGGCTGCCATCGGAGAAGATTTCTCCTTCGATCTTGCCGTCGATGATGAGGTCGTTGGTGAACTTGACGGTGCCCTTGATTTCAACATCGGACGAAAGGATGTTGCGGGATGCGCCAGCCGGCGGCCTGGAAAGGGATGCCTGGACTGGAGCGGGCGGCGGGGAGGAGTAACTGGGGGGCGGAGCCAACGGCTCCGGCGCTCGGTAAACGGTGGGTGGGGCGGGTGAAGGACGACGTGCGTCGCCCACATCTTGGCCAATGACTTTCTTGAACACGGTAGTAAGAGTAATGGGAGTTAGTGGATGTCAATCAAACGCGGTATTACGGCTTGGAAGGGGTGGCGGGGGTACCGGACTCGGCCGGCGCAGGTGGCGGTGTGCCAGCGTCATTACGCGGCGCTGCGGGCACTTCTTGCACCGCTGCCGGTGCTCCGGGAGCCGCCGGGCCGGTCGCAGGAGCGGGAGCAACCGGAGCGCCAGGAGCGGGAATCGCAGCCCCGGGGGCGGCGGGCGGGACAACAGGAGTGGCGGGCGGGACAACAGGAGTGGCGGGCGGGACAACAGGAGCGGCGGGCGGGACAACGGCGGCTGGGGCGGCGGGAGAACCGGGGGCGGCGGGAGCACCGGGGGCGGCGGGAGCACCGGGGGCGGCGGGAGCACTGGGGGCACCTGGGGCGGCGGGGGCGGCAGGTGGTGGCGGGGCGATTTCGACAGGCAACTGGGCCTTGAGCAGGGAAATACGCTTGGTGATGATGGAGGCAAAGCTGCTATCGGGGAACTCGGTCTTGGCCTTCTGGTAGGATTTTTCGGCGGCCGCAGTATCGCCGGCGGCTCTGGCGATATCGCCGAGGGCGAGCAAGGCGTACGGGGCCAGGAAGCGGGCGGCGGGGTCCTCGACGATTTGTTGGAAGACCTTGCCGGCATCGGCCACTTTACCTAGGGCCTGGAGTTTTGCACCGAGGCTGGCCTGGGCGGTGGGGCGGGCCGGGTGCTGCGGGCTGGCGGCGATGAATGCCTGGAGGGTGGCGACAGCGGCGTCTTTGTCACCTTCGCTCCACTGGCGGTCGGCGAGCAAGACTTGGGCGCTTTGGGCGGCAGCAGTGCCGGAGTGATCCTTAACGACGCTGCGCAGTGCGGCCAGATCCGCGGCTTTACTGAAGTCAGCCCCGGCGCTGTGCTCCTTGCTGCTGGCCACCCCGCGGTAGATCACCAAGGCGGCGGCTGCCACGGCCAAAACAATGGTCAGGGCAATGAGATTTTTCTGGTTGCGATCCAGGAATTGATCAAAGGCGCTTGGACCTTGGACGATTTCGCCGATCGGGCGCGGAATTTCTGGGCTGTCTGGGCTGACTGAGGACATGAGGAGTTGGCACGCGTTGGGCGGCGGACCCAAGACAAAGCGCAAGCTGCCACGAAATCAATGCGGAAGTCGGCGACAACGCCGATTTTTCCGCAAACGGGTAGATTTTTCAGGTCTGGTGGGATTTTCATGGCCAGATCGGCGCAGGATGATAAAAATCGGACGCATGGCGGGCCGAATCTATGTGGTTGCAGGTGAACTCAGCGGGGATGCACACGGGGCCGGGTTGTTGCGCGCACTGGCGACGTTGCGACCGGATCTGAGCATCACCGGGGTGGGCGGCCCGGAAATGGCGGCGGCGAGCGCTGGTGGGGTCAGGGACTGGGTGGAAGACGCCGCGGTGGTTGGGTTGTGGGAGGTGCTGAGGCATTACCGCTGGTTCCAGCAACGGTTTCACGAGATGCTCGCGGAGGTCAAACGCTTGCAACCGGACGTGTTGGTGCTCATCGACTATCCGGGCTTCAACCTGCGCTTTGCCGAAGCGGTGCGGCGGGAATGCCCGCAGACCCGCCAGGTGTATTATATCAGCCCGCAGGTGTGGGCGTGGAACAAACGCCGGATCCCGCAAATGGTGCGCCTATTGGACGAAATGCTGTGCCTGTTCCCGTTTGAGCAGGTGCTGTTTGAGTCGGCCGGCTTGAAGACGAGTTTTGTCGGCCATCCGCTGATCGATGAACTCGTCGAGCGCCGGCTCATGAGCGTGGCCCGGGATGAACGCTTGGTCGGACTGTTTCCAGGCAGCCGAGAGCGCGAGGTGGCGCGCTTGTTTCCGCTGATGATCGAAACCGCCAAGCGCCTGCTGGCCTGGCGCGCGGACCTGCGCTTTGAGGCACCAGCCGCCTCGCCCAAGCTCGCCACATTGATGCGCCAACTGGCCCGCCAGAGCCCGCTGGGGGAACATTTGACGATCACCGCCGGAGGCAGCCATGACTTGATGCAGCGGGCGTGCTGCGGCGTCATTGCCAGTGGCACCGCAACCCTCGAAGCCGCCTATTTCGGCCTGCCCTACTGCCTGACCTATGCGGTGGCATGGCCCACTTATCTGGTGGGGCGGATGCTGGTCCGGCTCAAGCACATCGGCCTGGTCAACATTCTTGCGGGAGAAGAGGTGGTCGAGGAATTCATCCAGGCCGATGCGGATGCGGTGCAGATCGGCGCGGCCCTGCGGCGCTTGTTGCAGGATCCGGAGCATCGGGCGATGCTGCAAGCCCGGCTGGCGGCAACCGCAGCCAAGCTCGGCGGCACCGGTGCCCACCTGCGCGCGGCGCGTGCCGTGGCCGCCTGGCTGCCACCGCAGTAAAAGTTTTCCGCCCTCGAGGGTTGCGTTTTACGGCCAAGCGACTATTAGAAACGCCACATGAAATTTCTTCTGCTGACCTTAGCGGCCGCCTGCACCTTATCGCTCTCTTGCGAACGCCATGAATTCGAGGGCAAGGATGGCACCAAGCAACTCCAAGAATCCCATGGTGCACACCACGCCGAGCACGACAAGGCCAAGGAAAAGCCCGACGCTCCGTAAGCCGCCACCGCCAGGAAAAAAAAGGCCGTCCCCCGGCGAGCGGGAGACGGCTTGTATAAGTCTGGTTAGTACCGGCCTTACTTGATGGCACCGATGAGAACCTTGAGCTTGGAGAATTGCTTCTCCAACTTGGCAACCTGACTGCCCAAGGCGATGACGGCCTTGGCGCTCAAGCTGGCGGCGGGGGCCTTCACCTTGGCAACCTTCACAACTGCGGCAGCGGCTTTGGGGGCCTTGGCAGCTTTTGGTGCCTTGGCAGCCTTAGGCGCCTTAGGTGCCTTGGCAGCCTTAGGTGCCTTGGCGGGTGCGGCGGCCTTCACAGCTTTAGGCATCTTGACGCCGGACTTTTTGATCCAACCACTGATGGTCAGCGGCGAAACGCCGAACTTGGCGACTGCGGCGCTCAGGCCGCCACGTCCCTTGGCGGTGTTAACGGCGAGGACAAAGTCAATAACTTCCTGCTTCTGCACGTCGCTATAACGCTTGCCCTGGGGCGAATCACTCTTGACCGCCGGTGCCGCAACCTTGGCAGCAACCTTGCTTGCCTTAACCGGCTTGGCTGCCTTCGGAGCCTTGGCGATCTTCGGGGCCTTGGCGACCTTGGCGACCTTGGCGACCTTGGCTGCCTTCGGGGCCTTGGCGGCACCACCGGACTTGAGCCAACCGGAAACCGTCAGCACCGAAATGCCAAACTTTCTGGCTGCCACCGCTTGGCCGCCACGACCATTGTCAGCATTCCACTTGTTAGCGAAAGCGACGACTTCTTGCTTCTGGGTATCGGTATAACGCTTGCCCTTGGTAGTTGTTTTCTTTGAATTAGCACTCATGTGGGGTACATGATATCAGAGCAACTCACAACTACAAGACAAAAGTTACACTTTTTCGTAATAATATATCCATGCCAACTCATTTTACCGAGTTGGCATGCGTTGCGCCATTCAGAATGTTAAGCACCGACGCCACATCAGTCATGCTATCAAGCCAATGCTGCGCGGCCTGTTTGACGCGGGAACGGGCGACCACTCCGCCGAAGCCGATGAACACATCGACGTCCGGCTGGGTTTCCAAATCGGACATACCATCACCCATCATTGCCACGCGTCGCGGTAAAAGCGCCTGCTTCCACTCGTTGATGACTTGGTTTTTTCCCAGGTTGCGAGTGGTCGGATAGGACTGGCCATACCCGGCATACCGGCCCTGCGCATCCAAGAGCAATGGCACCGCTTCCACATGCTCGATGCCGAGGTACCGCGCCAGCGGCGCGATGAGCGGGGCGAAGCCGCCGGAAAGAATCACCGGCAGCCAGGCATCGGCCTTGAGTGCATGGATTAACTCGAGCGCGCCGGGCGTGAGGGTTGCCACATAGAGCGCGGCGACCTCCTCACAAGCGGCTTGATCCGGCCGGATGATTGCCATGCGGCGCGCGAACACCTCGTCGAGCGGCACCTCACCGTTCATTGCGGCATGCGTCAGCGCCACCACTTCCGCATACACCTCAGCGCCACGCACCCGCGCCAACTCGTCAATCCCTTCAATCCCAGACAAGGTTGAATCACAATCCAGGAAGATGACTTTGCCACGCAAGCGCTGCGGCGGATGGATCACCAGCGGCGTCCCTGCCGGCACCAACTCAAACAACTCAAGCATATCCGCATTGCGCAGGCGGATGCAGCCGTGACTCGCCGGCGAACCGATCAACTCCTCCCGATTGGTGCCATGAATATAGATGCAACGCTCGAGGGTGTTGGCGTTTTCCGGATCCATGCCATCCAGACGCAGGATGCGGGTAAGCACCAAATCCTCGCCGCCACCGCTGCCCGGACTCCAGCTACCCACTGCCACCCGTGATTGGAACACGGCGCCGCTCGAAGCCCCTTCACCAAGTTTCTCCATCACGCGGAAACGTCCCACCGGCGTGCGAAATGTCCCCTCGCCAAAGCCCACACCCTTGGCCGCAGTGGATACCGGATAACTCCGCAGCAAGCGCTCCGCCTCGAACACATCGAGGCGTTGCCCGTCTACTGACACTTCTAGCGAGACAACTGGATTCATGATGGTTTGATTGCAATGAGGGCGTTGTGGCCGCCCATGCCGTGGGCTAATTTATACAGCGTCCCGGCACACGCCAGGACTTGATCGGGAAGCATATAGCCGCCGGGGCCGTATAATCCGGGCCGGTTCGGCGGCAGCTTGCCATCCCGCAGGAAACGCGCCAGAATCACGCTCTCTAACAACCCACTGGCGCCGATGGTGTGTCCCACGTACGGCTTGAGCAGGTGCAGCGTGGGCCGCGTGACGGCAAAGGCCCGGTTGAACGCCGCGGGATCGGCGGTGGCTTGCACTGCGGTTCCCGTGGCGTGCGGGCATAGCGCCACCGGCGCAGCAGTGGCCCGCAGCGCCTGCTCCAACAACTCCGGCGTGCGCCCGCCATCGGCAGGAATGCCCACGGGGTCACAGGCATCCGCGTTGCAGCCATAATGCAGCAACTGCGGATCTCCCGCCGCTCCCGCGGTATCCAACGCCATCGCCGCGGCGCCCTCGCCGGGCACGAAGCCGGCGCTCATGGGGTGATAGGGATCGAGTTCAAAACTCCGGGCCAACAGGCCGGACATCGCATAGTTATCCAACAGCAATGGCACCAGCGGCAAGTCCACCGCCACCGCCAGCGCCCGCGGCGCGATGCCCCCGCGAACCATCAGCAACGCCATGCCGATGGCGTCCAAACCCGCCGAGCAACCGCTGGCGAGCACCTGGTTGGGCCCGCACATGCCAAACTCGATGCTGATGGCAGCGGCCGGTTCGCTGTGAATGGTATTGCTCGCGGCCATCAAGCGGAATGGCCGGCGCCCCGGCCACGGGCCTAGCCAACCGGCGGCATTGCCCCGACTGGTGCCCACCACCAGCGCCGCATCGCGCAACTCCTCCGGCCCCCAACCGGCGTCACTGATAGCCTGGCGGGCCACATGCAACGCGGCCATGGTCACCGGACTCCATTTGCGATGCGTCAACAAGCCCCGCGCGGCGATCCAGGCCGCGGGCCGCTCCGCGTGCGGGCTGTCGGCACCGAGCAACCTGCCCAGCGGCTGAAACGGCACATATCGATCGCCCACCGCCTGATGGTGTTGCGAGACGGTTTCCCCGAGCGCGGAAAGCGCGCCGAGACCGGTGATGAAAAGTGGCTGCTGGATGCGCACGAAGTAGCAAGCCACGCCATTCCCGCAACCCAAATCCACCATCAAGTGAAAAAAAACGCGTTCGCAGTTACCTGGGTGCGGAATATCTGGCGCGATGCTGCGGCGGCAACGCCATGAAACTGATAGCCCGGCAGATTTGCAGCATCACCGGGAACCATAAGATAATCGCCACCGGAAACACCACAATCGAGCAGCAACAATACGCCAGAAACAATCCTTCGCTGAGTTTCGGCGCCCGGTTCAAGTCGCCGAAGCGGGTGGTGATCCGGTTCCAATCCTGCGCCAGACCATAGAACGCCACAAACAACCAATACAAATTGAAAAACGGCACAAACAACAGGCCGACCGCCTTGCCCGGCGTCGTCCGCGGTCTGCCATACTGCAGCGCCGACCAGATCCGAGCCAGATAGATATAATTGAGAACCGCGAAAGCCACCAAACATCCCACAGCCGCCACCAACATCACCCGCAGCATCAAAATCTGGTTGGCTTGCGCCGCCACCTCGCTTTGACGCATCGTCCATTGGGCCCATGCCGCTATCCCCAACAGCGCCAACCCACTGCCAAACAAGGTCAACAACAACTCAAAAGTCGCCGGCTTGATAGCCTGCGCCGGATACGGACCGACCGGCACGACGCGCGCGCCCTGCTTGGTTCCATGCCCCCCTTGCGTCGGCGCCCGGCCCGCGGCAGTGGCCCGTTGAGGGGATCGCGCGGCCGCCGCACTGCTGGCAGCCACCGGACGCGGAACGGCGCGCGGCAGCGCCACGGCCACCGCCACGGGCGGAAACAAGCCCTCGAGAGTGGCGGCGGCCACCCAACCGTCCATTCCCTCCGTCCACAGCAGCGACTCGCGCACAATCCGCCCCTCCTGGACGAACTGCACCAAGTCGTCCTCACTGTAGGGTCCATATTGCTGCCCGTTATTTAATAAGTGCCACTGGTCGCTCATGGGTCGAACCCAAGCAAATGCAACCTTGCCACCACAAGCATAAAATTCCCGCCCTGTGAAATATCCACAGATCACAGCTGCGTCGAGGGATGAGTGATGCCCGTATCCCCCATCAAGACAGGGCTGCGGCAGGTTTAGCTTGGCGGATGGACCGCAACGGGACATGCTGGGCGGATGAGATCCATGACAGGGTTTGGGCGCGGCTGCGCGGTGACGGATGTTTGGCTCGCAAAAGTGGAACTGAGCACCGTCAACCGCAAACAGGCCGAAGTGGTCGTGCAATTGCCGCGCGAACTCGCCGAACTCGACGCCAGCATCCGCAAACACGTGCAAAACACCGTGTCCCGCGGCCGCGTACAAGTGAGCGTCAACCTCGAACATGCCCAGGACTGCCCGGCAGCGGTGCGGGTGGACGCCACACTCGCCAGCGCGTTTGAGGCAGCCTTTTCCCAACTCAGCACCTTGCTAGGCCGCCAGGTACTGCCCGATGCCTCCGATTTCCTCCGCCAACCCGGCGTGCTGGCCATCGGGTCGCGCGAAATGGATGCCGCCACCGCCTGGACTGCTATTGAACCGGCCCTGCACGAGGCCCTCGCACAACTCACCACCATGCGTAGCCGTGAGGGTGCCGACCTGATGGCCGATTTCACGACCCGCCTCGACTTGCTCGACGCGCTGCGGCAACGGATTGCCAGCGCCGCACCGGAGCGCCCGCTGCGGCAACGCGAGTTATTGCTCAAGCGCCTGCGCGAACTCGGTCTCGAGTTGGACTCGGGCGACGAGCGGGTGCTCAGGGAGTTGGCGTTGTTTGCCGACCGCTGCGACATCAGCGAGGAACTCACCCGCCTGGATTCCCATTGCACCAAATTCCGCGAGTACATGCACGCCGCCGAACCGCCCGGCCGCCCCCTGGATTTCCTCTGTCAGGAAATTTTCCGCGAGTTCAACACCATCGGCGCCAAGGCAAACGACGCCGCCATCGCCCACACCGTCGTCGAGGCCAAAACCGAACTCGAAAAAATCCGCGAGCAGGTGCAAAACGTCGAGTAGCCGCCAATGGGGTCAGTCCTTTGTGAGTTGCATTTCACTAATGGGAACCAGTCCTTTGTGAGTTGCATTTCATGTATTTCAGGTTTGATCCGTCCTGAGTATTATGTGACACTTTCGACCATGGCACGCCAATTGCGCTTTGAATATCCCGGTGCTGTCTATCACGTGATGGCGCGTGGCGACGGTGGCAAACCGGTGTTTCTGGACGACAAGGATGCCAAGGGGTTCTTGTTCCGACTGGGCTTGGTCTGCCAAAAGAACGGCTGGCGGGTCCACGCCTGGGTGCTGATGACCAACCACTACCACCTGCTCGTCGAAACCCCCGAACCGAATCTAACGGCAGGCATGCGGGTGCTCATGGGCACCTTCAGCCAGGGGTGGAACAGCCGCCACCTGCGCCACGGCCATGTGTTCCAAGGCCGCTACAAGGCCATTCCCGTCAGCGGGGAGCGTGCGACGGACGGATCTTATCTCAAAGTGGTGGCCGACTATATCCATCTCAACCCGGCCCGCGCAGGATTGGCCGGCGGCAAGAATGGCAAGCTCGTAACCTACCCGTGGAGCAGCCTCAGACACTACGCCAAGGGAACTCCTCCGGAGTGGCTTGAGCTGGGGCGCGTGCTGGACGGTTTCCAACTCGATCATGGGCCGCGAGGACGGCGGGCATACTTGGATTGGCTTGAATCCCGTGCCACCACTCCCAAGAGCGCAATCAGCGAAGCCGCGACTGCCTCCTTGCGCCGCGGATGGTATCTTGGCGAGGACGGCTTCCGGGACAAGTTGCTCAATCTCGTCTCTCAAGCCAAACGCCGCATCCTCAAACCCGGCCACCACAGTGGCGCGGCATTGCGCGCGCACGACGAACAGGCGGCCGAGCGCCTCATCACCCGCACCGCCAACGCGCTCGGCCTCGACGCTGCCACCGACTGGACCTTGCTGCGCAAGAACCACCGCGGCAAACTGCTTATCGCCGCAGTGGTCAAACGCAACACCGCCATGCACAACCAATGGCTTGCCCATCGACTGCATCTGGGTCATGTCGCTGGCTTGTGCCGCAACCTCAGCGAACTCATGCGTGACCCCCAAGCCGTGAAATCCATTACCCTCTACGAATCCTCAGGTGATTGAACCCATCCCTTCACCGCTGCCCCTTGACAAAATGCAAATGCCAAAGGACTGACCCCATTTTCCGGGTCCCCGCCGTCGGCAACGAATGACTTGGCAAGCAGCAGGCAATGGGGCAGGCTGCCGCCGTGAGCCGCTTGATCGACCGCCTGCACAACGGCGCAGCCCCTCCACACAAAATTCTCCGACAACAGGCGGTCCTGCCATCCGATAACCAGGACCCAGAAAATGCTGACCCCACCATGAATCGCCCGCCCTCACCCGCCACCGCCGACCGGCCTCTGCGCTGGGTTGTCTACTTTCTTGGAGGGCTCATTGTGTGTCGCTTGGTGTTGCTGTTGTTCGCGCCGATGTGCGATCCGTCCGAGGCACGCTACGCGGAAATGTCGCGCGTGATGGTGACCAGCGGCGATTGGGTCACGCCGCAGTTTGCTCCGGGCGTGCCGTTCTGGGCCAAGCCACCGCTTTCGATGTGGGCCTCCGCAGTGGGCATCGCCTGCTTCGGCCCCAACCACTTCGGTGCCCGCATCTTCATCTTCGCCGCCGCCCTCGGTGTGCTGGCATTAGTGGCGCGCGCCGCCCAACATGAGTTCAAGTCCAACCTGATGGGCTGGGTCGCCGCCGCCCTCCTGATGGCCAGCCCGCTGTTCTATTACTGCGCGGCCGCGGTGATGACGGACCTGGTATTGGTGTTAGGCACCACTCTGACGATGGTGGCGTTCCGCATGGCGCTGGAGAAAAGCTCGCGGGCCTGGGGCTATGGATTTTTTCTGGGGCTGACCATCGGCTTGCTCGCCAAGGGGCCGCTGACGTTGATCCTGGCGGGTCCGCCGATTTTCGGATATTGCCTGTTGACCTGCCAGTGGCGGCGGGTCTGGCAATTCATTCCGTGGTTTTCCGGCACTTTGCTGATGTTACTGTTGGCCGTGCCATGGTATCTGCTGGCGGAAAACCACACCCCCGGATTCCTCGACTACTTCATCGTCGGTGAGCACATCCGCCGCTTCACCGTGGCATCGTGGGCCGGCGATCGCTACGGCAGCGCACACACCGCAGCGATCGGCACGATCTGGTTGTTCGCGCTGTTGGCAGTTTTCCCCTGGGGCTTTGGCTTCCTGGCCGTGCCATTCCGCCAGTGGCGGGGGTTACGAGCTTGGCTCATGGCCGCCAACGGTCGTGGCCTGTACTGGTTGCTGTGGGCGCTGTGGCCGCTGGTGTTTTTCACCCCGGCGCGCAATATCATCGCCACCTATCCACTGCCAGCACTGCCCGCCATAGCGCTGTTGCTCACAGAAATTTACTGGCGGCGGACCGCGCAGCCGCCTGCGCCGCGCTTTCACCCATTGCATCCGGCGCTGGTGGGCGTGAGTGGCGGGGTGGTGCTGTTGAGCTTGTTGTTTGCCTTCGCCACGCCACAACTCGCGCCTAACGCCACCCAGCTGGAATTGGTGCAATGCTATGAGTCCCACCGCGCCCCTGACGACAACTTGTTGTATTTTCAAAAGCGAAAATTCTCGGCGGAATTCTACACCCGGGGCCAAGCCGCCACCACCGATTCGCCCGCCGAGCTGCGCCAGCGGATGGAGGGACCCGGCAGGTTGTTCCTCGCCATCGACGCCCGCCACTTTGCCCTGTTACAACCTGATGTGCAGGCCGCCTTCACATTGCTAGGCCAGTGGGGCAAGCAATCCGTGCTCTATGTCCAACGCCGCGAGGCCGCGCCCCCAGCCGTCAAACCGCAATGAACCCGCCAACCCCAGTCCCCTCCCCCTCGCCGCGCACGACGACCCGCCCGTGGATCACCTGCGTGGTGCCAGCCTACAATGAGGCCGAAGGCATTGCCGAGTTCCTCCACGCGTTGGGACTGCACCTGGCTGGCCTGAGCGAGCGCTTCGATGTGATCGTGGTGGACGATGGCAGCAGTGACCGCACCAGCGAGGTGGTTCTCGCCCAGCCCGGCCCGGTCCGCCTGCTGACGCTGTCGCGCAATTTCGGCAAGGAAGCGGCCATCAGCGCCGGGCTGGCGGAAGCCGACGGCGAGGTGGTGGTTATCCTCGACGCGGATTTCCAACATCCCTTCCCGGTCATCGATGAATTCATCCACCACTGGCAACTCGGGTATGACATGGTCTACGCCGTGCGCCGCGAACGCGACACCGACTCGCGGCTGCGGCGCCGGCTGAGCCGCCTTTTCTATCAAATCCTCGGCAGCATGTCGTCGATCCAAATCCCCGAGGACGCCGGCGACTTCCGTCTGCTGGACCGCAAGGTCGTGCTGGCCATGCGCCAACTGCCCGAGAGCAACCGGTTCATGAAGGGGCTCTACGCATGGGTTGGCTTCCGCTCCATCGGCATCGCCTTCACCATCGAGGAACGCCGCGCCAGCAGCTCGAAATTCAATTTCCTCAAACTCCTCGACCTCGCCACCACCGGCTTGACGTCGTTCAGCAACCTGCCCCTGCGCTTGTGGGTGGGCGTCGGCTCGCTCATCTCGGTTTGCTCCATCCTCTACGCGCTGGATATCCTCGTGGAAACCCTCATCTTCGGCAACCCGCTGGCCGGTTGGGCCACCCTGGTGGTGGCCGTCACCTTCCTCGGCGGCGTGCAATTGCTTTCCATCGGCATCCTCGGCGAATACCTGGCGCGCATTTTCAACGAGGTGAAACGCCGGCCTAACTATCTCATCGCGGACAAACACGGCTTCCCCAAGGAATGATTTCACAACTCGTCCGCTTCGGTTGTGTGGGTGCAGTGGCCGCCGCGGTGCATCTGGGCGTGGTGTGGCTGCTGGTCGTTTTGCTGGATATGGCTCCGCTGTTAGCCAATGTCGCGGGTTTTGGCCTGGCGTTCCAGGTGACGTATTTCGGCCACAGCCAATGGACGTTCAACACCATCAAGCGCAGCGGCGACTACCGCCGCATGCTGATGGTATCGGTGAGCGCCTTTGCCCTCAACGAGGCGCTCTACGCGGTGCTGTTGCAGACTACCACGCTTGATTACCGCATCGCGCTGGGGTTGGTGTTGGTGGCGGTGGCCGGGCTCACCTTCGTCGGGTCGCGGGTTTGGGTTTTCACACACGCCGCATGAAACGCCTCACCCTCTGCGCCGATGACTTCGCCCAATCCCCCGCCATCAGCGCAGGGATCCTGCAACTCGTCGCCGCCGGGCGCCTGCAGGCGGTCTCCTGCCTCACGGACTCCCCACACTGGCCGGACGCGGCCCCACGCCTCAAGGCGCTCGGCCCGGGCCATCAGGCCGGCCTGCATTTCAATCTCACCCACGGCTATGGAACGACACTTGCCAAGTGTCGTGTTGCTGATCTGCCTCCGGAGCCCGCGCAAGCACTCGGCCCGCTCATCGTCCGCGCCCTCGTCCACCAACTGGATGCGGCCGCCATACGCCGCCGCTTTATCCAACAATGGCAGTTATTTGAAGCGCACTACGGCCAAGCGCCCGCCTTCGTCGACGGCCACCAGCATGTGCACGCCTTGCCGCTGATCCGCCGGATCGTCATCGAGGAAACCCGGCAACGCAACCCCAGCGCCTGGCTGCGCGTGCCTTTTGCCAGCGGTCTCATGCCCAAGGTGCTGGTGATGCGCGCGCTGAGCGGAGGCTTCGCCACAAGCGTTAGAAACGCGGGCCTCGCCAGCAACGCGCGCTTCGCCGGCTTCCGCCCGTTTCTCCCCGGCTTTGACTTCGCCCGCTTTTTCCGCAACCTCCTAACAACCATCAACGGCCCCACCCTGGTCATGTGTCACCCGGGTCTGGCGGTGGACGATCCCGCCGATCCCATCGGCCCCGGCCGCCAGGCTGAACTCGACTATTTTCTTTCCGACCAATTCACCGCCGATCTCGCCGCCGCCAACGTGCGGCCCGGCGGGTGTGTCGCATGACGATGCCCCGGTGCCTCCAGATGAGGCCCTCGTCCCCCAACGCGAGTTAGACCGGGCATGAGGGAGGGCATCAGGCGGGCTGGCGCTCGTGCAGCCCGTCTTACAGAAAACACTTTAAGCGGCTTGATTTTCGATTGATGATTGGATGTTGAGATGGCATTCCGTCACTTCAAAAATCAACAATCAACAATCAACAATCAAAAATCATCAATCGGCAATCGGCAATCGAAGGGGGTTCCGAATAGCATGCAATCTGCTTGGCGGGCTACGCTAATTGCGGGAGATTTTCACGCGCAGGAAGCGCCGGGGACCGGTGACGGAATCCCGCAGGATCAACTGGTTGGCGGTGGCGCTCTCGATGACAATTCCGGCCGGGCTCCAACTATTCGGATCGGCCGGATCGCTGCTGCCTTGTCCTTGATAGATCACATCGGTTGCCGCCGGGTTCTTGGGGACGGTGAGGCGGAGATAGTTGTAGCCGCTGACGCTTGCCATGCCTGCAATCACGCCGCCGGAGTCCGCAGTGGTGGGCGGCCGGTTGAGGGCATATTCAAGAAAATTGCCGGCGCCGTCGTGATCGGGGTCGGCATCCGGCGCGGTGACCAGCGGGTCCATCAGTTGCGCCAGCGTGAAATGACTGCTGGCCCAGGTGTTATATGGCGGTTGGCTATCGGCACCACTGCTCGCGTCCGCGATGGTTATTCTAACAAAATCAATCGCCGCGTAATTGTCCTTTTCGTAAAGCAGCCCGATATCACCGTTGGCGAGCCGGGTCAGGGCGGAGTAGCCGGAGACGCCGCTGTACACCAAGCGGGAGGCACTCCAAGTGACGCCCTCGTTGTAGCTGGTGCGGACGGTCATCGCCACCCGGCTGCTGGAGTTGCTGTTGCAACTGGCATGCACAAGGCGGTTCTTGTCACTGTTAGCGGAGGTGGAGAGGCGGATGATGCTGCCTTGGCAGGTCGGGTCGGCCACCGGATAGGTGGTGGTGCCGTCAAACCGGAACATCGCGCCCCAAGTGAGGCCACCATCAGTGCTCTTGCTGAACCAGCGGTAGCCACTGGCTGCTCCGGACGGCCGCATGGAGGCGAGCAGGTCGCCATTGGTGAGTTCCTCGATCTGGACTTCTCCGGTGCCGTAGCCACAGATGCCGCCGCGTTGCCAGGTCACACCGTGGTCGTCACTGTAGATGAACGACGAGCAATTGCTGCTGCGGTACCAATAAACCGGCAAAATCAGCCGGCCGGCATTGGCTCCGCGTGCGAGTTGGACGCCATTGCCCGGCCCGACGATGTATTCGGCTTTGCCGTAGGTATAGGTCGTCCCATTAAAAACAAAGGTCTCCGCCGGGGTCGGGCGGAGTGTCGGATTTTCCGCCTCGACGTCCTTGCGGGCCGACCAGCTCAGGCCGTCGTCGTCGCTGTAACGCAGTTCGAGTTTGATCACGCGGCCAAAGCTGTTGTAGCTGGCGGAGCTGCCGTTGTCATAAAAAACCCAGATCCGGCCGTTGCTGCGATCGACCATGAGGGCGGGGTCGCTGGCGGAGGTCCGGCTCTGCGGCGTGGAATTCCCGAGCAATGGATAGATATCGGTGTCGGTGGCATTGCTGCCATAGTTGGCAGCGACGATATTGGGGCCCCAGGTCGCGCCATTATCGGTGCTGCGACGGATGACGCAATCGATGTTACCCGGCACGTCGGCGTTGGTTTGGCGGCCGTCGGCGGCAACGATGACGGTGCCCAGATTGGACGTGGTCATCGCGGGAATTCGGTACTCCGGATAGCCGGTGCCACTCTTGAAGGGTTGACTGGTGGATGCGAGCGGCTGTGGTTGGGTATTCACGCCGTCGCTCAGGCCGCTCCACTTGTCGGTCAGATAGGTCTCCACCGCCTGGCGGGCCGGGGCGGCCAGAGCACTGTTGTAAACGAGCACTTCGGCCAGATCGACTTCCGCGCCCAAGCCTTGGCTGGGAGCGACGCAGTTGCCGAGAATGAGGCCGCCCAAGGCGTAAGCACTGGTGAGATTGACGCTGCTGCCCGCCTTCACGCCATTGATGAAATGTTCGAAAATCGCGGGGGATCCGGTAGTGAGAATGAACGCGTGAACCTGCCATGTGTTGAGCGTGACGGGAGCAGTGACGCTTCCCGCCGTGCCTGCCGTGCCGCTGCTGGCGACGGTACCGATCTGCCAGTTGCCGCCGTTGATTTGGGCGCGGGTCAGCCCGCTGCTGTAGCTTGAACTGTCAAACAGGAATCCTTGGCCGGTTTCACGGCTGCGGGCGAAAGCAATGACCGTGCGCGATCCACTGAGGGTGCCGAAGTTGGTTTGCGCTGCATAGATTCCATCCGAGTTGCCGTTGAAGCGCATCACATAAGTGGGGCTGCCGGACTGCAGCACGTTCCAGCGGCTGGGCGCACCAGCCAGGCTGCTGAGATTGCGGGTGGCGGGAGTGCCGGAGGTGGCGGCATTGGCCCAACTCGTCACGCTGTAGCCATCGGCCCCTGCATTGATGCCGGAATCTCCCTTATACCATGCATAAACCGAGGCCGGATCCGGCGCTGCCGCATGAAGCGTCGCCATGGCAAAGTTGGCACACAGGGTGACGATGAATATGCGGGTCATTTTGATAGGTAAGGCGGCATTGGGTTCAGGAAATCGTCACGGCGGGGCGGCAATAGGCACACTCATCCAGGCGGCAGGCGGGAGTCCGGCGCTCACCGGCGCTCACCGCAGTTGCCCGCCGAAGCCCTCGCAGCAAAGATACTGGAAAGCCGCGATCACTGCCGGCGGCACCGCCTGCACGCTGGCAAACCCGAGCCCGGGATAGTCAACGATCCGCTGGAAATCGCCGACCATCGCCTCTATGACCAGATATGGCGGCAAGTCCCCCGCACAATAGCTCGCAAAGTCGCATGGCGGTGAAGTCACCTGGCACTCAGCCTCCGGCCATTGCACATCGAGCGCGGCCCGGGTCCGGCGCTCCATATACGGCTTTTGCACCACGATGACCCGGTTCGGCGTGCGCCCGGCCGCCGCGAGAACCCCGCGCGACAGGCGGATGTTGTCGCCAGTGTGGGTCGCCCGCTCTTCTAGCAAAAGGCACGCGTCGGGCACCCCACGGGCCCGGGCCAGCGCCGCCATCGTCGCGGCCTCGGTTTGCGGCCACTCTTGGGTCATCCGGCCGCGCGCTCCGGAAAACAAGATCCAGCGGCCGAGACCGGCCTGGAACAAGTCGACGGCGTGCTCTGCCACCCGCAGGTCGTTGCTGCCGAACACGAGAATCCCCTCCGCCATCGTCACCGGCCACCCCAAACGATGATAAGCCCACAGCGTTTCCGCTGACTCAAGATGCTTCGGATTCATGGCAACCGGTTCAATCATAGAAAGATGTGACATTACGCCCCTGCCCCTGCCCGGCAAGTGGTGTTCACTGGTCGTTTTTTAAAACCAGTTCCGCACAGGTGGCGGTGCTTGCGCAAATCCAGCCGCCGCCACACACTGCCGCCATGCAGCGCTGGCTATGTTTGTTAGTAATGAATGGATTGCTGGCATTCAGCGTGCAGGCACTGGATTTCGCCCGCCCCTTCGGTGGGTGCATGGTGTTGCCCCGCGCCACGCCCATCCCGGTGTGGGGCCGCGGCATGCCGGGTGGCGAGGTCAAGGTGACATTTGCCGGGCAGACAAAATCCACCCGTTGCGACCATGACGGCTGCTGGCGCGTGGTGCTCGATGCCGAGCCCGCCTCCGCCCAAGGGCGCGATTTGAGCCTCACCGCTGCCGACGGCCACCTCGTCCTCAACGATGTGCTGGTGGGCGACGTGTGGCTTTGTAGCGGCCAATCCAACATGGATTTCCCGCTCGCCAAAGCCGTCGGCGGGCCAGCCGAATGCGCCGCCGCCGCTGCCTTCCCCCACATCCGGGTGCTCGATCTAAGCGGGGCACCGACCACCGCCCGCGCATATGATACGGCGACGCTGGCCCGGCTCACCCCGCAGGATCATTTCACCGGCACGTGGGCGGTGGCCTCACCAGCCGCCACCGCCGGATTGTCCGCCATCGCATGGTGGACCGCCAAAACCCTCCACCTCCAACAGGCGATCCCCATCGGAGTGGTCGAAAATGCCGTCGGTGGCTCCGGCACTGAAGCATGGCTGCCACGCGAGGTGCTGGCGGCCGACCCGAAATACAAAGAATTGCTAGACGACGACTGGCTGGATTGTCCGCGCCTCAGCCCGTGGGCCCGCAGCCGGGCGCGCTTGAATTTGGGAACCCACCTGCACGCCATGCATCCATTCCGGCCGGGCTTTTTATTTGAATCCGGGCTGCGTCCGTGGGCGGGTTTCCCCTTCGCCGGGGTCCTGTGGTACCAGGGCGAAACCAACGCCGAACTCGCCGCCGACTCATGGAACGAGGGCCTCCTCGAAAACCTGGTTAGAGGCTGGCGCGCCGCCCTCAACCGACCCCACCTGGCATTCTTCATGGTCCAACTGCCGCGCATCGGCGGCAACGACCCGCTGCGCGCCCACTGGCCCGAATACCGCGCCGTGCAGGCCCGCGTCGCCAAGCGCCTCTCCGACGTTCACCTCATCGTCACTCAGGACCTCGGCTGGGACAGCCCGGACGTCCATCCGCCAGACAAGCTGCCCGTGGCCCGGCGCCTCGCAGCGGCCGTGTTACAGGCCGCCCCCCCTGCCCGCTAGTGTAGCCCGTCAAGCAGATTGGATACTATTCGGATACCCCTTCGATTGATGAAGTGACGGAACGCCAATTCAACATCCAATCAGCACTCAAAGATCATCAATCATCAATCGGAAATCAAACCGCTTAAAGTTTCATCTGTAAGACGGGCCGCACTAGCCCGTCAATACCCCGGCTCCCGGCCAGGATGCTGATTTCCCGCGCCGGATCCGCCCACTGCGCAGGCGGTCCCGATATCCGCAAAAATACCTGAATTTGTCTTGACGGCAACCGCTGCTCAATTACTTTGCCGCCACTTCGCCAAGGGGATAACCCTCCCGGAGGGGTTGGACGCAGTTGAGCCCACTGGCAACCGTCACGCCCCGACTGACGGAGTCCGGCGCGTCTGCTGTCGGTTCAGATTTCCTCCACCTCCCGATGAATTCCCCGACCTCCTCCTCCAGCAACAAATCCACAATCCGTCTCACCTTGGTTGGCTTGATCGCCTTGAGTGTTTGCCTGGTGGTGGCTTCCGCCTTCCTTACCCACCTGCTCGAACACCATACGGCCCCCGCCGCCACCGCCGCCCCCCCCACATCCACTGGCATTCCAGCCTCCGAGACCGCTCCGCCGCCCGCCGGCCAGATCCCACCGTGGGGCGAGTTGCTCACCCTCGACGTCGAGCTGGAACAACCCGAAGAATATGTCGCGTTTGAAGCCACCACCGATCGCAGCACCACCTGGGTGTTCACCGGCAACACGCTGGCCCAAACACGCTCGATCCTGACCCAGTGCGGCATGCCTCCCGCCCAACTCGAGGCCGCTTTGGCTCCGGCCATGGTCGAGGTCACCTCCGAAGCGACCACCGTCAAACCGAGCGACGAGGTGGTCCTCGCGCTGACGCCCGAAGTCCGCGCCAAACTCTACGTCACCCTCGCCCAATGGCCCGCCAATCCACACATGGCCAATCCCTATCACTTGACCAACGCGAATTTCGGCGTGCTCAGCGTCGATTCCGATGTGCCGGCCGCATCCATCGCGATGGTCAAAAACCTCACCTACACCCAACGCGGCAACCAGTTCTTCAGCGACCCGGATGTGGTGCTGCATAAAATCCCGTCGCCGGAAGGCCGCCTCCACCTGCTGAAAATGCTGACCTATCAAACCGCCGTGCTCGCCCGCCTGCGGCTGCGTCCGGACAGCGATCTGGACAAGATTCTCGGCTACTGGGGCACGGTGCCGGGCGTCCACGCCAAGGATCTCCGCCCGCTGTTAGAATCTATCAAGAACACCCCGGACGGCGGCACCCTCAGCCTGCTGTATTTCCTCCCGGCATTCGCCCGCGAGCGGCTCTACACCTCGCCACTGCCCTTCCAAGCGGGTGACGTGAAGATGGATTGCCATTGGTCCGCGATGAATTTTTTCAACGCGACGCCGGATCCGCGGTTTCAAGACAATGCCTACGCCAGCGCCTACATCAAGGACCATTGCTATCAAATCGGCAAGCCCTCGATGTGCGGTGACCTGGTGTTTCTGATGAACAGCAAGGGCCAGGTGATTCATTCCGCGGTGTACATCGCCGACGACCTGGTGTTCACCAAGAACGGCATCAACTTCGCCCAACCGTGGATCCTCATGCGCATCCCTAACCTGCGCGGCGTCTTCACCTTCAGCGAGGAACCCCAGATCGTCTACTACCGCCGCAAGGAAGCCTGATCACAGCCGCGTCGGCACTGCCCGCCGCTGTCGAAGGATCCGTTCCTCCCGATTTTTGGCAGCTCGTAACTTCAACCGTGAAAACACTCGCCGCCATATGCCTCGCCCGCCTCGCCTGCTTGACCGCCCTCATTTGCGTCATCTCCACGCCGGCCAGCAGTGCCGATAAGGGGGCGTTCGACCCGCAGACCGGCAATCCGTTTGTCCCGGGATACACCGCAGACGGCAGCATCTTCTACGATGAAGCCAGCGCAGCCTTCTATCTGTATGGGACCAATGATGGCAATTTCTATCCAAACGTCTGACCCACCCAGGTCTGGTATTCCAAAGATTTCAAACACTGGCTTCATCAAGCCAACGGCAGGCTTGCATGGATGCCATGGATTTCAACCCGGATGGAACCATCAGAATAGTGGTTCCCACGCACGCGGGAGTGTCCCCGGTGCGCCCGTTGGCATCGCCAGCCAACCTCGCGCTTGGCAAGCCCGTCAAAGTTTCGAGCGTGCGGCAATACGCGGTTAACAAAAGCCGCCTCGATGCATTCCTGCCGACTCCCTGGACAAACGACGGCCGGTTCGCCGTGGACGAGAATTGGGGCACACGCTGGGATCCCGGAGCCGATGTCAAGAATCCCTGACTCATTGTTGAACTTGGGAAGGATGATGAAATTGGCAGCTGCGAAACCACCTTCGAATAGATCTCCGTGCGTTACCACTATAAGATTGAATATCTCCGCGCAGCCAGTGCCGACAACCTTGACACAGCATCCGCCGCATCCGGCTGGTCCGTGTATTGTGACCGCAGTGCCTCGGCCCCTGACCCATCTCCCGTCACTGACCAGCAGCCCGCCACCGCCCGTTCCCTGCGCTTGACCCTGACTGGCGCAGACGGCTTGCCGGACAATGCGGATCCATATGATTTAGCCAACTCCCGCAACGGCAGCAGCGTCGTGGAATTCAAGGTGTTTCCAGCCAAATAATTTGGGGCTATAATCAAAGCACAGCCGCGAAATCTGTAAGAATCTCCGCTGCCGATTGGTAAGGCACCAATGCGAAAGTGTCTCTGCGGTCTGATCCTCATCGTCTGGAGCCATCCACTCGTGGCACACGCGCTGCCGCTGCGCGTTGGCGCGGACCAGGACGGAGCCAACATTTTCACCGGTGCCATCGCCGCGCTGCGCGTCTATGAACGCACCCTCACCCCGGAGGAAGTGGCGGCACTGGCACTCACCCGGCCAGACGCGCCGGCGGCCGCGACCCAGCCCGCGCGCCAGTGGCTTCCAGGAAATCTAACCAGCGGGGCGGCGAGCGACACCATCCGCCACACCCCGGCCCGCGTCCATGGCGCGGTGGAGGCGGCCATGTTAGATGGAGTCGCCTGCGCCAAGTTTGGCGGCGGGTTTCTCGAAGTGACCGACGACGCTGAGCTGGTGCTGGATGGCGACTTCACGGTGGAGGCCTGGGTGCGGCCCGCGGCCAAGGGGATGACCGCGCGGATCGTCGACCAAATCGTGCCGGGGGCGACCTCGGGATTTCTACTCGACGTCCTGCATGGCGATTTGCGGCTCATGGGCAACGACCAAATGGTGAAGCACGCGTGGCAAGCACCGCTGGCGGGCTGGACCCATATCTGTGCCACAGCCGAGGGCGGCTCGCTCCGGTTTTACGTCGACGGCAAACCCGCCGGCCAGACGGTGTCCGACGTGCCGCGGATGCATTTCGCAGGCACAGCACCGGCCCCCGCGTCGCCCCTGGTGCTGTGGTGGAAACGGCCCGGCACCACTTGGAACGAGGCCATGGTGTTAGGCAATGGCCGGCTGGGGGCCATGGTCTCCGGCGGCGTTGCGGAAGAAAACATCTGGCTCAACGACGACACCCTGTGGTCGGGCGAAAACTCCCAGTCCGCCAGCTCCACGGCGTCCGCTGCCTTTCCGAAAATCAGGCAACTGCTGTTAGACCGGGACGAGCCGGCGGCCAACGCGCTCTATCCGCAGCTCTTCGGTCCCTACAACCAGACGTACCTGCCGCTGGGGAATTTGCGGCTCTCGCTGCCAACCACTGCCAGCCAGGTGCGCGACTATCAGCGGCGGCTCGATCTGGCCACCGGCATCGCCACAGTCACCTATAACTTGGATGGCGTGACCTACACCCGCGAGATGTTTGTGTCCTATCCGGATCAAGCACTGGTGCTGCGACTCACCGCCGACCAGCCGGGAAAAATCTCGTTTGCGGCCAAGCTCTCGAGTTTGCTCCGGCATGAGGTGACCGCCAGTGGCGCAATCTTGCGCATGACCGGCCGCTGCCCGAGCCGAGCCAACCCGGATTACGCCGGCGGCAAGCTGACGTATGACGACGGCCCCAATCCCAAAGGCATGCGCTTTGCGGCCACCCTGCAGGCCACCCCCCAAGGCGGCCAAATCTCGGCCACCGACGGCCAATTGGCGGCCGTCAATTGTGACAGCGTCACCCTCAGGCTGGTGGCGGCCACCAGTTTCAACGGCTTTGACAAAAGCCCCAGCCGCGAGGGCAAGGACCCGGTGGCGCTTTGCGATGGACAACTCGCCGGATCTAACAACCCTGACTTTACGCAACTGCAAACCCGCCATACCGCTGACTTTCGCGCGCTGATGGGCCGCGTGCGGCTGGAGGTGCCACAAACTGCGTCGGCCAAGCGACCGATCAATGAACGGGTGGGCAACGGCTTCCAAGCGGATGACTTGCAGGCGCTCACCGCATTGTATTATCAATTCGGCCGCTACCTGCTGGTCAGCTCCTCCCGCCCCGGTTCGCAGCCGGCCAACCTGCAGGGGATTTGGAATGACTCAACCGCGCCGGGCTGGTCATCTAACTGGACGATGAATTGCAACGCCAACTTCAACTATCTGGGAGTGGAAGCCGCCAACTTGTCCGAGTTGCACGAACCGTTCATCCGCATGATCCGTGAGTGGAGCGTGGACGGTGCCCGCGTCGCCAAATCCTGGTATGGCTGCCGCGGCTGGGTCGGCCACCACAATATCGACTTGTGGCGCAACGCCGCCCCGGTCAGCGGCAATCCGGTGTGGGCCGCCTTCATCTGCGGCGG
>CAIVSK010000083.1 GCA_903908495.1 Akkermansiaceae bacterium
GCATGGGCCATGGCGGCGGGACGCCACCTCTCCTTGAGTGCGGCGACTCGCCACCGCAGGGCGGCGGGCAGAATGCGCGTGCCTCAGGAGGTCCGGGCATTCAGCCTGGGTCCTCTGATCGGAAAACAGGCGTCCCGCCTGTGACGGAAGACAGCGCTTCCAGCCTGTCCGCGCATGAAACGACAGGCTGGAAGCCCGTCGTCCATGACAGGCAGGATGCCTATCCTCCCGCTAAGTCAGCAGTATTGGGCGGGCCGCCGGCGCTCCTCAATGCTTGGCGACCAGATCGTAGCCGCGCCAATCACCGATGGTGATGGTGGCGAATTGACCGACGGGCAGGGACTCGTCAACGTGCACGGAACCGTCGATTTCCGGGGCGTCCCAGGGGGTGCGGGCGAGACCGGGGCTTTCGACCAGAACGCGGACGGACTTGCCGACCTGGGCTTGGTTGGTCTCGCCAGCGATGCGCTGGAGGGCGGCCATGGCGCGCGACCAGCGGCTGCGGCGGGTCATGTGATGGAGGTGGCCGTCGAGTTTGTAGGCGCGGGTGCCTTCCTCCTTCGAGTATTGAAACACGCCGGCGCGCTCGAAGCGGAACTCGTCGATGAAGTCCAGCAACTCTTGGAAGTCGGCCTCGGTTTCGCCGGGGAAGCCGACGATGAAAGTGGTGCGGATGCCGAGGCCGGGGATGCCGGCACGCATGCGGCGCAGGAGGTCGCGAATGTAGTCGCCGCTGGTGACGCGCTGCATGGCGTCGAGCATGCTGTTAGATATGTGTTGGAGCGGGATATCGACGTATTTGGCCACCTTGTGGCAGGCGGCGATGGTTTCTATCAACTCGTCGGACCAATGGGCGGGATGGGTGTAGAGCAGGCGCACCCAGAAGTCGCCGGGGATTTGGTTGATGGCGCGCAGCAGGGAGGCGAGGCTTGCGCCCTTGGTGGAGTCCACCGGCGAGGAGGGTTTGGGCCGCGCATCGGTCCACTGGTCCATGCCGAAGTAGGTGGTGTCCTGGGAGATGAGGTTGATTTCCCTGACCCCGGAGGCGACCAGCGCGGTCACCTCGCGCACGACGGAGTCCTGGGTGCGTGAGCGGTGGCGGCCGCGGATTTGCGGGATGATGCAAAACGAGCAAGTGTGGTTGCAGCCTTCGGCGATTTTGACGTAGGCGAAATGGTCTGGGGTGAGCCGGAAGCGCGGAGTGGTGTAGTCCGGGACGAATTGCGGCTTGAGGGTGACGAAGTCGCGCGGATCGTCGGTGGCGGCGGGGCCCTCGTCCTTGGTGAGGGTGGCGGCGTTGTTGGCACCGAGGAGGTTGTGGATGATCGGGGCGATTTTGGGCAGCTGGTCGAGGCCGATGAAGGCATCCACCTCCGGCATCAGGCCGGGCAGGTCCTTGGCAAAGCGCTGCGACAGGCAGCCGGCGACGATGATTTTCTGGCGGGCGCGCTCGGGGTCGGCGCTGCGCTCCTTGATCGCGCCGAACACCGCGTCGATGGATTCCTGCTTGGCGACGTCAATGAACGAACAGGTGTTGATGATGAGCACATCGGCAAGTTCGGGATCAGGAGTCATGGCCATGCCAGCCTGGGCGAGGTGGCCGAGCATGACTTCCGAGTCGATGAGGTTTTTGGCGCAACCCAGGGAGATGAGGCCGACGGTGGTGGACATGAAAAAAGTCAGAATCGCGGTGGCAGGATGAGTTCGTCGCCGGGAGCCGGAGCGATTTTGCCGAAGCCGGGCAGCACGCTGGCGACGGCTTCGCCGCCCTCCACGGAGGTGATTTTGAGTTGGCCGAGGATGCCGGAATTGCGGCGGATGGCGAGCACGGTGTTTTGTTGGACCTGGTCGGGCATCATGACCTCGAGGGTGATGAAGCCGCCGGTTTGGGCGTCCTCGACGTATTCCTTGACCTTGGCGACGAGCAGGGCCTGGTTGATGAGGCGGGTGTCGCGTGCGACGCCGTTCTTTTTCTCGAGGTCGCGGCCGACCAGCAGCAGGTTTTCGCTGTCAGAGACTTTGGCGTTGCGCTCGGCCTTGTCTTTCTCGTCGAGCAGGGCATCGAGCTTTTCCTTGTCGGCCTTGGCCTGCAGTTTGAGGGCCTCGTGGTCCTCACTGGTGACGGCCGGTGGGGCGACGGGGACGGCGGCGGTTTGCTGGAGTTGTTTTTCCATGGAGCCGCGCTTCTGGTCGTCGCGGAGTTCCTCGATTTGTTTGCGCAGTCGTTCATATTCATCCGACGAGGTGTTTTTCACCCCTTGCTGCATGTTGTTCCACGACATCACCACGGCCGCGAAAAGCAGGGCGATGGTGGTGCCTAGAAGAAGTTTGGTCGTGTCCATGCGCGGAAGATGGCTGGGGCCGACCCACGTGTCAACGCGACAGCGCAGGAATTGCAGCGGCGGGGCGTCTGTGGCAGCGCTCTGTGAGCGTCGTTGGCCAATGGGCAGGCTGTGCATCGGCCGCGCATGGGCTTGCGGCGGTCATAGACGCGCCGCTACAATGCCCAATGGGCGGCGCTAGGGCTTGGCACCCGCCGCGCGGTCCTGGAATTGGCGGGCTACTTTCTCCGGGAGGGCGTTTTTTTGCATCCAGGCTTGGGCGGCAGCGGGATCGTCGTTGAGCCAGGTGTCGAGGGTGCGGCTGTACATGCGCTCCTGGTTGCCGGGGTCGGCGATGCGTCCGACGTAGTTCAAGGCGAGGGCGGGATCGCTGCCAAACGAGTGCCAGACGAAGGTTTGGAGAGTGGAGTCGGTGACGTCGGCGGCATGGCTGTCGATCATGGTGGCAGCGGCGGCGGCATTATTGGCAGCTACGGCCGAGATGACGCCGCGGAAGGCGTCGCCGCGGCTGTCGCCCCTGGGCAGGGCCTCGAAATAGGCGACGGCGGCCTTTTCATCGCTGGCGGCCCAGGTGCCGAGTACCCTGTCGAGACTGCGGTTGGTGGCTTCGCCGGGATTGGCGAGGAGCCAGTCGGCGGTGCCCTTGGGGTCGGTTTTAGCCATTTGATCGGCCGCGCGCATCATCGACCCGTTACGCAGCGAATCATCGGTGAGGGCGGAAATCCACGCACGGGTGGCGTCCGCGCCTTGGGCCAGGAGGTGGGGGAGCATGGCGTCGAGGGCCTCGCCGCGTTCCTGGCTGCGAGGCATGCCGGTGAGAAGGCCCGATGCGCGGGCCGGATCGGTGGCACCGAGGGTGCGGATGATGCCGGCGAGGTAGGGGTTGGCATCGGTGCCGGTGTGGTTGGCCTGGGCCCAGCGGATGGCAGCTTCCGGATCGGTGGCGGCCCACGACGAGAGGATGGTGGTGGCAGCGAAGCCGCTGCGGCTGTTGGCCTGGGCGTAGGCGAGCGCGGCGGTGGGATCGTGCTGCGACCAAGCGGTGAGCAACATCGCGTATTCGCTGAAGCGGCTCTCGGTGATGCCAAGGCCGCGGAATTTGGCGATGGCTGCCTCAAAATCGCCGGGGGCGATTTGGTCGATATAGGCGAGCAGGGCGCGGTTGCGCTCCAGGGCATTTTCGCCACGCATGATCGATTCGAGGCGCTTGAGCCGTTCCTCGGCGGTGGCGGTGGCGTTGCGGCCGCCGTCCGGGCGGGCGCTGCGTTTCGTAGTGGCGGAGCTGCGGCCAGTCTCATCCGCCGCGCGGGAACTCGAGCGAGTGGGGATCGATGGGGAATCGCCGTTGGCTGCGGCGTCGGCGGCACCAGGCGTGGAGATTCTACCTACAAGGAATCCGACAACACCGATGGCGAGGGCGGTGGTGAGGGTGGCGACTGGCGGGAGCTTCATAAGGCGAAATTAAGCTTTAGATTGGCAACTTGGCAAACCGATACGCACCCAGGGGGCTGGATATTTCGGCGAGCCAGGGGAGGCCCGATCGATGGCAGCGCGGGCAATACGGTGCGTCTAGCAGGAGGGCAGGCGTCCAATCCTGTTCAATTGGGCAGAGCGGGAGCCAGGCAGGAGGATGGCGGCCAGCTCGCTGGCGAGTGTGCCGCGGGACGCGATGTCTTCCCTCACAGGCTGGAAGCCCGCTTTTTCAAACAAAAAAGCATTTTTTACTTCCCAAGTGGCGGGCGGCCACCTAGGTTGCGCGTCCGCCTATGAAATGGTGGTCGTAGCTCAGTTGGTAGAGCCCCGGATTGTGATTCCGGTTGTCGCGGGTTCGAGTCCCGTCGTCCACCCCATCTTTCTCATTGGGACCCAAGCGGTTCGGACGAGGGAGGAGGTCATCCACAACCAGCGCCGATGCAGTCTCTCGAGAACCGGATCCACTACAAATTCCGCAATTCCCTGCTTTTAGCGGAGGCGTTGACTCATCCCAGCTTGGCCTACGAATCGGCGAGTCCGCATTTTGACAACCAGCGGTTGGAATTTCTCGGTGATGCGATCCTGCAGTTGATCGTCACCGAAGAGCTGTACCGGATGTTTCCGGATTTCACCGAGGGCCGGCTCACCAAGCTGCGGGCGCGGGTGGTTTCGCGGCGGGCATTAGCGCGCTTCGCCATGGCCATTCATCTGGGGACCTACGTGCTGCTGGGCAAGGGCGAGGAATCGTCCGGCGGGCGGCGGCGCCCCTCGACCTTGGCCGATGCGTTTGAGGCGTTGATAGGCGCGGTGTATTTGGATGCGGGAGCCACGGCGGCACGCGATTTGGTGCTGCGCCTGTTTGAATCGGAAATCGGCGGAATGGCCGCCAGTCCGGAGGAACTCAACCCCAAAGGCGAGCTGCAGGAATGCCTGCAGGCACTGCACCCGGAGGCTCCTGCCTACCGGATTCTGGGCGAGAGCGGCCCGGATCACCGCCGGGTGTTTTTGGCTGAAGTGTCATGGCGCAACCGCGTGCTGGCCACCGGCAAGGGCAAAAGCAAGAAAGACGCCGAGGCCCGCGCGGCCGCCGAGGCGCTGCGCGTCCGCCTGTGGGAGGCAGCGCAAGATCCCGTCACTTGTCACTTGCCAGCGGCCGATTGAGCCGCACACTCATCTCATGCATGTCCTCATTACCGCCGGGCCCACCCGCGAGCCGCTCGATCCGCTGCGGTTCCTGACGAATCGATCGTCGGGCAAAATGGGTTACGCCCTGGCGCATGCGTTTATTCGCGCCGGCCATTCGGTGACGCTTATTTCCGGCCCCACCGAGCTGGATGTGCCGGATGAAGTGGATTTCATCCCGGTGGAGACCGCCGCCGAGATGTTTGCGGCGGTGGGTCACACGCTCGGGCGGATGGACATCGCGGTGTTCGCCGCGGCGGTGGCCGACTACACGCCGGCCAGCGTGGAACCCCAGAAAATCAAGAAAGCCGGTGCCACCTGGACGCTGGAGTTGGTGCGCACGCCCGACGGCCTGGCGGCGGCCCGCGGCGAATTTGGTTTCGCGGGCACGCTGGTGGGCTTTGCGGCGGAAACCGAAGCACTCGAAGTCAACGCCCGCGACAAGCTCATCGCCAAACGCTGCGACCTGATCATCGCCAACGACGTCTCCAAACCCGGCTTCGGCTTTGATTCGGATCGCAATGAGGTGCTCCTCGTCTATCCGGATTACAACGAGGCGTTGCCCCCCGCCTCAAAGCACGCCCTCGCCCACCGCCTCGTCGCCGCCATCCTCGAACTCCACCAAAAGCGCCAGAGTTGAAGATTCAAGCGGAGAGGCGTCGCAACTTCCCGCCCGCCGGATTCTCACGTCCTCTTCCCGATAACCAATAACCTATAACCCATAACTTTCCCCCTCATGACCGACCTCGAACTTGCCACCCATGCCGCGCTTGAAGCGGGCCAGCTGCTGCGCGCCAACTTCGGCCTCGAGGCCGTGGTGGATGAAGCCACCCATCACGATATCAAGCTGGCCTTGGACCGGGCCGCGCAGGACCTGATCACCGGCATTTTGTTGGGCGAGCACCCGACCGATGCCCTGTATGGCGAGGAGGGCATCGCCGGCAACCAGGATTCGGCGCGCCAATGGATCGTCGATCCCATCGATGGCACGGTGAACTTTTTCTATGGCATCCCGCATTTCTGCGTCTCCATCGCACTGCGGGTGGCTGGCGAGATTGTCGTCGGCGTGATTCACGATCCGATGGTCGGCGAAACCTGGACCGTCGCCAAGGGCGGCCCGGCCATGCTCAATGGGCGGCCGATCCAGGTGAGCCAGCGTGCGGACTTCGCCGAGGCCATCCTGTTTGTCGGCTGCGGCAAGGACGAAGCAGCGCTGCACACCGGCATCGCGCGCTTTCACAAGGCGTCCTTGCGGGCCCGCAAAATGCGCATGATGGGCTCCGCCGCCCTCGGCATGGCCTACATCGCCAGCGGCCGGCTCGACGCGTACATCGAGTCGCGCATTTCCCTCTGGGACATCGCCGCCGGCCAATTGCTGGTGGAAACCGCCGGCGGCAAGGTCGATCTAACCGCCGTGCCCGGCTACGCCGACGCCTGGTCCATCGTCGCCTCCAACGGCTGTCTGCCGGTCGAGGAAATTCTCTGACATCCACTATCATCTATCATGACCGGAATCGGCTACGACGTACATCCCTTGGTGCAAAACCGCCCGCTGGTGCTGGGCGGGGTCACCATACCGCACAGCCACGGCCTGGACGGGCATTCCGATGCGGACGTGTTATGTCATGCCATCGCCGACGCGATTCTCGGGGCGCTGGGCGAGCCGGACATCGGGCATTTTTTCCCGCCGGATGACCCGGCCTGCGAGGGCATGTCGTCGCTGCGGATCTTGGAGAAATGCCGCGAACTGGCGGACGCGGCGGGCCATGACATCATCAATGTGGATTCGACGCTCATCGCCGAGGCACCGAAGATTCTGCCGTATCGCGATGCGATGCGCTGGAACATCGGCAAGGCCCTCGGAATCGAGCCGGCGCGCGTCGGCATCAAGGCCACCACCAACGAAACCATGGGCTTCATCGGGCGCAAGGAAGGCATCGCCGCGCTGGCCGTGGCGCAGGTGGACTTCAACGATTGTCCGTTCTAGCAGACGTTCAGGCGCGGGGTGAGGCCAGCACCGCCTGCACGCGCTCGGCGATGCGTTCGGCCTGGGCGGCTTCGCCCTCCTCGCGCAGGAAATCGCAATAGTTGGAGGCCACTGCTTCCAGGTCGTCGGCGTAGTCCGGTCCCAGTGCTTCATAGCCGGCGAGGGATTTTTCGAAGTGGCGGCGGGCCCACGAGCGGTCGCCGGTTTCCAACAAGGCCAGGGCGAGATTGTTATGGGATTGGGCGGTGTCGGGATGCTCCTCGCCGAAGAGTTTGCGGCGGGTTTCCAACGCCATCATGTGCATCTCACGCGCCTGCTCATGGTATTTGGCGGCCAGATAGAGGGCACCAAGGTTGTTAGATACGGCAGCGGTCTCCTCATGGTCCTGGCCGAGTTGTTCATGGAGAATTTCCAGGGCTTTGAGGAAATACGATTCGGCGGCATCGAGGTCGTTGGACGCCTTGGCCAGAAAGCCCAGATTATTGGCGAGGGCGGCCACATCCAGCAGCATGGGCGGGTCGTGGCGTTCAAAGCAAGCCATCGATTCGCGCCAGTGGTCGGCGGCGCGGACGGTATTGCCGAGGCTATCGTGTACCGCGCCCAGCGAGGCGTGGAGGCGGCCGATTTGGTCGAGCCGGTCCGGGCGTTCGTCGAGTTGGTCAATCGCCTGGCGATAATCATCGAGGGCGGCGTCGTGGTTGGCGACTTCGCGGAGGATGTCACCGCGGATTTCCAGTGCGTCGGCAAACGCATCGATGCTGTCGAGATCCTGGCCGAGGGTTTGTTGGGTTTTCTCGACGGCGGCATTGGCGGCGTGGAGCGCCTCTTGGAGGTCGCCTGCGTCACGCAGCGCTTTGAGTCGTTCGCGGAGGATGGTGATCAGGTTTGTGGTGGGGGAGTCCATGAGATTGGGGTCTGGAGGGGTGTTATCAAAGGATCTACGGCTTTGGCGAGCGTAAACTATCGGATGTGGCAAGTTGCTCGATGAGGGTCCGGCGGGAGGCAGGCAGGGAGCCCAGCGTGTCTTGCAGGCAGAGGTCGGCGGCCCGCTGGTGGTGGGCGATGCCGAGCAGGCGGGCGAGTTCGGCCTCGAAATGGAGCAGTGCGCGCAGGCTGGCGGCGGCAGTGGTCACGTGATCGAGGGCGCGTTGAAGCAGTCCGTAGAGCAGAGGTTCGGGATGCTCGGGTTCGACGGCGAGTTCGAGGAGTTGGCCGAAGTAGGCCGCCAGCAGCGTTGAACTGTAATGGCGGCGCAGGCCCTCGCGCCAATCGTGGATCATCACTTCCCGGAGTATGTGCAACTCGCCGCGGCGGGCGCGCACGACACTGATTTCCCCGCCGAAAAACAGATCCAGCTTGCCTGCAAACGGGCTGGCTGGGCGGCGCGCGCCCTTTACCACCGTTTTGACCAGGCCATGATCCCGGGTGAACCAGTGCACGATGAGGCTCGTATCAGTCAGGCGGGTGAGCCGCACCACAATGGCCAGGGTCGGTTGCACATTCGCAGTATCGGCCGGATCGCACCAGAATGCCACAACAATCCCCGGCCAAGCGGCTAGAGGCTGCGCACCCGGTAAAAACGCTTCGGATGCAGGGTGACGGCACCCGCGTCCGTGGCGGTGGCGGGACTGCCGGTGCCGATCACGTCGCTGCCAAGTTGGACCCAGCTGCCGGCGGTGAGCGACTCATTCCACTCGACCCGATAGGTGACGCGGACGGCCGTGGGAAAGCTGATGCGGAAGTCGCGGTTGGCACCGTTTTGCACAATCTCGGTTTTGTAGATGGCCAGCGGGTTGGCGACATTGGGCAGGGTGCCGATGAGGTATTCCTCCAGATTGGGGAAACCATCGCCATCGAGGTCGGCGGCGGGGTTGTTGCCAATGGTGCCTAAATACGCCAGTTCCCACCAATCCGGCAGGCCGTTGGCGTCGGTGTCCACGCTGCGGGTGAGGTTGAGCCGCCCGCCACTGGCCACCTTGCCTGATAGGGCCACCACCGGGGTGACGTGGTTGACGATGCGGGCGATGCGCTGGACTGCGGTTTCGGCGGGGAAATTGCGGGCGGCAAAGGCGAGCGCGGCGGTCACATATGGAGTGGCCATTGAGGTGCCGTCCTCGTAGCCATAAATGGTCGCGGGGCTGGCGACGTTCGCCAGCGTGACGGTGGTGGGCAGCGCGGCCTCCAGGGTCTGGCCGTCGGTTTGGGAAATGGCCAGGGCGGGGATCCAGTTGCCGGCGGTGGCGGTGGGAATGCCGGTGGCGAGGGTTCCGTTGATGGATCCGCTGGCGTTGTTATAGACGATGACGGCCTTGGCGCCGGCCTTCATGGCGTTGGTCACTTTGGCGGCAAAGGTGAGGGTGCCGCGCTGGATGAGGGCGATGTTGCCCTTGACTGCGGCGGGGAAGTCGCCGGGGTTGCCGAGGCCGCAGTGATAGATCGTGCCGCCGATGGCGGCGGTGAATCCGCTATACGTCAACGGTGCGGCGCTATAACTTGTGGCGGCCCGGGTCAGCGTCGAGGTGATGGTTCCCAACCAGGTGGGCGTGGTGGAAAAAATGTTGGTTCCGGGTGCCGCCAGATCGACTTTGCTGCCATAGTCGGAGAACGACGCCAGTTTGTCGCTGGCATCACTAGCGGCGACCACGATCATATTGGCAAGCCGGTAGTTGGCCGGATAGGTGGGGATCTTGGTGTTGTCGGTGGCGTCGTTGCCCGCCGCGGTGCAGAAGACGATGCCGGCATTGCCGGCCGCCTGAATCGCATTGCTCTCGACGCTGGAAGAGTTGCCGCCGCCGTAGGACGCGTTGATGGCCACGATGTTGACGCCCCGGCCTTTCATCATCACGACGTAATCGAGGGCGGCAATGGTGGAGGCGGTATCGATGGTGGAGCCGTCGATGGATACCTTGAGGGGCATGAGACGGGCCTGAAACGCGGTGCCGGCGACGCCCACGCTGTTGTTGGCAACCGCAGCGATGATGCCGGACACATGAGTGCCGTGCAATCCCGAGTCCGTCGCATCCATATCGTTGCTGACAAAGTCATAGCCATGGATGTCATCCACGTAGCCGTTGCCATCGTTGTCGACGCCATCGCCGGCAATTTCACCCGGATTGGTCCACACGTTGGCCAGCAGATCCGGATGGGTTAGATCCAGCCCGGAGTCGATCACCGCCACGACAATCTGCGTGCTGCTGGGTTTGGCCATGCCCCAGGCGTCGAGAAACCCGATGTCCACACCCGCCGTGCCGGTGACGCCATTGACGGTTTGTCCGGTGTTGTGCAATGCCCACAGGTTGGTGAAATTGGCATCGTTGGGAACCGTCATGCTGCTGAGGTGGCGCAGGTAGTTGGGCTCGGCGAGCTCGACGTCCGGATCAAGCTGCAACTCGGCGATGAGCTCGGCAGTGGATTGGCTGGCGGACCGCAGGTGGCAATGCACCCGTTGGTGTTGGCGTGATATCTCCGCGAATTTTCTAACCACCGTCAACGGGTGGCGGGCGGTGGCCGTGGCGGCGGCCGCCTCGTTAGTGCCCGCTTTGAAAATGACCAGGGCCTCGCCTTCGATAAATTCCGCCGGCACCGGCACCGCCGCCGCCGCATGCGGCACCGACCCGCCCAGCGCGACAACCAGACCGCAGAGTGCAAGCACGCGTAGCGGGGCGGGCGCGTGCCACCAGCGCGCCGCCCGGTTGGGGTCGCGGGTGAGTGGGGGAGGGGCAGGGACTACGTTCACAGGCGCGGCGCAAAGTCGTTGCGAATGCAACATCGGGCAAGCGGAATTTTGAATTGCTGCTTGGTGGCAAAGCGCAGCGGTGTATCTTGCCGGGCGAATCATGACTGTCACCCAGAAGCATTTGTTTTACACCGAATTGGCGAAACTGCTGGATGCGGGCTTTGGAATCCGGCAGGCGGCGCTGGCCATGCTGGACACCCGCCTGCCACGGGCCCAGGCGGTCACGCTGCGGGCACTCAATCAGGCGTTGGACGCCGGCAGCACCATCACCGCGGCGTTTGGCGGTGCGGCGGCAGGCATCTCGGATCTGGAACACAGCCTGATCGGCGCGGGCGAGCGCGGCGGCCGCCTGGCCACCGCCTTCCAACATTTGGCGGATTACTTCGGCATGCTCGCCGCAGTGCGGGCGGACGCGCTCAAACGCCTGATCTATCCGGTTTTCGTGCTGCATCTGGGCATTCTGGTCACGGTGATGCCACAGCCCCTGATAGGCGGCAACGCCGGAGGGATGTCTCCCGGTTGGCGCTTGCTGGTGACCTTGCTGGCGGTGTATGCGGCGGGTTTCAGCGGGGTGATGTTGCTGCGGGCGCTGCTCAATGCCGCCCCCAAGCACCCGCGGCTCGAGCGCCTGCTCGACTGCCTCCCGTGGGTGAAACGCGCCCGTGGCAACCTCGCCATGGCCCGCTTCACCAAGGTCTATCACATGGGCATTCTCGCCGGCCTGTCAATGGTCGAGACCGCCCAATCCGCCGCCAGCGCCGCCCACAACGCCGCGCTGGACGAGGCCGGCCGCGCCTTGGTGCTGGCCGTCGGCGAGGGTCAGTTGCTAGGCCCGGTGATGCTCGCCAGCCCGGCCTTCCCCAAGGCTTTTGCCCGCTCGTATGCCACTGCCGAGCAGTCCGGCACCCTGGACAAGGACTTGGAGCGCTGGTCGGCGCTGTTTCAGGCCGATGCCGCGCGCGCTGCCGCCAGTTTGGCCACTGTCCTAACATCTCTCCTTTACGGCTCCATCCTGGTGTTTATCGGCTGGGGGATCTGGAGCTTTTACAGCGGCTACTTCAAAGCCTTGGAGCACTTCGGCGCTGAATAGGCCTAGCCGCCAAGGTCGTCATCGCGGACGTTGGGCATCCACAGAGTGGCAATGAAAGAGGGAATGAACAGCAATCCATCGCACAACAGCGCCAAGCGGAAGTCGCCGACAACCGATAGCAGCCCGAAGATGATGGTGCCCGCGGCGGCGGCGATGCGGCCGATGTTAACAGCGACGAACCGATCACCCATTCGCCAACGATGCCCAGCGCCGCCACAAAGCGGAATACCAGCAGATGCGCCACGAACGGTGCCGCCACCAGCGTGTACAAATGCATGTCCGGCCCGTCGAAAAAACCAGCGCAGCCAAACAGCGACGCCGGAGCGCCACTGCTGCGAGGTGATCCAACGAAGCGCGGGGCGGACGCGATGGAGGTCGTGCGGCGGAGACGCTTTAACCTCAGCCTGAAAATGCAATGCCGATGCCACGCCGCCCGGATATGGCAGTCACTCAGCCTTTATTGTTATGCCTGAGCGAGCAGCTTTTCGATCTTGCGGATGGTGGTTGGCGTATGCTTGCCATCAGTCCGCTTGGCACCTGCTAGAATGGCGTTCAAACCGGTCAGGGCCGTCTCGGCAGCGGCAAATGCCGGCTTCTCGCCGCCGTATTTCTTGTCAGAAAAATACTTGGTGAAGACCGCGCCTGCACGGCTGATGGACAGGCGCCAGCCTTGGAAGGCGGCAGTCTCGTAGGTGAAGCGGGTCAGATTTTTAATGGATTTCATGGTGGTTTGTGGTTCGAGGTTGGAGGAGGTCCTCAACGCATGTCTACCCGCGATCGTGCGGGATTTCAAGCGTATTTTGCAGTATTGGCCCGTTGCGGGCGGAAAAAATCAGAGTCCGGAAAGCCCCGGCGACGCATTCCGACAGGTTGCTGCCGACATGGCACCGATTTCACTTGCAGTGAGCGATGTAAGCAGGGGCAGGCGCGCAGCCAGCCAATGACATCGCCGCCGGGTGGGGCGGCAATTGGCAGTGGCGGGGCGTCCCGGTGAGGGCCGGGCTCAAGCTTGTTCCAGCAATTTCTCACCCTTGCGGATGGTCGTCGCCGTGTGTTTGCCGTTGACCTTCTTGGCAGCGTCAAGCAGGGCTTTCAAGCCGGTCAGCGCGGTCTCAGCCGCCGTGAAGGATTGCTTCTCGTCGCCATATTTTTTGTCCGAGAAATACTTGGTGAAGACCGCTCCGGCGCGACTGATGGACAGGCGCCAGCCTTGGAATGCGGCGGTTTCATAGGTGAAGCGGGTCAGGTTCTTGATGGATTTCATGGTCTTAGGTGGTAGTTAGTGTTAACGAGGATGGAGTGGTCCTCGCAGGCTATCTACCCGTTATTTCAACGAATTTCAAGTATTTTCTGACATTATTTTGGTGATTGAATCCGGGCTTTCCTTTTCGGGAGGGTTAGGGCACAATTTGTTTCCACGATCATGATGCCAAGCGCAACTGCCAGCCAACGTTCAGCAACCGGGCAATGGCCCTACAATCGGGCCTACATATTCAGCATCTCGATGATCGCCGCGCTGGGCGGTCTGATGTTTGGCTATGATTGGGTGGTCATCGGTGGAGCGGAACTATTCTATGAGCGGTTTTTCGCGTTGACCACGGCGTTTCAAGTGGGCTGGGCGATGAGCAGCGCACTGATTGGGGCGCTGCTCGGGGCGATGTTTTCCGGTGGTTTGAGTGATAAATTCGGCCGCAAGCCGCTGTTGTTGTTTTCCGGTTTTCTGTTTGTGGCCACCTCCATCGGGACCGGACTCGCCGCGGATTTCTCCCTGTTTATCGCCAGTCGCCTGCTCGGCGGAGTGGCCATCGGCATCGCGTCCAACCTCTCCCCACTCTACATTGCCGAGATCGCGCCCGCCTCGATGCGGGGCCGCCTGGTCTCGCTCAACCAGCTCACCATCGCTCTTGGGGTGATGGCGGCGCAAGTGGCCAACTGGGCCATTGCCAGGCCCATGCCGTTGGGCATCACCGTTGACCAGATACCGCTTGATTCATGGAATGTGCAATACGGATGGCGCTGGATGTTTGGCGTCACCGCCTTGCCGGCGGTCATTTTTTTCGTCTGCATGTTCTTCGCGCCGGAGAGCCCGCGCTGGCTTGCCAAAAAAGGCCGCTCCGAGCGGGCGCGGGACGTTCTCGCGAAAATCGGCGGGGCCGCCTATGCTGAAGAATCGGTCAACGACATTGAGGCAACCCTGGTCAATGAGATCGACCGGGTGGACCTGCGTGAATTGCTGGAGCCCAGGATGCTCAAGGTATTGTTGGTCGGGGTGGTGCTGGCGGTGTTCCAGCAATGGTGCGGCATCAACGTGATTTTCCAGTACGGCTCGCGTATTTTTGCCGATGCTGGCTACGAGGTCTCCGGCATCCTCTTCAACATTGTCATCACTGGCGTGGTGGGGGTGCTGATGACCTTTGTGGCGATTGCCACGGTGGACCGCTGGGGACGACGCGCATTGATGCTGAGCGGCGCCCTCGGGCTGGCGGTGATCTACTTGTTCACCGGGTGGGCCTATCACGCCGGACTCAAGGGGGTGGTGCCGGTGGCGCTGGTGGTGGCGGCGATTGGCTGTTATTGCTATTCGCTGGCACCCATCACGTGGGTGATTCTCTCCGAGATTTTCCCTAACCGGATTCGCGGCGCCGCGATGTCGGTGTCGGTGGTGGCGCTGTGGCTGGGCAACTTTCTGCTGTCGCAGACTTTTCCGACGATGTATAAGAGCCTGGGCTTGGCGAATTGTTTCTGGGTGTACGCCGCGATTTGCTTTTGCGGCTTCATCTTCATCTGGAAGCGCCTGCCGGAAACCAAGGGCAAGACGTTGGAACAAATCGAACGCGAGCTGGTGGATTGAATTCGGCCAGGAAAGTTCCTGACTTCCAGTCCATTACGGGTTGGCCGGGCCTGCGGCCGGGGCTGCGAACTCGACCGCCAGCACGCGGGGACGCGCCTCGTTGGGAAAGCGGATGTGCAGCAAGCCTTCGCCCGCAGAATAGGTGAAGTCGGTGATGGCTTGGCCGTCGAGCTGGATCGAGCGCGGCGCGGTGGCAGCGGCGATGAGCACGATGGCCGGGGTGGCACCGACGCCTTCAACCGTCCAGCGGAGCTGGCCGTCGGCGCTGTCTAACGGCAGTGTCTTGCAAGCTGCGGCGAGCAGGCGCGGGGTGGGGGACTTGACGGCGTCGAGGTCCAGCAGGAAAAACCGGCTCTCGGGGCCGAGGGTGATGGTGTGTTGCGGGACGAGCTGGGGATCGAACAGATTGACGTAGCGGCCCTGCAGGGTGGTCGGCGGGGCGGCTATCGATTCATCAAGGCCGGCACCAATCCGATAGGGGCCGCGGCTCAGCAACAGGTGGTTGGTTTCGCTCCACTTGAGGCCGGCGGCTTCGGCGGCTTGTCTAACAACCAAGGCGAGTCGCGCGTCGGCGTCGGAGCCGAGGGCGAACTGCACCGGGTTTTCATGCAGCCAGATGACGCTGCCTTTGCCGACCTTGGCGGCGGCTTGCGGATTGCTGGAAAAGGCGGCATCGGCGAGGCCGAGGGCATCGAACAGGTGTTGGCGGGGGATGCGGGTGGTCTTGCCCTGTTCGTTCCACCACTCGCGGACCTGGTTGTAGGGGTCGGAGTCATCATCCGCGACAATGAGCACGCCGCCCTGTTTCACCCACGCGGCCAGTGCGGTGTGGACGTCGGCGGAGAGCGGCTTTTGCCCTTGGTAGGACAGCAGCAGGACTTGTTGGGGGTCGAGAAATCCTGCCAGGGGGGTGTTTTCGAGTTGGACGGGAGTGACCGGAATGCCGCGCTTGAGCAAGGGCAGGGCGAGGCCGTAGAATTGGGCCATGTTGGGATGGCTGGGTGTGGGTTGCTCGCGTTGGAACATGAGCGAATCGCTGACGAGCACGCCGATGCCGCGGGTGCCGCAATCCCAGCTGTGGGAGGGTTGCTTCATGTCGTTGAGGGCATTGATGACCACCTGCAGTTCGGTGGCATATTCCGGCGGCATCGGGTGGCGGTCCCCGGCTTTGGCATTGGCCGGATAGCGGCCGCCGAAGATGCGCTCGGGCCAGGGTGCCACCTCGTATTGCCAGACATCGGGTTGGAGCAGGGAGGCGACGAGGGTGGACTCCCAGTTAGAGCGATAGTCGTTCCAATCGTAGCGCGGATTATCCTCGATGGGGTCGTTGAGATACCAGACGCTGCGGCCGGTGGCGCGGACGAGGTTTTGCATGGCGCCGTACTCGAGGAAGGCGGTCTCAAACGTGCGCTGTTTCAAGTTGCCGCGAAAATGATTGGGCGTGCGGGCGGTGCCGGTCCAGACTTGGGCGATATAGCCATCGCAACCGGCGAGCTTGGCCAGGCTGGATTGCGGGCTGACGATGCACCAGTGCGCATAGTTGATCAGGCTGTGAGTGGGCACATAGCAGCGCACGCTCTTGCCGGTCCGCTTGTTGAAGGCCTGGATGTGGTCGAACACCTGCTGTAGCGCGCGCCGGTAGAGAAAATATTTCAGTTTTGAGGCGCGCCACTGGGCGTCCACGCTGGTGTGCGGGGCTTGCCATGGTTCGTGATAAAATGCCTGCCACTCGCGTTTGAATCCCTCCGAATAGCCCGCCCGCGCCCAAAATTCCGGCTCCTCCAGATGCACCGCCTCCACCCCCGCGTCGAGTCCGCGTTGGACTCCGACACATAGGTACTCGCCATAATTTTCCGCCGGCGACATGTAATAGACATCGCCGCCGTGGCCGATCTTGTGGCCGTTGCGATCCGTCTGAGCGTTGTCCTCATGATTGACCCCGTCATAGCGGCCATACAGGTAGTCCTGGTATTCGCCCCACGCCACACCGGTCATCAGATGCACGCGGTAGCCGCGGCTTTGCCAGCTCTCGACGCGTGCCGGCAGGGTTTTGTCGATGCCGTAGACGAGGGCGACATCCGACCTGAGGTTGCCCTGCGGCGTCCACGGCCGCGATGTCTGGAAGCACGTTCGTTCAAGCGTCTGGGCCGGATCCCGGGGAAACGGCGGCGGTAAATCCTGCGCGGCGAGGCCGCTGAAACCGAGAATGCAAAGGGCGGAAAAATGGAGTGGGAAGTTCATGCGGCCGCCCCAATACGCTGCCCGGCTTGCGGATCTTACCCCGCTTCCCTGCACCATCGCCGGGGCCGGGCGCCTCCAAGAGGAGGCAAGTATCCCAAGCCCAGCCCTGCTAAATGCTGGCTGACTCCGCCCCCATGCGATGCTGTGCCTGCCCCGTCCCCACCTCAACCTGCGCTTGATCAGCGTCCTTGAGCCGGAGAAACCGCCTTCAATCAATTAAGATGAATCAGCTCTTTGCCGCTCTAACATTTGACCGGGCCAGGGCCACGGTCGTGCCGATGGCCTTACCAGAGGGTTTTGAGGCGCGGGTATTGGATGATTTTCTCATCGCAGGTGACGATGGTGAGTTTGTGGATCAGGGCGGTGGCGATGATGAGGCGATCAAAGGGGTCCCTGTGGATGGGAGGCAGCGTGGCGGCCTTGATAGCGACGGCGGAGTCCACCGGGATTTCCTCAAGTGAAAAAAGCCGTGCCAGTTCCTGGTGCCACTTTGAGAGGGATTGGGGGAGAAAAAGTTTTTTGATGGCGACTTTCTGGGCGATCTCAAACATTGAGATGGCACTGAAATAGCGCCTGTCGCTGGAATTCTCCCAGGCGGAAATGGCAGCTTGGCTCAGCTTTTCTTGGTCTGAGGAAAGCCACAACAAGGTGCATGTGTCGAATAGGATCATCGGTATTCGGATGGCCATTCTTCCTCTGACGCAGCTTCGGTTGGATCGTAACCGGGAGCGAACTTCACCTTGAGGGTGAGCGTGGGTTTGGGCAGGCGTTTGACCTTTTGGGTGGCAGGGGACCATGGCTGGATCGTGGCCACTTCCTTGCCGTTGCGGCAAAGGATGACCGTTTCGCCGTCCTCTTCGACGGCTTTGACCAAGGCTGAGAGGCGGCTCTTGGCTTCGTGCATGTTGGCGGTGATCATGGTGAGTCAGGTTAGCTAAGGGTATGCTGCATGTCAAGCTGGAGATCTTGCGGCGGTCTGCGACCGTTGTTGGCGCAGGTAACGCGCACTGCTGTGGCATCGACGCTCGCAGAGCGCCGTCACAAGACGTCCCTGCGCAAGCGACCGGCGGTCCGCACAATACTGTCAGTTTAGAAGGAGGATAGGCTTCTAGCCTGTCATGCACGACGGGCTTCCAACCTGTCGTTTCAGGCGCAGACAGGCTGGAAGCGCTGTCTTCCATCACAGGAGGGACGCCTGTTTTCCGCTCGGAGCGCGCTAGACTGCCAGTGTTGGGCGGTCCGCCGGGGATCCCTCCTGGCTAACGGCCGGGGACTTCGTGGTGCTCAACCACTTTTGGCCTTCGCCTTGGGGGTTCCCTTGGGAGCGGGGATGGCCATGATTTCCTGGTCGCTGAGGATGCCGTCATGGTCGGTGTCGAAATGCTTGAGGGCGGGATCGCTCGGGTTGTGCCGGTAATCGTTGGCCATGGCTGTCGCTTCATCCACGTTGAGGGTGCCATTGTGATCGACGTCATATTTGTGGAAAACCTGGGCGCTTTCCGCCGAAGGGGGCAGCTTGGGGTCTTTCGCCTTGGCCGCTTGCTTGGCTTTGGCCATGGCGGCGGGACTCGCCGCGCAGACGATCAGGGCGGCCGTGATTGATATCCAATGGCTGTGTTTCATGATGGGCATTCGGTGGGTGGTGGTTGGCGGGTTTGCAATCAGACTAGCCGAAACTCCAAACGTTGGGAAGTGCCGAATTGGCATTGTCAATCGGGCGGCAGGGGCTAGGGTCCTGTCTGTGAAACCGATCAAAGCTCTTGTGCTGGCCAGCGGCTGTTTGTTGCTCGGATATTTGGCAGGCACGGCACGGAAAACTCCTTTCCCCGGGCCTGTGACGAGCGGATCGCAGGCGGTTGCCGGTGAGCGCGGGACCGAGCCCGGTGGCCAACGGACGCGAACCCCTCGCTATGCCGATTTGGCGCGCAACTTCTCCGCCATGGGCGCCGCGCGCAAGGGCGCGGCGATGATGGCGGCGGTCGATCACATGGATTTGCCCACCATCAAGCGCCTGCTGGCAGACGCTCCCGATCAGGCGAACTTTTTCAATTATGGCGAGACATCGCTGCGGGCGGTGCTGTTGCAGAAATGGGCGGAGGTCGATCCGTTAGGACTCATCGAGCATGGCCTGGCACAAAATAGCATGCAGCGCTTCGAGGCGCTGGACTACGCGTTCGCTGCGATGGCAAGGGTGGACATTGATGCGACCCTGGCCCGTTTGGCACAGATGGACCCGGACACCCAAGACCGTTTGCGCTTCACCGTTCTCTCCAGCCTAGCCGATACGGATCCCAAGCGGGCGTTTGCGATGGTCCTCAAGCTGAACAGCTCGGAGGGCGAGCAGTATAGCAGAACGATCATGAACAAATGGGCCATGCAGGATCCGGCAATGGCCAAGGAGGCATTCAGCTCCCTGCCCTTGGGCAAAATGCGCGATGCCTGCCTGAGTTCCTTGATGATGGCCATGGCCGATCAGGATGTGGGCGCCGCCGTGGCCTGGGCCAAGGGCCTGCCCCGCGCCATTGAGAAGGCCAACGCGCTGACGTGGGCGGTCAACAGCTTGTCCCGCAGCGACCCGAGCGCCGCTCTTGCGTTGTTAGATGAAAACCCATCCGCCAGATCCAACGACCCCTGGGGCGGAATGCAACAGATCTTCGTAAATATGGCCATGCTCGATTATGGCAAAACCAAGGAGACGATCCAGGGATTGAAGACCCCGGCCCAGCGGATCCAGGCGATGCAGGCGCTGGGTGGGGTGTGCCGCAAGAATCACTCCGACGATTTGTTAGCCTGGGCGGGGCAACTGCCCACGGCGGAGGCCAAGGCGCTCTATCTGGGCAATGGCTGGGGTGCCGGGGATTCCGCAACCGTGGGTGCCTGGTTGGAAAAAATCCCGGAGGGTCCGCTGCGGCAACAGGCGAAAATGCATGAGCTTTGGGGCCTCGCCTACAATGATCCGGAAATGGCGGCGAAGCAACTGGCCAGCTTGAAGCCGACCACCCAGGAATCCACCGGGGCGATCGAAACCATCGCCAATCGATGGGCGTCGATCGATTCTGACAAGGCGCTTTCCTGGGCCGATGACTTGCAGGATTTCAGCCAGAAAAAACAGGCGCTCGCGCAAATCTATCGGGAACTTGCCGATGCCGATCCCGCGCAATCGGTGGCCAAGTTGGCTAACATCAGCGACCCGCTCATCCGCGACGAGGTCACCGCGGCAGTCGCCGGCCAATGGGCCATGCAGGATCCGGAGAAAGCACTGGCCTGGGCCAAAACCCTGACTGGAGACCAGCAGACTGCGGCATTCCGCCAGATCGCGCAGGCAAACATGGGGACCGATCCGGCACAAGCCCAACAGGTCATCGCGCTGATGGTCCGGAATCTATCCGGCGAGGATTGGCAGAAATCCGAGAACCGAGAAATCGTCGGTCAGATGGCCGCCTCACTCGCCGAAACCGACCC
>CAIVSK010000084.1 GCA_903908495.1 Akkermansiaceae bacterium
CTGGCGCTCGGCGCCTACCAGCTTGCCCTCCATGTCACGCTGCTGGCCGCCATGAGGTTTCCACCCGCGGATTCGGCGGCGTTGCGGGCGCGCATCGCCGCGCTGCTTGACCAACTGCCTGCCGACGACTTGAACACGGAGTTTCTTCGCGCCCCTCTGGAGGACTTCCCTCTCACTGTAGAAAAGCTCTTGGCGAACATCCAAAAACATTGACGCACGTTAGGAATTTGTTAGGACTTGGGAATGGCATCACTTCACCGAGACAAGCTCAAATCGCCGTTCTGGTATGTCAGCTACCGCACGCCGGATGGCAGACAGCATTTCAAGTCCACCAAGGAAACCGACCGCAAGAAGGCCGAGACGTTCCTGTCGGCCATCGAGGAAAGCCTGCTTCGCGCTAGGGTGGGCGCTTTCACCTCGACCGCCGCCCGTTCCATCTTGGCCGGGCTCTACCGGGAAGTCAGCGGTCAGAAGCTTCAATTTATCACGGTGCGGGCGTGGTTCGGGAAATGCCTTGCCCGCGTGGAGCAGCGGCGCAGGCCAACGACGCACACGCGGTATCAGGCGGTCATTGAAACCTTTCTTGAATTCATCGGCCCGGCGCGGGCCAACGCTCCCCTTGAATCTCTCACCGCCGACGAAATCCAGCTTTTCGCGGACTCCCGCCTCGACGCGGGCCGGTCGGCCAAGACCATTCAGAGCGATCTCAAGCCCCTCGGGAAATTTCTGAAGGACGCGGAGGGCAAAGGGCTGCTGCTCAAGAGTCCGATGGGCGCGGTCGAGATTCCCGAGGCGGAAGCGGAAACCCGCGACCCGTTTTCCGAGGGCGAGCTTTCCTCCCTGCTCACCTATCTGTCCGCCACTGCCGACGCCGAGGGCAAGCCGCTATCTGCCGCAGAGCGGGCGCATCGGCGCGACTGGCGGACGGCTGCGAATCTTGGGCTCTACCTCGGCGCACGGCTCGGGGACGCTACCGGCCTGCGCTGGTCGAGCGTGGATTACACTCGCAAGCAAATCCGTTTCACTCCCGAGAAAAGCCACAAGCAGCATGAATTGATGGTTCCGATTCACCCCGACCTTGAAACCTACCTGCTCACCCTGCCGTCCTCGGACAAGGCGGACGGCTTTCTGTGTCCGACCCTTGGCGGGGTGAAGGCCGGAGACCGGGCCAAACTCTCCAAGGAATTTGCCGCCATCCTTGCTGCCGCCGGGATTGACCGCCGGGCGGGAAAGGAAAAGCACGGCATGGGCCGGACGTTCTACCGGCTCGGATTCCATTCCCTGCGCCACACCTTTACCTCAATGCTGGCGGACGCCGGCGTGTCCATCGAGCTACGCGCCAAGCTCACCGGACATTCCACGCTGGCAATGAATGATCTCTACACGCACGTTGCCGATGACACCAAGCGGCAGGCCATCGAATCAATCCCGTCGCGTTCCAAGCGCAAGGTCATCACCAAGCGGCCTGATGCAACCGGGGGACTGTGACATGAGCATAAAGGGGCGCTGCGTGTTTTCCTGTACCCTCCGCAATCTAGCCGGAGGGAAAGCCGGGGCGTGCTGCGTGGTTGTCTGGAATAAAGCCGCGCATGACTCGGGGCCGCTGCCGGATGACATTCCGGCTTTTATCCCGGAATTTGAGGCGATTGCTTTGGTTCGTTTCAACAAGGCAATCTGTCTAAAATGGTATCCGCTGGCACCCCCTCAAGCGATTCTTGGCAAGGATTACCGGGCCGAAATTGCGGTTTGGAATGTCTTGCCGGATGGCCGGGAAGAACTGACGGAAAGTATTTACCTGCCGGATTTGCCCAAAGACGAACACGAGGCGCGGGGGATATTTGAAGCGATTCAAAAACTCCGGGAATCACCGCAACCACGGAAAGCAGCCAGCAAGCAGAGCGGAGAGAAGCGCCGACACGGGGAAGCGGCAGCGGAGCAGCAACAGGCCGCCGTCATAAGGCTTCTGAAACAGAAGTATCCCTTGGCGAGCCTCGCGCAGACCGCCTACGATCTAGTAGCCGTGGCTCCGGGCTTGGCCCCTGCGAATTGGGACGGGTGGAAAGATTTTATGCGCAATCCCTCCCTTGTCACCAAGCTGGCGCGGCACTATGAGCGCATGGCGGGCGGAGAAAAGAACCCGCAGAAAACGCAGGCGCAATGGTTGCTGGCCCGGCATTGGCGCCGGGACGGCTTGTTCAATTTCATGGACGAAGAACTCGCCGCCTTCATTGGGAGGCGAATGACGCCGAAACGCACCTTGAAACCAAACACGGTTGCGAAGTATGCGCGGGAGCTTGGATTGAAAAGGGCCAAACTCACCGGCCCGCGACCTAATGCGTAGGGAGTTGAGGACGGCTTTTTCGAAAGTCGTCCCTGATTCTCGCCCGTCCGCGCACGAATGAATTGTGTCAGGGCGTTCAATTCGAACGCCCATGACAACTACCCAATCCCCCACAGCGGTCTTCACACCCGCTCATCCCGAGTTTGTCCCCCTTCCGCCCATCGGCGGCGACTCCGTTTGCCACCTGTCGCGATCATGGTGGTACGCTGCGGAATCGAAAGGTCTGATCCAGCTTACTCGCGTTCGCCTCCCCGGTAGGATTCGCGGTCGCGTGTTACTACCCGTGCCGCAGGCCATCGAATTGCTGCAACGCTTGGGGAAAGAAAGCGCAGCATGACCGCCACCACGACCAAGGTCCTTTCGCCCTTGCCCCGGACTGTTAACCGGAAGCCCGCGCCAAGCCCCACTCTTGAAAGGTCCGGTGCGAGGTGAGCAGGACGTTTCCGCTTTTTCGACTTAACCGGCAATCAGGCAGCACGCGCCGGCTCGTCGAACTTTTGACCTCACCCGAGTGCGTTATTCTTCGGGCGCGGAAAAAGCGCCGTCGCCGGGCGCAGGAACTTGTGGCCAGCGTCTTAGGCCCGCTGGCAAAAATACCATGAGCGCGGGAACCTATTTCCAGTTTCCCCTCTCGCTGCTGGCGTTCAACCGCGCCGATCTC
>CAIVSK010000085.1 GCA_903908495.1 Akkermansiaceae bacterium
GGGCAGCCCCGCCATCGTCGAGACGCTGGAAGCCCACCTGGTGACCGGCTCGGAGAAAACCGACAAGGGCGAGTTCGTCGATGAATGCGAAAACCACCTTCTGCTCGCCGACGGCTATTCCGCCCTGGCGGAGCTGCTCGGAGCCACGGTCATCCACAAGGCCGTAGTCGCCCTCCAAACCCTCCCCATGAAACGCCGCAGTGCACGCTACGCAGGATAACATGAAACGCTTATTCCATCATTCCGATTTCACTCCCTTGACAAACGCGCTGTGCGTCGATTCTAGCGGGGTGTGCCCCGCTGCCGCGCGAATGGGCGCGGGCTGCGAGATCGGCGAACTGCAAGGCTGTGCAAGGCAGACAGGCGGCAATGCGTCCGGTGACCGCGAAGGGAGGGCCGCCCGATGAGCCGCAAGCGCAGAAAACCGGCGTCCAAGCGCCAGAATCAGGCCGTGGCCAACGTCGCGCCGATCACCGCCGATAGCGGGCCGCTGCACACCTCCGCCGAGGCGCTGCGCTACATCCGCCAGAACAAGCACAACCCGCTGCCGTACCTCAAGCCGGAGATGCTCAGCCGGGTGCTGGAAAGCTTCGAGCACGGCCGGATCCGCGAGGCGGTGCTGCTGTGGGAAAAGATGGCGGAGCGCGATGACATGCTTTCATCGGTCAAGCCGAAGCGCGAAAAGGACGTCAGCCAGCTCGACATGCAGGTGGTGGTGGACGCGGACAGCGGCCAGGCCGGGCTGGAGCACCAGGCCGTGCTGCAGCGCTTCTGGAAAGCGTGCCGCGCGGTGAATTCTTACGATCGCAACGAGCGCGGCGGATTCCGCCGGCTCATCAAACAGATGATGACGGCCACCTCGTACCGCTATGCGGCCCATCACATCATCTGGGATGTGCGCCCCAATGGTGAATTGCGCGCCACCTTCGAGTTTGTCCCCTTGTGGCTGTTTGAAAACACCACGGGCAAACTGCGCTATCTCAAAAGCATGTCCGCCATCACCGGCGAGGACCTCGACGACAGCGAGTGGATGGTGACCGTGGGCGACGGGCTGATGATCGCCTGCTCCATCGGCTACCTGGCCAAGCGCTCGGCCTTCAATGATTGGCTCATCTTCAGCGAGAAGTTTTCCGTGCCTGGTGTGTTAGGCCGCACCTCCGCCAAGTCCGGCACGCCGGAAGCCCTGGCCATGGAGGCCGCCGTGATGGCCTTCGGTCATGACTGGTGCTCGCTCATCACCGGGGACGACGGCACCCATGCCAAGCCCATAGAAATCATCCAGGCGGCGGGCAACCCGGCCGGGATGCCGATGCCCGCGGTCATCGAGCGGATCGACCGGCGCATGGCCGCGCTCTATCGGGGCGCGGACCTCAGCTCCATGTCATCCGGCCAGCACAGCAAGGGCGCGGGTGCCTCGCTGCAGGAAAAGGAGACGGAGATTTTGCTGCGGGATGATGCGGAAACCCTCGCCGAGACGCTGGCGGAAGTTTCCCGCCTGGTCATCGAGTGGCACTTCGGCAACGGCGTGGAACCGCTGGCTCGCGTTGAGCTCGTGGTGCCGATCCAGGAGGACAGCAACCAGATCGTGACCAGCGCCACCCAACTGGCGGACCGCGGCGCTAAGGTGTCGTCCAGCGCGCTGATGGAACGGCTCAACCTGCCCGCCGCCAAGGATGGTGCGGACGCCTTGCAGCCGATGGCCAAAGGACCGGCCCCCGGCATGAGCGCCGATGTGGTGCCGGGCAGCCTGTCCGAGAGTTTGCATAACTCCGCCGTAGACACCGGCCTGCAGGACTTGCGCAAGGCCCTTGCGGCGGACTTGCAACCGCTCGGCGACGCGCTGTACGGGGCCTATCAACAGGCGGATTTCTCCGCCATGCGCGCCGCGCTGCGGAAAATCTCCGCCGACATGCCGGCGCTGGCCGGCGATGCGGACAACCTCTCCGTCCTGCTGGCCGGGGAAATGGCCTCCGCCTACCTGGGCGACGGGGCGGAGGAAGTGGAGAATGGCGATTCTCCGGGTCATCCTTTCCGGGGCAACCAGCATCATGGATCGATGACGAGCGCGGCGGAGATGAGCCTGGAGGATCAGGAACATGTCTTGGTGCGAGTGATGGCCGATGCCGCAGCGGGAAATAATTCCAAGGGCAGCAATCTGGGATCGGTCAGCAAGCAGGCTGCGACCATGGCAGGGACGGCGGGGGAAAACATCCAAGGGTATGTGAAATATGTGGAACCCTCCCGCCTGCGCCATGCGGACTTGCGCCACGGTGCCGCTGAACTCATGCCGGGCCAGCGCCCGGTCAAGCCGTCCGACATTCTACGGCTGCCGGAAGTCCTGGACGCTCCGGACAGTGTCCAGCGCGGATCCATCGATTCCAAGGACGGCCAGCACCGGCTCTTTTTCACCAAACGACTGGACGGTAAATTCGTGGCGACAGCGGAGGTGCGGCCGGGAAAACGCCGCCTGGCATTCATCTCCATGCGCATCCACACCCCATAAAAAAACCGGTGCGTTGGCTGTTCCTTGCAAAACCAGGAACACGACGTCCGAAACGCCACCAAGCAACCGGCACCCACAAGATATCATGAAACCCCAATACCTCAAGAATTTATTCGCCTCCCTCCTGCTCCACGGCAAGTCCGTGAAGCTCGCAAAACACGGCCAGCACCCCGAAGAGCCGCGGGGAAAGGCCGAGCTCCCCGGTGACGAAGCGCAGGAAGCGGGCGAACTCCACGCCCTTGGCCGTCCAAGTGAAGAAATATTCGCCGCTCTCGTGGCGCGCGATGCGGGAGATCCATCCATGTTCAACCAGCTTGTCAAGGAGGGCTACGTATTCGGGTCCCTGAAGAAGGCGAGGGCGCTGTGGCATAAGATGAGCAAGCGGGATGGTCCGCGCGCTTCTTACAGCCGCGAGGCGGTAGCCAATGCCAGCCCGGAAGCCGCAGCGCGCGAGGCGGCGGTGGCCAATGCGCTGGACCCGGCGGAGGCCATCGACTTCTCGGAGTCGGCCGACGGCTGGTTCAAGATTTCGCCCTACGGCGTGTTCCGCGGCAAGACGCCGGGGCGGCCGCAGCATGTGGCCATGGAGAATGCCAAAGCGATGGAGGGGGAGTTCAACTCGATGCTCGGCACCCTGGGGCGGTTGTTCCGCGGGATTCCGATCTATCACGGCCATCCGGACGTGGATCCGGAGATTTGGCCCGACGACCGGCGCATCGGCAAGATCAGCAAGCTCGATGCGCGGGCCGACGGCCTGTGGGGCTTTGCCGAGTGGAATTCACTGGGCGATGAAAACAAGGCCGAGGGCTGGTGGATCTATCCTTCCCCGCGCTGGGACTCGCCCAAGGGCCAGAAAAACTTTGCCCCCGACCGGCTGATCTCCATCGGCCTGACCAACACGCCGCGCATCGGGGAATCCGAGCCGGTGTTCAACGCTCTGCTAGAAACTGAAACCGAACCAAACCAACCTATGGACCCGAAA
>CAIVSK010000086.1 GCA_903908495.1 Akkermansiaceae bacterium
CGCCGGTGACGATGCCCTTCAGCGCGGTTTTCACGACAATCACTGTGATGATTTTCCAGCGGGCGATCCCCAGCGCGAGGCCGGCCTCGCGGTATCCCTGGGGCACGAGGATGAGCACCTCCTCGGTCGTCCGCATGACGAGTGGCACCATCATGAGGCCCAAGGCGACGCCGCCGGCATAGGCCGAGAACGTCTTGAAGGGCACCACGAGCAGCACATAGACCACCATGCCCCAGACGATGGAGGGAATGCCGTTCAGCACGTCGGCGGCGAAGCGAAGCCAGTAGTTCGCCCGGTCCGAACCGTACTCCGCGAGGTAGATTCCCCCCATGACACCCAGGGGCACGCCGATGACCGCGGCCATGGCGAGCAAAACCAGCGTCCCGACGATCGCATTGGCCATACCCCCCCCCGCCTCGCCCGTGGGTTTGGGCAGCTGGGTGAGAAAATTCCAATCAAGGGCGGAGGCGCCTTCACGGATCAGAAAGTACAGGACGAGGAAAAGCGGGGCCATGACCAGCAGCGCGCACGCGAACAACAACCCGGTCATCGCCCCATTCTTGAACTTGCGCCAGGAGTGCTGGGCGGCGGCCGGCTGGATGTGACGCGTCTCGCTCATGGCGGGATCAATTGACCTTGCCCGAGGCGCCGTGCGAAAGCGTGCGCAACATGAGTTGCGCGACGACATTGACCAGGATCGTCACGGCCAGCAGCACCAGGCCCAGTTCGAAGAGGGCGTTGAGATACATGTCGGTGGTGGCCTCGGTAAACTCATTGGCGATCACACTGGCCAGCGTGTAGCCCGGCGCAAACAGGGAGGCACTGATGACCGGCCGGTTGCCGATTACCATCGTGACGGCCATGGTCTCGCCCAGGGCGCGGCCGAGCCCGAGGACCGCGGCGCCAAACAGGCCGCGCCGGGCGTAGCTGAGCACGGCAATGCGGATCACCTCCCAGTGGGTCGCCCCGAGGGCGTAGGCCGCCTCGCGCTGCAGATCGGGCACCGAACGGAGAATCTCGCGCGAGACGGAGGTGATGATGGGCAGGATCATGATGGCGATGATGATCCCCGCCGAAAGCATGCACCTCCCGTGGATCGGCCCCTGGAAGAATGGCAGGAAACCCAGGTACTTCTGCAGCAGGGGATACGGACCGTTCTGCAGCCACGGCACAAGCACCCGCATGCCCCAAAGACCAAAGACCACGCTCGGAATGGCCGCCAGCATCTCGATCATCGAGATGGCCGGCTGCCGCACCCAGCCCGGCGCCAGTTCGGTCAAATAAACCGCCGTCCCCAGGCTTAACGGCAGGGCGATGAGCAATCCCACGAAGGAGGAGATAAAGGTCCCGAATATAAAGGTGTACGCGCCAAAGACCCCGCTGACCGGATTCCAGTCGGATTGAGCAAAGAAATCCCAGCCGAACCTGGTGAGGGACAGAGCCGATCCTTTTTGGAGAGTCCAGCCCAGCAGCACCAAGAGCGCCAAGACCATCATGGCCATCAGCCAGGTTAGAAGACGGAAGGCTATGTTGCCAACCTTGCCCGGCGGGGCCAGGGACAAACCCGCGGACGATCCGGTCCCGCCTGAAACTGCGGCAAAGCTCATAAACTTGATTCCTTCATCGGAGAGCGGCGCTGCTCACGGCCCCCAAATCCCGCGTCCCCCGCTGGACTTGGCAAAGACTTGATTCAATACGAAATCGAATCAATCTCTTTGAGAACCCGCTTGGA
>CAIVSK010000087.1 GCA_903908495.1 Akkermansiaceae bacterium
CAGGAAAATCCGCGGGCTCATGGCCCGGAATGAGGTCCAGCGCAGCAAAGTGGAGATCGAGCTGGATGATCGCCGCCGCATGCGCATGGAGGTTTTGCGCGAATTCTTCGAGAGCAAGGCCGGGAAGAAAACCGGGAAGAACTGAAGTCCCCCTTCCTTTGCCGAGGGCCGGCAGTTCGCTGCCGGCCTCTTTTTGCTTTCCAGGCCCGATAAGCGGGGGTCAGGTTTTAAGTCTTGCAACGGGACGGCGGGGTAAGCCCGCCGTCGGGCGGGCGCAAAGGTCCTGCCCTTCGGACCGGATCGTCAGCGTCACGCCGCAGCCGTCAACGCCCGCCCCGGTCCGCAACATGTCACTTAATAGGTGACATTCTCCGCCCGCCTTCACCTGAACCACATGTCACTTATTAAGTGACATGTTCTCGGGGAGGAATATTGCCGGGGCCGGTGCGCGCATCCTTGAAACCATCGAAAGTGTGAAGCGCCACGGCTGACGTCATCGGAAGGATTGCCGTCCGTCCGCAAACCAATGAAATGGCTTCCATGTCCCCTGTGCACATCCCCAAACGACTCCAACTACCATCGCAGCTGATGCTGCTTATCTTGGAGGCCGCCGCCGATATGGCGCGTCACTCCCACCAAGCCTTCCGGATTCCGCGATCGAAACGGCGCGGGCTCACCTTGCGTCCCGGCAGAGACACGCCGCTCTGGAATGCCCTGGCCCGGGCGGTCCGGCCGTATCTGGTCCGGTACGGCGGTCAGGCCAACCTGGGGCGTTTGCTCGGACTCCCCCGACAGCGCGTACATGCCTACTTTGCCGGATGCACGCAAATGCCGGACGCCGAGCGTGCCCTGGAATTGCTCGCCTGGCTGGCGATGGTGCGGCATGGGCGCCGGCCGGCCTGAACCTCGAAAATCCACGTAGGACCATGTCACTTATTAAGTGACATCTTCCCTGCCTGTCGCCCGCAAACACGTGTCACCTATTAAGTGACATTCTCAGCGCCGGCCCGAATGGGAGAAGACAGAAAGGGTCTGGTCCAAACAGTTGTGACCGGAAGCGGCGGCAGCGGCCAGTGCGCGCATCCTTGAAACCAGCGGCGGGAAGGTAAGCCAAATGGGTCGCCGCGAGGGCCAGCGACTATTTCTTCGCCGGTGGTTTTTGCCGCTGGGCGATTTCGTCTTCGGCTTTCTCCAGTTTCGCCTGCAACTCGGCAGTCAGGGCCTTGGCTGCGGCCAACTGCGCCCGGAGTTGGACCATGTCGTCCCTGGCCTTGTTCAACTCCGTCTGCATCACGGCGGTCTGGGCGTGGGCGATCTCCACTTCCCCCTGATGCTTGATGGAGACAACCTTGGCTTCCTCCATCTGCGTTTGGAAACCGGTGGCTGCCACCCGGGCCTTCTCCAACTGGGTTTGGAGCTCGGCCGCGCCGGCCTTGGTCTTGGTTGATTCGGCTTTGAGCTGAACCAATTCAACCTCGGCCCCATCCAGTTGTTTCTGAAGTCCGGCCGTGGCGGCCTTGGCCTCATCCAATTGAGCGAGCAACTGGTTCGTGCCGGCCTGAAGCTGATCCGACCGGTTCCGGATTTCCATGATGGTGTCGTTCCGGGCGCTGACCTGGCTCCAGATTACGGCAATGATGATGAAAAAGACGCCGCAAAGCACACCGAGTGCGATCGTCAAAGTGTGTTTCTTCGCCGGGCGGGGGACAGGGGCGTCGGTGTCCGCGGGGCTGGAGTCAGGAGCCGCAAATATCGTGAGGCCGCTGACCGGGGCAGCCGTCTTCTCGGGAGTGGTGACCGGGGCGGCAGTTTTCTCGCGGCTGGGGACCGGGGTGGCGGTTTTCTCGGAGCTGGGGACAGGAACAGCAGTATTCTCGGGAGTGGGGACCGGGGCATCAGGCATAGTTCCATGAAACTACACTGATCCCCAACCGGGTGACATGGGGTGTTACCCTACGGGGGCAGTCGGAAGGAATCTGGTTTAAACAATGGTGATTGGGGAGTGGCGGAAGCGGTGAAAAAGGTATTTGCTCAGCGTTTGAATCCTTAAAGCCGCTTCGTCGCGGCGGTGCGAACGGCTCCAGTCGCAAGGGCCAGGGAGAAGGGCTAGTAGCTGCCAGCAACCGGAGCGCGCATGACAAAACCACTGAAAAAAATCCTCTTCGCCATCGCCGGGCTCCTGGGGCTGCTCATCCTCATCCCGGTGGTGCTGTTCTGGTTTGTGGACACCAATGTCTACAAATCCCGGTTGGAACGGGCCGCCTCCGCAGCCTTGGGGATGGAAGTCCGCGTTGGCGGCCGGCTGGGAATCGCCTTCTCTTCGGGCCTGCAAGTCAGGCTTGCTGATGTGCACATCGGGAATCGGGGGGTGGATGTGGCGTCTGCGAACGAAGCCCGCCTAGAGCTCGCCCTCCTCCCCCTGCTCCACAGGCAGGTCCGGATCCGGGGGATCAGGCTGCAGCGCCCCAGGATCTCTGTTAAGCGGGACCGCGACGGCAGGTTCAATTTCGAACAACGGGAGAAGGCCCAGGGGACGTTTGCCGCCCTGGTCCTCGACCATCTTTCCCTCTCCGACGGGGCTTTCCTCTATGGGGACGAACAATCGGGGGAAGGATTCACGGTGGAAAACTACAACCTGGATGTGCGCCACCTGCGGATTGCCGGAGGGAATGGCGCGGAGCTTTTGAAGAATCTTTCCCTCACCGCAGAATTCGCCTGCCGGGAGATCCGGACGAAGCGCCTCGTGTTTTCCGAGGTGAAGCTTACCTGCCAGGGCAGGGATGGCATCTTCATGCTCGATCCGGTCACGATGCGTTTTCTCGGCGGGCAGGGGGCCGGGAGCATCGGCGCGGATTTTTCCGATCCCGTTCCCCGTTATTCCGTCCGCGCCGCCCTGTCACAGTTCCGGATCGAGGAGTACCTCAAGACCCTTTATCCCAAGCAGGCCGCGGAAGGATCGATGGATTTCTCGGCCCGCCTGTCGCTGCAGGGGAAGACCGTCCAGGAGATCAAGCAGACGGCCCGGGGAGAGGTCTCCTTGCGTGGCGAGAATCTTACGCTCCACGGCCACGACCTCGACCGGGAGTTTGCCCGGTTTGCGTCCAGTCAGAACTTCAACCTCGTGGATGTAGGCGCCTTCTTTTTTGCCGGACCTATCGGCCTTGCGGTCACGAAGGGATACACCTTCGGGAGCATCTTCGAGGGAGCGGGAGGCAGCAGCAGCATCGGGAGGCTCTTCTCCGACTGGAAGGTCGAGCACGGCGTGGCGCAGGCCGGGGACGTGGCCATGGCGACCCAAAAGAACCGGATCGCCCTCAAAGGAAGCATTGATTTCGCCAACGAACAGTTCGATGACGTGACCATCGCGCTGATCGATGCCCAGGGGCGCGTCAAGGTGAAGCAGAAGATTCACGGTCCTTTCCAGAAACCGGTGGTGGAGAAGCCGAGCGTCCTGATGTCTCTCGTCGGGCCAACGCTCAATCTGCTCAAGCAGGCCGGTGACCTCGTCACGGGCGGAACGGGTGAAGTGTTTTATACTGGTTCGGTACCGGCGCCAAAGTAACGACCTGCCGGCGCGGAAACTCTCCTCAACCAAGGGGACGGCTGAAAAGGGTCTGGTCTGAACAGTTGTGATCGGAGCGCGGCGGCAGCGGCCGAGGCGCGCATCCTTGAAACCGCGCCGGTTTGTCCGAAATGTGGCGCACCGATGGTGCTACGAACCGCCAGGCGTGGCGCGCCAGATGACTGCAGTGCTTCTCGTCCATGGCGAAGAATCCGTGCGTTGCCTCCAGCTGCCAGCCGTAACCCGGTGGCCCTGCCGACGCAGCCGGCGCTCAACGCTTGGTCTTGTCGCTGCCTCCGCGCTGGGGCGCCGGACGAGGATTGTTCGGAATCGACGGAATCGGGCGCGGTGCCGCTCGTTGAACCGGGGCGGCGTGTTGAACCGGGGCTGGGCGTTCCGGGGTGCGGCCCCACTCCGGTGCAGCTGGTTCCCGGCGGCGGCTATCTTCATCCCGGCGGTCCCCACCCGAGCGCCCGTAGGGTGGCGCCACAAAGTAGCCTCCCTCGACCTCGACCCCGCCGCTATCCCAAGGCCCGACGTAGCCGTAGTCGCCATAGACCGACGTATAGCCGCGGCCCGACACCGCGACGCCCCCGCATCCGCCCAAAACCAACGCGATCGCCGGGAGCGCGAGCAAAGTGAAAACACGTTTGGTGGCGGGCTTCATGGCTGCTCCTCGGGTTTACCCGGCTCCTGCAATTGCACCAAACCGATGACGGCTCCCGTGGGGTCGGCGATCACTGCGCGCCAATACTCGGCCGGAGCGTCGCTCGGCGCGACGAGGACTCGGCCGCCGAGGCTGATCGCTTTTGCCGCGGCCGCCTTCACGTCCGCCACCCGGACGAACAGAAGCCAGCCGGGCTTGGCCTGCGGCCGCGGGGGCAGCGGCGCCACGCTGGCGCGCGAATAACCACCACTGGCGAGGACGAACACGTTGGGACGATCGCTGCGGGTGTCGGGCAAGGCCTCCCAGCCGGCGATGGAGGCATAGAAACGGCCTTCGGCGGCGGGATCGCGCGCGAAAAGCTGGGCCCAGATCAAATCGCCGGGGTCCGACGCATATTCGCCCGGATCGCCGGAACTGGAGTGGAGCACGCCGAGTTCAGCACCTTCGGGATCGACAAAAATCGCCTGCGTTCCGCGCAACGGCAGATCCCTCGCGGGGAACAGCACGCGTCCGCCCGCGGCCGTTGCCGCCGCCAGCGCCTTGGCCACGTCGGGCACGGAAACATAGCCCACCCAGCGGCCGTGGACCGCGTCCGGCATGCGCGAGGGCCGACGGGCGATGCCAGCGACGGGTTCGCCGCCGTTTGCCAGTGCGATGTACGAATGCGTGCCCGAAGTTGTCGCGCGCTCGATCGTTGTCGCCTCCCATCCGAAGAGGCCCGTGTAAAACGCCTGCGCGGCCGCCGGATCGGCGGTGAACAAATCCGCCCAGATGAACTTGCCGGGAAAGTGCTCCCCCGTGGGTGCCGTATCGCTCAGGGGAGGAAGATCCGTAGCGCCGGCTGTCGCCACGGCGCCGCAAAGAATCAGGCCCAGGGCTTTCGCGGACATCGTTGCCATAAGGACAACCTGCCTCGGTTCACCCAAAAGCTCAACCAGCAAAACCCTCGGGTCTTGTACTACCATCCTGCGCTCTGACCACCGCCGTCATGCGGCGAGCGGCTCTGTTCTCGAACCGGTGCTTGCAAGCTGATCCGAAATGCCAAAGCCGGGGTTGTGGGTCATAGAAACCAAGAACGACTCTCTGGTAATGCCTCCATGTGGGTTCGCTACGTGCTCCAGGCGAAGTCGGAAAGGGTCTGGTCTAAAAGTCGGAAAGGGTCTGGCCTAAACAATTGTGATCGGAGCGCGGCGGCAGCGGCCGGTGCGCGTAAAGATGCCTGAGTGGCTTTCGGAAGACCTCCCGAAAGCAGGATCAGTACTGACTGACCCGCAGATCGACCTCATCGCCCGCCAACTCGACCAGCGCTGCCGGGATGTGGAAGATTGAGACAGCACCGTGCGCCCCATCTCCGCTCCGCTCCGTCGAACCATCGCGATGGTTCTCATCCATCCGGTTCCACTTGGAACTTCCGCGTGAAACGCGGTTGGTGGTGGAGGATGGATTCGAACCATCGAAGGTCGGAGACCAATTGATTTACAGTCAACTCAGTTGCTAGTGCTCCTTGACATCCTGCCACAAATCTGCCTTGGCGGGTCCGTGATACTTCGCCGATTGCCAAGCGGCAGATGGCTGGTGGACAGCTGCAACGACATCGCCGGGGGACGGCGTCGGCTGACCTTCGGCACCAAGGCCGAGGCCGAAAAACAGCTGGCGGATTTCGCCGCCCAGAAGGACATGTACGGCAAGGAGACGGTGCTGGACCCCCTCGAGCAGAAGGCCGCGGCCTTGGCGTTCGCGAGCCTGAAGGCGAAGGGATTCAACGCCCCGTCCCACCTGGTGGAGGCCGCCGGCTTCTTCATCTCCAACCACGCGACGACCACGGCCACGCTCGACAAAGTCGCGGGGGACTTCCTCGCATTCAAGCGGCGGCAGGAGGAGGCCGGCGAGCTGCGGCACGCGTATGTGAAGCCGATGAAAAACATGCTGAAGCCGGTGACCGAAAAGTTCGGCGCCCGGGAGTTCGCGTCGATCCGCCGGCCGGAGCTCATCCTGTTCTTCAACAACCTTCCGGGGCCGCCGTACTCCAGGCACGCCTACTTCCGCTACGCCCGGATGCTGTGGAGATGGGCGGAAACCATGGAGCTCATCCAGCTCAACCCCTTCGACAAGATCAAGGCGCCGACGCTGAACCCTCTCACGCCGACGGTGCTGACAGTCCCGCAGGCCGTCTCCCTGGTGGAGACCGCGGCGAAATCCCACCGGCATTACCTCCCTTATGTCACGCTCGCCCTTTTCGTCGGGCTCCGGTCCGCCGAGCTCCAGCGGCTCCGCTGGGAGCACATCAACCAGGCCGAAATGACGGTGAACGTGTCCGCCGAAGTCGCCAAGCGGCAGAAGTCCCGCACCATTCCGCTTCCGCTGAACGCCCAGCTCATCCTCAAGCCCTTCCTGGACGACCCGGCCCTGTTCCAGCAGCCGGTGCTGGTCATCTCGCGACGCGACCGGGGCCGCCATGACGCTGCCGGCCCGGCCTGCAACCACGGCAAGCGCTGGATGGAGTTTTGGAGGGACGCGGGGTTCGCAAGCTGGGACCGGAATATCCTCCGGCACACCTACGCCAGCTACCTTCACCGTACCCTGGGCGACGACACACACCTGGTCATGGACAGGCTCGGGCACACGGTGGACTCGACCACCTTCGCCCACTACGTCCACCAGATCCCGTCAAGGGCCGTCGCCTTCAACTACTGGATGATCGCCGACACCCCGGCCAACTCCCTGGTACTCGAGGAGACGGTGGCCGAACCCATGCAAAGACAGGACTACGCCGAGGCCCTGCAGACCCTCAACATCGCCCGCCTGTGAAAGCCATGCTGCTATTCGCCATCCTCATGCTCGGCTTCTGGGCCCTGGTGTTTACCGACTTCTTCGGGATCACCCATTTCAACGCAGCCTGCAGGGACTTCTTCACAGGCAGCTACCTCGGGGCTCTCTGCTTCTACGCCTGTTTGGCCGGGATCGCCTGGCAGAGCATCCAGGCGTTGTGGAGATGCTTCCGGCCTAGGCCTGTCCGCAGGCAACCGCCCAGCCCGCAGAGGGATTTCCTGGTGGTCCGGAAGGATGGTAAGGTTGTGCCCTGGCCGGAATACAGGCCGCCGACACACCGTTAGGACTGCAACCCGAGGATCACTGTGAATGGGGAGTGTGCCTGCAGGGGGAGGTCGATAATCGGGCTGAGCAAGTAAATGCGCCGCACGTGCGGCGCGTGTTGGGATGGGTCCGTAGGCTCGCCCTTTAGCGAGCTGGTTTTAGGCGTTCCGAAGCCACGCGGGCTTCAGATGTCCATCCCCTGCGGCACTGCTTTGGACATTGACGGAGCCGGGTTGGACGGCCCGTAGTACGGCCGCTTGTCGATCGTGAGCGTCCAGTCCCCGGAGGCGGCCAGGTCCAGCCGCTTGTGCTCGATGCTTCCGCAGATGAACCGGGTCCGGTCGCCGCCGTGGTAGATCCAGTCCGGCCACTCCGACAACTTGTTCAACCCGCTCGACGGAGTCAGGTTGGAGTCCTTCATGGCCTTGAGCAGCGGCACAAACTCGTTCAGGCGCGGCGTGATGATGAAACTCATCCGATCCCAAAACTGGACGAACAGCCTGTCGTCCACCGTGGACCGGCGCGACGGCCCGAAGGCCTCGCAGGCGGCGTACGGCAGATACCAGCGGGCGGTCTTCTGGCAGACGCAAAAAATCCAGGCCGGGATCCGGTTCCGCTCCGGATGGTGAAACACCGGGGCCACGAAGGGCAGGCGGTCCAGGATCCTGACGCTTTCTACGAACGCCTGCGGGCAATCCGGCAGCGGTCCGGCCTCGAAGCTCTTGTACGCCCCGAGCAGGATCCTTGGGATCATCATGTGAAGGTTGCGACCCTTGAGCGAGGCGACGCGCTCCTTGCCGCCGGGCTCCCTGAAGATGAAATCCAGCGTGCCGTCGGTGGACCTCATCGCCATGGTGCAGCCCTCCCGGACCGGGACGAAATCCCGCGGGCCTTTTCCGAACGTGAATTGGATGTCCTTAAACATGGTGGGCGATGACGAACGCCAGGATGGCGGCCGCGGCGATCGCGGCCCAAATCAGGTTGACCTTCAAAGCCGACCAAGGCTTGCGTTCCGGCCTGGCCTTGAACCGGAGCGGAATGCCCTGCCTGGAAGCCTGGGGCTTCGCCAAGGCTAGGATGCCCTCGAGGGACTTGTTGGCGATCCGGTCGGGCAGCGTCTTCAACTCGCCAATGTCCTTGCGCAGGGCGACAATTTCGGTTTTCAACGCCGCGACTTCCAGATGGGCCGCCAGCATCAGCTTGCCCAGCCATTCGGTCGTCTCCATGTCGGCCGGCTTGGCCTCGAACACGTGCAGGTCGGCCTCGGGCTTGGGCTTGGCCTTGTCCGGCCAGACCCATTCCCGGACCTTCTGAAGGCGTTCCGCTTCCTCCCGGCTGGAAAACTCAGGCATGGCTCAGTGTACCTTTCTTGGGTTCCAAAAATCCAGGGGTGGCTGCCGGCGTCTCACCCGTTTGGGGGATAGGTACGCACGGTAGTATTCCCATTCGGCCCGGTCGTTGGATCGGCAGAGTCTGGTGAGGATGGTAATGAGGAGTCGGAAGAGGGCTCCCAGCCCATCCTCCGGCACACGGCGTTCACGAAGGCCCGCAGCAGGGCCTTCTGCTCCGGACTCATGGCGTCCGGGTCGATCAGCCTGTTCAACTGCTCGTCGAAAGCCAGTTCCTCGGCTTTTCCCTCCAGCGTTTTTAGTCTCATAACAATCCTCCAATAATCTGTGTGGCCAGCCGATCGCCGATCCCCGGACCCGCGTTACGCCGTCGCTGAACGAGACCCCCTTCTGGCCGTCGTGCTCGGTGATGCGGACCTCGATTCCCTCCGCCTTGCCCCGGATGACCAGCTCGTCAATGGTTGTGCAGGACCGAACCAGCAGGTCCACCTTGGCCTTCAGCAGCATCTTGTCCGGGACCTTGGTCTTCCGCTTGCCCTCCCGGTGTAGGCGGTCCGCCAGTTCCAGCTCATTCTTCGAGAACACCATGTTCCAGTTGCGGGCGATGGTTTGGGGATCCGAGCCGTCATCCCCTCCACGGCCGGTTTTCAACCCGCCGTACTGGTTCTCCAGGTCCATTGCCAATTCCCTCATGCCTTGGGCGATCCCTGAATAGCGGAGACCGTGAAAATTGCTGTCGATCTCGAGCACGGCGAGATGGCAATGCCCATGGTCCTTGTCCGTATGCGTCCTGGCATAAACCTTCCAGGCTCGAAACTTCTCCTTGAAAGCCTTCACCAGCTCTTCTTCATGCCCAGCGTACACCGTGTCGTCGGGATGCCATGACATGGTGAAATGCCTTGCCCAGGTTTTGGTCTTGGCCCTCGACATCAAGTCCCGGGCCTGGTCCGCCATGAGACTGCAGTTCTCACTGTCGAAGTCGTTGCAGACAGTGCGTCCCATCGCCGAGGACCGCTGGATATAGGCGAGCAACCGCCTGACCCCCTGGCGGTCGGTCGGGCCAGGGGAACGTTCTCCCGTGCGACGACTACGCTGTTGGTGGTGCTTGATGATCATGATTCGCGGCGAGCAACAGCCCGCGTATCCCCTCCAGATGGATGCAGGTCTCCAACACCAAGTCTTGCAGCGTTGCCACGGCCCCCTCGCCCTTCCTGGACTCCAACAACTTGGCGGCCGACCTCAGGGCGATCAGGGCGGCCCCCAGTTCGACCCATTGATCACGGGAGATCTCCGAGGTGATGATCGTGGTTACCTTGGCCTCCGACGACGCTCGCTTCATGTACCGACCGATGGGAAGACCCGCAGCCTTTGCCTTGGCCTCGAGCGAGGCCCGGAGGTCGGGGGGGATGCGGAGACTGAGGCGGGTCGATTTCACGGAGCGGTGGGAATGCGGCCCTTCCCCGCCAAGCGGCCCAAAGATCCCCGGTACGCCTGTTCCTTGGGCGACAACTGTGCGGAGGCCATTTCGGCCACGGCCGGGCGGTACTGCGGGCTGTTCACGACGCACCTCCTCCGAGCAGCACCTCGTGCATGCTCGCGCTCCCGGCCAGTATGCGTGCGACCACCGGGGAGACGCGTTTCTCCGAGGCCGCATATTTTGAGCCGCCCCGCACCAGCCTGTGGCTGGGTGGTATGGCGGCCCATGCGGTCCGGGTCGAACGGTCTCGCAGGTCCCAACCCTTAAGGACCTTCCACCGGCCCTTCTGCCCTTCCAACGGCGTGGCGTTCTCCGGCAATACCGTCAGGAGTTCGAGTTGTGATGTCGTCAGTGCCCAAGGTGCTCTTATTTCTCTCCTCACACCCTGTTGTACGCACGGATTGGACGCTTGTAAGGGCTTCCACGGAACAAAAAGTCATCGGGGAAATGTCTGCACTCCTCGGCCCAGCGGGCCGCATCCCCAGTCCGCACGTCGAAGTCGGCGGCGGAAAAACCCAATGGATCCCTCATCATACTCTTGTGATACGCGATCGGCGGCAGAAAAATCAAGGGGGTGCCTCTTTTTCCCCAGCCCCCCATCTGGGGCGGGTGTCCATCGCGCCTACGCCAAAAACGCGCAAATGACATTGCCGCCGTTGGAAGACTACGAGAAGAACATGGCGGCAGCTCAGATCATCCCTCTGTCCTTCGCGGCCGTCAGCTTGAACCGAGCTTCAGGGCATATTCGATGCCGACTGAGTGATCTTCAAATAGGCTGTATGGACCACGCGAATCGCGGCTTCTACCCGGGAGACTTTCTGGGTCAGCCACTCATAGGTCAGCGGCTCGCTGAGCGTGATTCTTACGCGACCATGGACTGGTTTGCTGAACTTGAGAAGCCGCATGGTGTTGGTTGGATCCTTCGCGTTCGCTGCTACCCTGCCATGAGCCAAAGCGTCCCGGATGCCCACCAAATCCCCATCGATTGTCGGGCCTAAATTCCGGTTGGTGGTCTCAACATTGAAACGCTGTATCAAGCGCTCCATGCTGTCGTAATCGGTGATCTCGCTAACGGGCAACTCCGTCCCGACAGGCAGCATCCAAATATCTGTCCCGTGAGGCACCCCAAGTGCAGTTGCCGTTGGGAGCTTATGCAGGAACCCACGTATCAGAGTCTCAAGAGCCTGAAGCCTCGAAACCAATTTCCCAAGAAGGCGCTCAAACGTGATTTCGCGGAGTACGTCGTCGGGGCGTGGATGCGGTGCAACATCCGTCCGCAGATGGAACGGTGGACCATCAGAAGGCCGGAAGATCAGCAATTCACCATCATCACCGAGCACCAAGTGTCCGATGAGAAGCAATTTTGGGGATGTTACGTTCACTTGTCTGGACCCTGAGGGCATCAGCGATACACCCCCCAGCTGCGGTTGGGCAAGCTCACCGAAGGCACGCCTGAGTTGAACGGTCTACCCCCGTAAACGGAGGAAACTGGCCTTTCTTTCGCAGGTTCTTTTCCCTCCAGTAATGGCTGACCGCGTTCGTCACCTTAGCTAGCCATGTCCGGTCCTTGGCCAGCTCCAGCACCTCCACCGCGGCAAAATACTTCACGCTGTTAGGCGCTGGATTTCCCAGCGGCTTGAGCAGCCGAACCCCGACAACGGCAAGTGTCACCGCCGCTGCCAGTGGCAGGTACATCCGATGCTCGGCAATGGTTTGGGTCACTAGCGGGACCACGCTGGAACTCGGCGCGAGAATCGCGAAGAACCAAGCACCAACAAAACCCAGTGCCGGCTTGCGCCACAGCGCGACCATGGTGCTAGCGGCCAGCAACACCAGCAGCAGTGCCTGCGGCCACACTTCTAGCGGATTCCTGACCACCGCTGTGCCATAGTCTACGACCAATGGATGCGGCCAGACACACAGCTTCAGGTAAACCACGATTGCCCGGCATTGAGTAAGGCGGAACTCCGGGCCAGAAACCGTCCGACACGCCCAAGACCGGGGAGGCGGCGCTCCAAAGTGCCTCACCGGATTTGGCCCAGGCAATAACCGGAATGCCGGCATTCCCGGGTGGGACTGCTTCCATGGCGACCGCGGAAAGGCCCGCCGAGCGGGCGGTCGCCATGGCGGCTGCCTGGTCGGCCGGACCCTCAACCAACCCCACGAAATCCAA
>CAIVSK010000088.1 GCA_903908495.1 Akkermansiaceae bacterium
CGTCGGGCAGGGCTCCGGCGTTCAGCGCGGTGGCGATTTTGCCGCTGGCGGCAATCGTGCCGGATTGGACCAGCGCGCTGGAGGCCTCCGCCAGCGTGGCCGGGTCAAGGGCGGGCACTGGCGCGTCCGGGGTGTGGGACAGCACGCCGGCGAGTTGCACCACAAAGGCGACGACCAGGCCGAGGCCGGCAAGGATGGGGGCGACGGGCATGGCGCGCTTGGCCTCATCTTTCAAGTCCAGCAACATGATGATGAAAATGAACAGCACCATCACCGCGCCGGTGTAGACGAGGATTTGAATGACCCCGACGAAAAACGCGCTGAGGCCGACGAAGAGCCCGGCCAGGCCGACGAAGCAGGTGACCACGGCCAGCGCGCTGGCCACCGGATTGCGGCAGGCGATGACCGCGGCACCGCCGGCGAGCATCACGGTGGAAAAAAGCCAGAAAAGGTAGGAGGGCATTGGGGGGGATGTTAGAGGTTATTGATTATTAGTTATCAGGAAAGAGGCCAGGGAAAAGTTGGGAGAGTTAGCGGAGTTCCTGGAGGCGGGTGGAGGGCGAAAGGGAAGTGTGACTATTAACCAATAACCGATAACCGATAACTCATAACCAATCACTACTTCAGTTCATTCCATTTGTTGACGAGACCGGTGCGGACGCCTCCGATTTGATAGAGCTTGTCCTTGTGGTGGACCATTTCCTTGCGGCTTAGGCCGGTGATGACGTAGTCCTTGCGCAGGAAGATGGCCTGTTCGGGGCAGACTTCCTCGCACATGCCGCAGTAGATGCAGCGGATCATGTCGATGTCGAATGCGGCGGGGCGCTTCTCAACCTTGGCCCAGGGGTCGTCGGAGGGGATTTCGCCGGGGATGATCTTGATGGCCTTGGGCGGGCAGATGAATTCGCAGAGTTGGCACGAGACGCAGCGTTCGCGGCCTTGCTCGTCGGTGACCAGGGCGGGGGCACCGCGGTAGTACTCGGGCAGGTGCTCGTCCCATTTTTGCTCCGGGTATTGCATGGTCACGCCGAGGCCGGAGGAGGCGAGGTCCTTGGCTCCCATGGACTTGCCCAGCAGCGACTTGACTGCGTGGGTCATGGTGAGAAAGAAGCCCTTGAAGAGCGCTGTCAGATAGATGGCCTCGCCGGGGCCGAGCTTGGGGCGTTGGAGTTTTACGACTGCCATGGGAGGGGGATTTAGCGGTTCTCTGTGAGCGGATCGGGGGCGGGATCAGGCGCGGAGGATGGTGGGCTTGGCCTCGGAGGCTCTGGCGACCCAGATGATGGCCGCGGTGACGATGATGAGCAACACGGCGCCGATGCCGGTGATGGCGATGGTGAGGAACGGGGCGGCCACGATCAGGGCGGCGAGGAAGACATTGACGAGGGCGGCCTCGAAGAAGACCACCCAGCCGAGTTTCATGAGTTGGTCGTAGCGGAAGCGCGGGATGGTCCAGCGCACCAGGATGAAAAACAGGATGAATGCTACCACCTTGGCGAGGAAGATGGCCAGGTGAATGAAGCCGCCGAAGCCGAAGCCGCCGAGGCTGAGGTTGGAGATCCAGGAGTCGGTGCCGAAACCCAACGACCAGCCGCCTAGGAAGATGGTGACGATGAGTGCGGAGCCGATGACCATGGCGGCGTACTCGCCCATGAAGAACATGGCGAATTTCATCGAGGAATATTCGGTGTGATAGCCGCCGACGAGTTCAGTTTCGCACTCCGGCAGGTCGAATGGCATGCGGTTGGTTTCCGCAAAGATGGAAATGGTGAAAATCAGGAACGACACCGCGGCCGGGAACCAGAACAGCAGCTTGGACGATAGAGTATGGGTGGCGTCATGGCCCCACAGCGGCAGCAGCAACCAGCCGTGCTCGGCCTGTTGTTGGACGATGGTGCTGAGGTTGAGATCGCCGAAGTAGATGAGCACCGGGATGATCGAGAGGCCCATGGCGATCTCGTAGGAGATCATTTGGGCGGTCGAGCGGATGCCGCCGAGGAAGGGGAACTTCGAGTTGGACGACCAGCCGGCGATGGCGATGCCGTAGACGGTTAGTGATGCGACCGAGAAGATGAACAGGGGGCCGATGTCAAGATCGGCGATGACGAGCTTTTCGGTGTGGCCGAAGAGCGTGATGGGAGTGCCGAAGGGAATCACGCAGGCGGTGATGAGGGCCGGGGCCACGGTGAGCGCGGGGGCCAGCCAGTAGAACGCCTTGCGCACATGTTTGGGCGTGAAATCCTCCTTGAGAAAGAGTTTGATGCCATCGGCAACCGGTTGGATCAGTCCGCCGAGGCCAAGGATGCTGCAATCTTTCTTGAAGCCGAACAGGGTGAGGGGAATGCCCACCCGGTTGGGGCCGACGCGGTCCTGGATGATGGCGCAGAAGCGCCGCTCGAAAAAGACCGAGACCGGAACCAGCGGCAACACCACGCAGAACGTCAGCGCGATGATTTTGATGATGAGGATGAGGAGGAGGAGCATTGGTTATTGGGAAGATGGGTTATTGGTTATGGGTTATTGGTTATTGGGAAGATGGGGATGTGGCTCAGCATTCTCTTTGGCGGCGCGGCGCAGGTAGGAGATGTAACCGTTGGTGAGCTTGACGGCGGTGCTGATGAGGGCCCGGCCCTCGGTGAGAAGGGATGTTTCGATCAGATTTTCGTCGTTGGCCGTGATGAGATGATCGAGAATTTCCCAAACGGAGCCGCGCGAGTTGGAGCAGAATTTGGCGTTGTCGAGGTAATGGAACCGGCCGTAGCCCTCGGCGATATTCGCGGTGGTTGACCGGGACGCACGGATCAATTGATCGGTCAGGCGGTAGATCTCCTCCTTTGGCAGCAGTGGCACGACCTTGCCGCGCACGAAAACGCGGAGCGCCCGGCATGCTTGCCAGCATTCCAAGTCCTCGAAAGATCTGAGCGGTTCGTCGTGCATTTTTCTTCCCAATAACTCTTAACCAACAACCCTTAACCAATAACCACTAACCGTTAATCACCCCCGCGGCGATGCGGGCGCGTTCGTTTTCGAGGAGGGGGATTTTGTAGCCGGTGTCGATGAGCGGGATGCCGGCGTTGGTGATTTTTGCCAGGTCGAGGCCGGTGAAGGCGGGGATGGTGGCGGCGAGTTGGGTGAAGATGTCCTCGAGATTGTGGATGGCGGGGTCCTCGCCGGTGATGGCGCGGATGAGGTCGCGCAACATTTCCCAATCATCGCGGGCGTTGCCCGGCGTGGCGGTGGCGCGGTTGAGGCGCTGCAGGCGGCCGCTCAGATTGACCATCGAGCCGCGCTTTTCGCTGAAGGCCGCGGTGGGCAGCACCAGGTGGGCGGCGTCGGCGGTCGGGTTGGCGAGCAGGTGGGTGTGGAGCAGAAACGCGAGCCGGCCGAGGTCTGCGGCCGTGAAGCCGGCATCGCTGATGATGTCTTCGCCGAGGACGATGAGTGCCTTGATGGAGCCGGCGCGCACGCCGTTGCGGATGCCGTCGAGGGCGGCGTAGGGGTCCTCGGTTGCCAGGACGAGTTTGGCACCGCTGGTGTTCGGGTTGCGGTCGGCGGCAATGAGCAGGGCGTCGGGCTCGGCGTAGCGGGGGACCAGCGCGAGGTGAGGCGTGCCGAGTTTTTGGGCGAGGATGCGGGTGAGGTGGAGTTCCTCGTTGGTCATGCGGGCGGAGGCGATGACGGCGATTTGATCCGGGGCGACGGCCTTGAGCTGCGGGGCGATGATTTGGAGGGCCTCGGCCCAGGTCGCTTGGCGGTGGCGGGTGCCGGCCTTGGCGAGCGGTTCGGTGAGGCGGGCGGCGCTATCGATGTAGTGGAAATTGAGGCGGTGGGAATCCGGCATCCAATCCGAGTTGACGTCGTTGTTGCGGCGCGGGGTGATGCGGTGGATGGTGTTTTCGCGGGTCCACACGGTGATATTGGAGCCGGTGCCGCAGTTCACATCGATGGTCGGCGTTTCCTTGAGGAACCACACCCGCATCTGAAAACGGAAATCGTTGGCGGTGAGCGCGCCGACCGGGCAGAGGTCCACCGTGTTGAGCGAGTAGTTGGAATCCAACAGGTGCCCCGGATGCACCGTCAGGGTGGTGTGGGTGCCGCGCTGGGTGAAGCCGAGGACCGGCTCGCCGGCCACTTCGTCCATGAAGCGGATGCACCGGCTGCACAGGATGCAGCGCTCATCGTCGAGGCGGACGCGCGGGCCGATGGCGACGTTTTTGGGCTTCTTGACCTTCATATCGGCGAAGCGCGACACGCCGCGGCCGTGGCTGACGGAATTTTCCTGCAGGCGGCATTCGCCGGCCTGGTCGCAAATCGGGCAATCCAGCGGGTGATTGATCAGGAGAAACTCCATCACGCCCGCCTGGCAGGATTCGACGAGCTTGCTGGTGGTGCAGATGCCCATGTTTTCGCTCACGGTATTGGCGCAGGCGATGACGGCGCGCGGACTCCACGTGATCGGCTCGTAGCCGAGGGTGTCGCGCTGCGGCTCCTGGCCGGGGGCGGGGCGGGGGGGCATGCCGACTTGCACCAGGCACATGCGGCAATTGCCCGAGGGGGTCAATTTCGGGTGGTAGCAATAATGGGGGACGGCGACCTGCACTTGGCGGCAGGCTTCGATCATCCGTGTGCCTTTGGGAAATTGATGCCAGCAGCCGTTGATCTGCACATTGACCATGCCGATGGCGGCAGCAAGGTCTTTGGGCTGCCTGATTTCTAAAGTTGCCGAAGGGGTGTCGCTCATGGGTCGTAAAGCGGGCCGGGCGTGGTGCGCGTGAGACGTCCGGTGCTAGTCGGCGGCCAATATGTGGCCCCGCGCCGGACCCGGCAAGCGTGGTTTTGGGAAAAATATCGGTGGACTGGTTGGTCCGTGATTGCAGTGGCAGCGGGCGGGAAAGGGTGCTAGCGTCCCGCCGTGGATGCATTGATTCATCATCTGGAACAGGAACAGGAGCTTTCGTCACGCGAGGTCGAGGTGGCCGCCAACTTGCTGCTCAATCCAGCGGTGGAAGACGCCAAAAAGGAACGTTTACTCGAAGCGCTCGCCAACAAAGGTGAGACGCCGGCCGAAATTGCCGGGTTTGTGGAGGTCTTCCTCGAGCGGGCGGTGGACCCGCATCTGGGTTTGCTCGATCTGGACGGGCCCACCCTCGATCTGTGCGGCACCGGCGGCGACCAGCTCAGTTTGTTCAATGTCTCGACCACTGCGATGTTCGTGGCTGCGGCGGGCGGTGCGATTGTCGTCAAGCACGGCAACCGCGGCATCACTTCGCCCAGTGGCGGAGCCGATGTGCTGGAAGCGTTGGGCATCCGCATTGATTTGCCTGCCGAGGGGTTTCGCCGCTGCCTGGAAAAGGCGGGGGTCGGCTTCATGTTTGCCCCGGCGTACCATCCGGCGTTCAAGGCCGTCGCGGGAGTTCGCAAATCGTTGGCCGCCCGCGGTGTGCGCACCATTTTCAACATCATCGGGCCCTTGCTCAATCCCGCCCAGCCGCAATGCCAGCTCGTCGGCGTGTTTGCCCGCGAATTGTGCCCGGCATTTGCCGAAATTCTGGAAAACCTCGGCCGCGACAGTGCCTGGGTGGTGCATGGCACCACCGGCGACGGCCGCTCGGTGGATGAGGTGAGCTTGATGGGCTCCACGCGCATCTGCAAGGCCGGCACCTATCAAGATTTGGCGGACGAGGAGGTTCGGCCGCGCGATTTCGGTCTGCAGCATGCCGAGATCAAGGATCTGCAGGGTGGTGATGCCAAGGCCAATGCGGCAATTCTGGAAGCCATCCTTGCCGGCCGCGACACCGGTCCCAAGCACGACATGGTGTTGCTCAATGCCGGGGCCGCCCTCGCCTGCGCCGGCTTGGCCGACGACCTTGGCGATGGCATTGAGGTGTCGCGTGAATTGCTCGCCAGCGGTGCCGCCCTGGCGCGTCTGCGCCTGTTGCAAAAGGCGGCGAAACGCTGAGTGGCCCGTCCCTATGCAACTCGTCTTTCGCGTTAATTACCGCACGGTGCCCGGCCAGTCGCTGTGGCTCAAGTTCGCGGCCCTGTTCACCGCCAGCGGCGTGCGCGTCGAACAGGTGCTGCCACTGCGCTGGCTCAACCCGCAGCAATGGGAAGGCAGCGTGGAATTGGAGGGAACCGGTCCCTTGCGCTTGTCCTATCACTATCAGCTGCGCCAGGAAAGCAACGGCTTGCAGTTGGACGAGTGGTTGGCGCCACGGATCGTCGAGGTGGATCCCGCGGCGCGGGATTGCGTGGTGCTGGCGGACACCTGGTGTTCGGCAGGCACTCCCGACCATGCTTTGGAAACCAAGCCGTTCGCGGTGTTGTTGCCCAAACGCGGTCCGTTCGGGCCGCCCGCGGCCACCGCCGTTGCGGCCAACCACGAGTTTATGTTGCGGATGGCGGCGGTGCCGCCGGGGCAGGCGCCCTGTCTGTTGGGCAGCGTGCGCGAGCTCGGCGACTGGGATGGCCAGCGGGCGCTGCCGCTGGAGGAAATTGCCGCCAACGTCTGGCGGGTGGCGCTGAGCCTGCCCGCGGCCGGCCACATCGAATACAAGTATGGACTGTGTGAGGCGGCGAGCGGGGACCTGCTCGCCATCGAGCAAGGCCCCAACCGGGTGCTTGCGAGCCTCCCCTGCGTGCCGCGGCAATGGACGCGGGTGAGCGACGAGGGCTTTGCCCGCAACCCCGATGCGTTGTTCCACGGTTGCGGGGTGGCGGTGCCCGTTTTCTCCCTGCGCAGCGCCCGCGGCCTCGGCGTTGGCGAGTTTGCCGACCTCGCCGCGTTGGCCGATTGGGCTGCTGCGACCGGGCTGCGGATGATTCAGATCCTGCCGGTCAATGATACCACCGCAGCCGGCGACTGGACAGATTCCTATCCGTATTCTGCCATCAGCGGGTTTGCCCTGCATCCGCTCTATCTGCGGATCGACGACCTGCCCTATCCGATGCCGGCGGAGTTTGCAGCGCAGGGCACCGCTGCGCGCCAACGCCTCAATCCGCTGCCGACGGTGGATTATGAGGAGGTGATGCGGGTCAAGCGCAACCTCACCCGCCAGATCTATCAGCACCATCAGGCCGCCCTGATGGCCGATGCTGGCATTCACAAGTTCATTCAGGTCAATCGCGAGTGGTTGTTGCCCTACGCGGTGTTCTGCCTGTTGCGCGAGCGCTTCCAGACGGCCGACTTCACCTGCTGGGGCGAGTGGTCGAGCTACGACCGGGAGCGGGTGGATGGGCTGGCCAGCACGTCTGCCGCGAGCTGGCCGGAGGTTTTCTATCACATCTGGCTGCAATACGAACTCGACCGCCAGTTGGCCGCCGCAGTGGGCCACATGCATCTACGCGGCATCGTCCTCAAGGGGGATTTGCCCATCGGTATCGACCGCCATTCCGTCGAGGCCTGGTCGTTGCCGCAGCTGTTCAAGATGTCCGCGCAGGCCGGCGCGCCGCCCGACGCCTTCGCCGTCAAGGGCCAGAACTGGGGGTTTCCGACCTATGACTGGGACGCGATGCGGCGCGACGGCTATGCCTGGTGGCGCGCGCGTTTTGCCCATTTGGGCCGCTATTTCGATGCCTATCGAATCGACCACATCCTGGGGTTTTTCCGTATTTGGCAGATTCCGTTGGACCAAGTGGAAGGGATCATGGGGTGGTTTGAGCCGGCCCTTCCGGTGACCCTTGCCGAGTTGCACTCCCGCGGCATCCCGTTTGATTTCTGCCGTTTTTGCCGGCCCTACCTGCGCGAGCACTCGTTGGCCCAGCGCTTCGGCGAGGACGTCGGGTTTGTTAAAGACCAATTCCTTGAGCCTTGCGGATATGACTATTGGAAGTTGCGCGATGAGGTGTCCACCCAGCGGCGGATTGTGGAGCATTTCGGCCCGGCGACGGAGCCCGGCGCTCCGGAGTGGGAGCGATTCGCACGGATCCGCGACGCCCTGTTGGATTGCGTGAGCGAAGTGCTGTTGTTCGAGGTGGCGGGCAGCGCCGCGAGCCTGTTCCACCCGCGTTGCCAGATGCGGACGACGCGTTCCTATCAGGAGTTGGACGACGACGTGAAGTGGCGTCTCGATGAGTTGTATGATGACTACTTTCACCGGCGGCAGGAGGATTTCTGGCAGGCTTGCGGCTATGAGAAGCTGCCGGTGATGCGGCAGGCCAGCAGCATGCTGTTATGCGGCGAGGATCTCGGCATGGTGCCGGCCTGCGTGCCCGGGGTGATGGCCGAGCTTGGCTTCCTCTCGCTCGAGATCCAGCGCATGCCCAAAACCCGCTACTCCGACTTTTCCCATCCGGCGGACGCGCCCTATCTGAGTGTCGTCAGCCCGTCCACCCATGACATGCCCACGCTGCGCGAATGGTGGCGCGAGGACGGCAAACTCACCGGTCATTTCGCGTGGAGCATGTTGGGCGTGGATTTCCCCTCGCTCAACTTGTCCGGCGAGACCGCCGCGCGCATCATCGCGCTGCACCTCCACTCGCCGGCCATGTGGGCGCTCGTCCCGCTGCAGGACTTGCTGGCGATGGACGAATCCATCCGCCATCCCGAGCCCGCCGCCGAGCGCATCAACGTGCCCGCCATCATGCCCCATTACTGGCGCTACCGGATGTTGCTCGACTTGGAGCAACTCGCCGCCGCCGGGGAATTCAATCTGCGCCTGCGCGACATGGTCAGCGCAGCCCGACGCTGACGGGATTTGCTTGCGGGGCGGGAGGGATTGGCGCACATATTGGCTGTGAGAATTTTCCGGACACTGTGGCTGGCCATTCCGCTGGCATTTGGCCTTGGCTCGTGCGGGCGGAAGGCTGGCGATGCGGCGGCGGATGGCAGCGCAGCCACTGCGGTGCCGCAGTTGGCAAAGTCAGCCGATTGCAGCACCTGCCACCAGAACCTGGATAAGGCGTGGCGGGGCTCAATGCATGCCTTGGCGCATCGCAAGGTGGGCACGCTCGAGGATTCGTGGGCGTTCCGGGCCAAGCCGTTGGAGTTGGGCAAGGTGCGCTGGGAGTTTTCCGGCGGCGAGAGCGCGCCGCGCATCGCCTGGCAGGATAGTGCCTCGCAGGTGCCGCCCATCGCTCAGTCGCCGCAGATGGCCATCGGCTACCGGCCGCTGGTCCAATATGTGCTGGATTTCGGCAATGGCCGCTACCAGGTGCCCGACGCGTCGTGGGATCCGGTCAAGCAGGAATGGTTCAGCATGTTTGGCAGCGACCAGCGCCAACCGCAGGAATGGGGGCACTGGACCCAGCGCGGAATGAACTGGAACAGCCAGTGCGCCTACTGCCACTTCACCCGCTACCGCAAGAACTATCAGCCGGAGACGGATGGCTATGCCACCCGGTGGCTCGAACCAGGCGTCGGCTGCGCCCAGTGCCACGGCCCGTCGCGGACCACCCGCGCGGCTAACGAATGCATCATCGACACCAAGAAAAAGTACACCCCACAGCAGTGGATGCACGCCTGTGCCACCTGCCACAGCCGGCGCGAGGAATTTGATGAGAATTTCCAAATTGGCGACAATTTTTTCGACCACTACAATCTGGCGTTGCCGAGCCAGCCGGGTCTCTATCATCCTGACGGCCAGCAGATCGACGAGGATTACAACTTCACGTCGCTGCTGCTTTCGCGGATGGGTCACAAGGGGATTTCCTGCATTGATTGCCACGATTCCCACGCCGCCACGCCGAAAGGTGGCAAGCCGGCGGTGGACACCAACCTGCTGTGCATGCAATGCCACGCCACCGGCCTGCGCGGCGCCATCGTCATCGATCAGTGGGCGCATTCGTTCCACAAGCCCGGCACCGCCGGCAGTCGCTGCGTGGACTGCCACATGCCGAAAACCACCTACATGGGCCGCGACGCACGCAGCGACCACCGCTTTCCCAGCCCGGACCCCACACTAACGAAAGAGTTGGGCACGCCCAACGCCTGCAACAATTGCCACGCCGACAAGGGCCTGGACTGGCAGATCGAGTGGACTAACAAATGGTACGGGCCGACGAAAAAGCCGCTGGTGCGGGAACGCACGCGGGCGGTGGCGGCGGCCTTTGCCGGCACGCCGGCGGCCGTGGACAAGTTGTTTGCGGCGTTTGACGTTGAGGAAATCGCCGCCTGGCAGGCGACCCTGCTGCGCCTGATGGAACCGTGGTCCGGGGACTCGCGCGTCATCCAGCGGGCCGAACTCGCTGCAGTGCATCCCGATCCGCTGCTGCGCGGGGCCGCCGCCTTCCTGCTCGCCCGGGTGCCCGCCAACGGGACGAAGTGGCAGCAGTTGGCCAAGGATCCTGTTAGGTCAGTGCGTCTCGAAGCCGGTTGGGGTGCGGTCGAGCGCCTGCCGAAGGACGCCGCCCTGTTGTTGGATATGGAAAAAGTGGCGCGGCATCAGGGGGACCAACCTGTCGGCCAGATGCGCTTGGCGCATTTGGCCACCCGTCGTGGCGACGCGGCGGCGGCGGAGGGGCACATGCGCAAGGCGGCGGACTGGGACCAAGGCTCGGCGGTGCCGCGGCGGGATCTGGCGGTCTATCTGGCGGGAATCGGCCGGACCCGCGAGGCGCTGCCGGTGCTGGAGGCGGCGGCGAAAATCGCGCCGAAGGACCCGGAGCTTCCCTATTTGAGCGCGTTGGCGCTGGCGGAAACCGGCGACCAGGCGGGCACCGAGGCGAAATTGCGCGAGGCAATCCGGCTCAACCCGCGCTTTGCCCGCGCTTACTACAACCTCGGGCTGTTATTGTCCGGCCAAGGCCACGACCAGGCGGCCATCATTTCCTTGCGCAATGCCGCGACGCTGGGACCCGATGACCCGGAGTCGTCGTATGCTCTGGCCACCATCTATCTGCGCCTCGGCCAAACCGCCGCCGCCGCCACCGCCGCCCGCGAAGCGCTCCAGCGCAACCCGGCCCATCAGGGGGCGGCTGCGCTGTTGCGGTCTGTTGGACAGTGAGCAGGGGTGAGGCGTCGGCGGGTTGCCCTGGATGGGCATGAATCCGCGCCGAGCTGCCTGCAGGCACCGGCGGGCGGTCAGGATGCGAGCGGGTTCCAGACTCTATCGAAGCCAAAACCTTGGAAGTGTTTGGCGTTGGCGGTGGCGAAGTGAGTGACGCGGAAGTGCCTGAGCGTCACCGCGAGGCGGATGTCGTAGATCCGGCGCGCCGCGGCGCTGGTGCCAGCGTGATGCCACACTTCGTCCATGAGGCCAGCACCCGGGTAGTCGAGGCACAGCCAAGCGGGGTTGTGGCGCAGGTTGTCAATTTTTCGGACGGCTTCTTTTGCGCCGAGAGGCTTGGTGCAGATGAGAGGATTGCGCAGGAGGGTATAGACCTCCATCAAGACGAGTTCGCAAAGGGCAAAGTCCGGGTCGCCGACTTTGGATTCTAGAAACGCGCGGGCAGACGGGTGGTCAGCGTGGGATGCTTCCAGCGCGGGGAAAAGGATGTTGGTGTCGCAGACAGTCATGGGCCCGTGGGGTGATGGCTATTCGTGGGAAAGCATGACGGCGGCACCCGCACCGAGGTTGGTGTGTTCCCGCCAATTGGGGTCGGTGAATGGGTCGATCCGAAGCTGGGTATTGGCGGGTGGATCCAGTGTCCAAGAGGCGGCGCTGCCAGTGGCGGCGAGCGGCCGGGTGGCGAGGAGAAGTTCAGCACCGCGGCGTAGCGTTTCCGCCAGAGACCATTCTTGCTGGGCGGCGAGCTGTTTGATGCGGCCATAGAGATCGTCGGGGACTTGAAGTTGTGTCTTGATCATGAGTGGAATTGGTGGCGCCATCAAAGTAATGGAGGCGGGGCGGAGTGTCAATGGCACCAGTGCCCGAACCTTCGGTGGCTGGCCAATCCGGGGAATGTTGGCACTTGGGGCTTGGCAGGCAGCGGCAAGTCCGGCACGCTCAGCCGCATGTCAGAGACGGAAGTATCGGTCATCTTGATCCTGCTCGCGGTGTGCGTGGGGTTGTTGTTAGTGCTGGTGGGGCTGGCGGTCCGTGGCGGGCATCGTCTGCAGCACATCGAGCGCTTGCTCAAGCCGCGCCAAACCGCCCGCGAGGCCGCCCGCGAGTCGGCGGTGGCGGTGGCCGGGAGTGCAGCGTCGCAGGGGGAGTTTGAGACATTTTTAGCCGAAGATCCGGCGCGGCGGCAGCTCAGCAAGCAGGAGCAATTTGGTGCCTATCGCCGCTGGCGTCAGGACAAGGGCTTGAATTGGTCGAAGTCGTGAGGGATTAGGCCAGCAGGATCACCCCGGTGATGATGCCGACGACGCAGGCACCCTTGGCGAGGCGGTTTTTTTCCCGGAAGAGGAAAATGCCCAGCAAGAATGCGACGACCACCGAGGCGCGGCGCACCGGCGAAATCAACGAAATCAGCGCGCCGGGTTGCGCGATGGCGGTGAAGTAAAGGATGTCCGCTCCTAACAGCGTGATCCCGATCGTCGGAATCGCCCAGTGCCAGTGAAACGCGTGGCGGTGGCCCAGGCGCCGCCACAGCGCCAGAGGCGGCACCAGGATGAGGCTGGTGTAGATGGTGAACCAGGCCTGCACCTGGGTGGGGCTGAGGTGGGCGGCTTGCAGTAGGTATTTATCGTAGAGGGTGGACGCCGCGCCAAGCAGGGTGGCCCCGATCATGAAAAACACCGCCGGATTGCGGTGGAAATGGATGCCCTCGCGGCGGCCGACAAACGAGAACGCGAAGAACGACGCGAGGATGACGGCCACACCCAGCCATTGCTTCGGACTCGGGGACTCGTGAAACAGCAGCACCGCAAAAGTGATCGTCCACACCGGCCCGGTCGCCCGGATCGGCGCGGCGATCGATAGCGGCAGCGACTTGATGCCGTAGTAGCCGCACAGCCACGAGGCCCCGACGAGCACCGCTTTGGCAAACAGCAAGCCGTGGCTGCCGGCCGAAATGCCGGTGACGTGGAGGAATCCGGCCGGCAGCGAGTCCGGTGCCACCGCCGACCACAGCACAAACGGCAGCCACACCAGCGCCCCGGCAGCGACGCTGCCGAACAACACCGGCAGCACCGCATTGTCGTGCAGCGCGAGTTTCTTGAAATAGTCGTAAAACCCCAGCAGAAACGCGGAGGCGATGGTCAGAATCAGCCAGGACACGCAGCGTGCTTAGGCGTCTGGCGGGAAATGGGAAGAATTTTCCGCGGCTTAGCGGAGCTTGACGCCAAGTTGGCTGGTCAGGGCGGTGAGCAGGCGCTGGTGGGCGGCGTCGACCTCCTCGGACTTGAGGGTGCGCTCGGCGGCGCGGTAATGGAAGCGATAGGCGAGGGACTTGCGATCGGCCGCCAGCTTGACGCCGGCGGGATCGGTGAACACGTCGAAGCATTCATAGGCCACCAGCAAGGGTTCGGCCGCCTTGTCGATGACCGCCTCAAGCTGGGCGTTGGCGGTGGCCAGCGGCAACTCCATCGCGGCATCGCGCGACGAGCCGGGGAATTGCGGCAGATCCACCACGTGATTGATGCCGCCGAGCAGCTTGCGCAGTTTGGCCAAGTCCAGCTCGGCCACGTACACCGGCGCGGTGAAGTCGAGCTCGCGTTCGCGGGCGGGAGCGAGCCGGGCGAAAACCCCGACGATCTGGGCGTCCACCTTGATGTCGCAAGCGAGCACAAAGCCCGGCCGATCCTTGGGCGTGAAGCGGATCTCACGCCCGCCAAGCAGGCTCGAAAGGATGGCTTTGAGGTCGTACAGGTCGGCATCGCGCGCGGGTTGCGCCCAACCGGACGGGCTGGTGGGGCCGGCCAGCAGGATCGCCAGCGAGTCACTTTCCTGGTCCTTCGCCTTGCCGCCGCCGGCATTGCGGAACACCCGCCCCAATTCAAAAAACCGCAGCGATTTCACTTGCTGGCCGACGTTTCTGGCCGCCGAGGCGAGCAGGCCCGGCACCAGGCTCGGGCGCATCACCGCGTGATCCTCGCTGAGCGGCAACTTCACCCGGATGAGGTCGCCATCCAGCAGCGGCCGCGACAGCAACGCATCGCCCACCTGGTGGCCGGCGATGAGCTTGATGGTCTGGCATTCGTACAAGCCAAGCGCCGCCAAGCGCCGCCGCATCACCATGTCCGCATCGTAGGCGGCATCACTCGGGCTGGCCGGCACAAAAGTGCCTGCCAAGCGCGACGGCACGTTGTCGAGTCCGTGGACGCGGGCGATTTCCTCCACCAGGTCGATGTGGCGCTGCAGGTCGGCGCGGAACGACGGCACCTCCCAGGTGGCGTCCGCCAACTCGGTCAGGCCGAGCCGCGTCAGGATGGCAGCGGCGTCCCGCAGGCTGATCGAGCCGCCCATGAGTTGGTTGAGCTTGGCGGCATCGAGGGCGACCGGATGGGTCAGCACCGGAGCCTCGCCTGCCACCAGCGTGGTGGGCTCTGCCGTGCCGCCGGCGGTTTCCAAAATGAGTTTGACCGCCAGCGCCGAGGCGGTGAACACGCCCGCCGGATCCACCCCGCGCTCGAAGCGGTAGGACGAATCCGAGGACAACGCGGTGCGGCGCGACGTGCGGCGGATGCCCGCAGGGGTGAAATACGCCGATTCCAGCAATATATCGTGGGTTGCTGCGGTCACGCCGCTGTCGGCACCGCCCATCACGCCGCCGAGGGCGAGGGCGCGGCCGGAGCCATCGCCGATGACGAGGTCGCCGGTGGTTAGAACATGTTGGGTGGCGTCGAGGGCGAGAAACACCTCGTCCTGCGCGGCGTGGCGCACGACGATGCCGCCGCTGAGTTTGGCCGCATCGAAGGCATGCAGCGGCTGGCCGAGCTCGTGCAACACGTAGTTGGTGACGTCGACGATGTTGTTGATCGGCCGCTGGCCGATGGCTTCCAAGCGTTGCTTGAGCCAGGCCGGACTGTCCTTGACGGTGACGCCGGAAATGCGCACCGCGGTGTAGAGCGGGCAGGCGGCGGGGGCGTCGATGCGGATGGAAGAAGTGGGCGAGACGCCCACGCTCCTTGTTGGGATATCCAGCAGTTTGAGCGGGGTTTTGAGCAAGGTGGCCAGCTCGCGGGCCATGCCGCGGTGGCTGAGGAGGTCCGGGCGGTTGGGGGTGACCTCCAACTCGAGCAAGACATCGGAGTCGAACATCTCCTTGAGCGGCATGCCGATCCGGGAATCCGGCGGCAGGATGAGCAAGCCGTCCTCGCCGGCCGGCAGGCCGAGTTCCGCGGCGGAGCACAGCATGCCGCGCGATTCCACCTTGCGCATCACCGTCTCACTGATGGTGAAACCACCGGGCAGCGCGGTGCCCGGCAACGCGCAGGGGACCTTGTCGCCCACCTTGTAGTTTTGCGCGCCGCACACAATCTGGCGCCAGCTGCCTTCGCCCGCGTCCACATGGGTGACCTTGAGGCGGTCGGCGTGCGGGTGTTGGACAGCCTCCATCACCTGCGCCACCACGATTTTTTCCGAGGTGATGCCTTCGATGACGATGCCTTCAACCTCCACTCCGGCAAAGGTGAAAAGGTCGTCGATTTCCTTGATCGATTTGCCAGTCAGATCGAGGTGGGTGGCCAGCCAATTGAGGGAGATGTTCATGAAGAGATAGTGGATAGTGGATCGTGGATCGTGGATTGTGGATCGTGGATAGAAGAGGTCGGCGCTATGGGAGTTTTTCGTTGTGGTGGAGTTCCACGCCTCGGATGAAGAGATACATGGATTTTGACAACTGTGTGAGCCGCTCATGCAATGACGTGAAGAGTTCCGTGTCCCGAAGCGATTCGGTCTCTTTTAGGGTCTCGAGATGGTCAATGGTTTCGAGAGCTGATGCATAGGCATAGTCGAGGAAACGGATATACTCCGGCTTGTGGCGGCGGCGGCCATAGCCTTCGACGATATTGGATTTCACCGACTTCATGCTGCGGCGGATCTGGGCACCTTCTTCGTAGAGTTCGAATTTCGGCAGAATTTTCAATGTCATTTGATGGATCTCGACCACCAGCTCGCGCGCCAGCTCCCAGATCCGCAGCTTTTTGTAACCAAATGTCTCCGTGTCCATCTTCTATCTTCTATCTTCTATCTTCTATCTTGTATCTTTTATCCACGATCCACGATCCACGATCCACGATCCACGATCCACGATCCACGATCCTCACGCAAACTGTCGCAAAAACCGCACGTCATTCTCGATGAGCAGCCGGATGTCCTTGATGCCCCAGCGGATCATGGCGAGGCGGTCGAGGCCCATGCCGAAGGCGAAGCCGGTGGTGGTTTGCGGGTCGTAGGCGCGGTCCTTGCGCGAGGTGTTGATGGCGTCAAACACGGCGGGATCGACCATGCCGCAGCCGGCGACCTCGATCCAGCGCGGCGCCTGGCCCTTGATTTGGAGTTTGACGTCGATTTCGAAACTCGGCTCGGTGAAGGGGAAGAAATGCGGGCGGAAGCGCACTTCGGTGGTGGTGCCGAAGAGCTCGCGGAAGAAATATTCGAGGGTGCCCTTGAGATCGGGCAACGAGACATCGCTGCCGACGGCGAGGCCTTCGAGCTGGTTGAAAACCGAGAGGTGGGTGGCATCAATCTCATCGCGGCGATAGGCCGAGCCCGGTGCGATGATGCGGATGGGCGGCGCTTGGCCTTCCATGCTGCGGATTTGCACGCTGGAGGTGTGGGTCCGCAACAATTTGCCGCTATCAAAGTAGAATGTGTCCTTTTCGTTGCGGGCCGGATGATCGGCGGGCGTGTTGAGGGCATCGAAGCAATGGAATTCGTCCTCGATCTCCGGTCCATCCGCCAGCACAAACCCCATCCGGCGCAAAATTCCGATGGCTTGGTCGCGGATCTGGGTGAGCGGGTGCAGCGCTCCAAGCGGCAGCGCGCGGGCTGGCAAGGTGGGATCGATGCCGGCCAGCGCCGCGCGGTCGGCGATTTCACGCAACGCGGCCTGCTTGGCGTCGAGGGCGGCGCTGATGGCGGCGCGGGCGGCGTTGAGGAGTTGGCCGACGGCGGCCTTGTCCTCCTTGGGCACGTCCTTGATGCCGGCGGAGGCCAGGGTGAGGCTGCCCTTCTTGCCGAGCACGGCGACGCGGGCGTCGTCCAACCCCCGTTCGGTGGTGGCGGCGGCGATGTGGGCGAGGGCGTCAGTTTCGATGGATCCGATTTGCTCCTTCATGGGAAAGGCGCTGGCAATAGCCGGAAACCCGCCCCAGGTCAAAGCCAAGTTCATCGACGCCGCAGCCGCGGCGTTTGGCGGGCGCTATTTCTTTTTCCGCAGGAAGGGTGGCAGATCGAGGTCCTCGCCGTCCACAACATTGGGCGACTGGCCCTCGAAGCGGCCCCGCGGGGTGGAATCGAAGGACAATTCGTTCTGCGGGACCTGGGACTTGACGCCGAGTTTGAGCTTGGGTGCCTCGGCCTCATCGTCAAGACCGGCGCTGAACGGGTCGGGCTGAGGTGCGGGCGTGGGGTCGGCGTCCGGATCGCTGGCGGAATCGGCGTCAGGCGAGGGGGATCTGCCCCAGATGGCCTTGGACGGGATGCTGGAGCGGGCGATGGGCTTGAACACGTACGGCTTGTCCTCGGGCAGCGGGTCCTCGATGGGAGCGGACGCTGCGGCGGACACCGCGCTATCGCGGGCGGCCGGTTGCGCTGTTTCGGCTGGATCCGGGGTGGCCGCGGTGGCGGGTTCGGCGGGGGCATCGCCCCCATCAAACAGCGACGGGATGCCGGTCTCCGCAGCTGGGGTCCGCCGCGGCTTGGAGGGAGCGGGCGCGGCCGGCAGCGCATCCAACGAAACATCGCGGGGCGGGGCCGCTTCTGGAGCGGGAGTCGGCAGCAGGGGGGGGGGCGCCGCCGCGCTGCTTGCGGAATCCGCGAGGGGAGTTTCCGCGGTGCTGCTGGTGGCGCGCGGGGAGGCGGCCAGCGAGTCTTCCGGCAAGGCGCTGATCAGGGTGACCGACAGGCTGTCGCCCATGGCGGGATCCACCACCGCTCCGAACAGGACATGCGCGCTCTCCGGTACGAACTTCTGCAGGCGCTGCATGAGGAGTTCAACCTCGTAAAGCGTTAGGTCCTCGCCGCCGCAGAGGTGGACCAGCACCGTTTGGGCGGCCTTGAGCAGCGCTCCCTGGTCGAGCAGCGGGCTGGCCAAGGCATTGCGCAGTGCACTGGCGGCGCGGTCCTTGCCCTTGGCAATGCCAGAGCCGAACAAGCAGCGCGAGCGGTTGGTGCGCAGCGCGCTCATCAGATCGTCGAGGCCGATATTGATGAGGCCCGGGCGCACGACCAGGCGGATGACCGCTTTGATCGATTCGCAGACCATGTGATCGGCGGCGGCAAACGCCTCATGAATCCCTTGTTTGGCAAGCACGAGTTCGCCCATGCGGTTGTTGTCAAAAGTGACCAGGGCATTGGCCAGCACCGCGAGTTCGTTGAGGGTGGTTTCGGCTTGCTCGCGGCGGCGGCGCCCTTCGAAGGCGAAGGGCATGGTGGCAAACACCACCACAAAAGCCCCTTCTTCACGGGCGATTCTAGTGATGACGGGAGCGGCCCCGGATCCGGTGCCTCCCCCCAGCCCGACGCAAATAAACACAATGCGCCTGCCCCGCAGCGCGTCGCGGATCTCCGTCTCGGCTTCAAGCATGGCCTGGTGGCCCAACTCGGGGTCGCCGCCGGCCCCCAGGCCTTTCGTAAGGTCGCGGCCAAGTTGGATTTTTTCCCCGGCCACGCAAGCCGAGAGGGTCCGCACATCGGTGTTGAGCGCAAGCAGTTCGGCGCCTTCCGTGCCGTCGAGGGCCACGCGTTCGAGCATATTGACGCCGGCGCCGCCGAGGCCGATGATTTTCACGGCGGAGCTGGGAAGGGTTGGCTGGGGAGTGCGATGGTAGGGAATCATGGGGAATAGTTGGTTAGAGAGGGGTCGGGGCGGGTAATCCGGGATTTTATCCCAAGATGGAAATTAGAAACCACGGATTACTCGGGCATCGGATTGCGGATTATTTGCCGAAGGGCCAGAACAGTCGGCTGACCTTGCCAAAGAGCCCGGGCGGGGCGGCGCGCTCGGTCTCGAGAATTTGGGCGTAGCGGATCAGGCCGATGGCGGTGGCGTACTGGGGGTCTTTGAAGCTGGCCTGCACGCCGCTGATCTCGGGCGGTTCGGGCCGATAGATATCGCGGCCGAAGATATCATAGGCCAGTTCGCTGAAGCCGCGCATCAGGCTGGTGCCGCCGGTCAGGAAGATGCCGGCGCCGATGGACTTGACGGAATCTTCCGGCAAGCGTTGCAGCACCAGGCGCAAGGTTTCCTCGAGGCGCTGGCGGATGATCTCGTTGAGGATGCTGCGGCGCACCTCCACTTCCGCGAACCCGCGGTCATCCACCAGCTTGGCCATGCCCACTGAACGCGATGGATCGGCCGAGGCATCGCCCTCCATGATCTTGAGCTTTTCCGATTTGGAAAATGGCAGGCCGGTGACCAGATGGATGTCGTTGGTGACGTGATCGCCCCCCACCGGAATGCAGCCGGAAGCGGCGATCGCCCCGTCCAGATAGAGGGCGTAGTCGGTGGTGCCGCCGCCGATGTCGATGACCAGCGCACCGCGCTCGCGCTGTTCGTGATCGAGCGCCATTTGCGCCGTGGCGATGGGGGAGAAGACGATGTCATCGACTTCGAGCGGGGTTTCGCGCACCAGGCGGATGCTGTTTTGGATGCGCGCGCCGATGCCGTGCACGATGTGAAAATCCGCCTCGACGGTCTTGCCGTAAAGCCCGGCGGGGCTGGTCTTGTGCTCCAGTTCATCCAGCAAATAATTGCGGATAATCGGGTGAAGGTGAACGTGATCGGGCGGGATGTGAATGTCACGGGCGATGGTGCGGGCCTCCTCGACGTGTTCCGGCGCGACGATCGACTGGCCCTCGGGCAGGCGGAAGGTGCCGCGGCTGTTGAGGCCTTGGATGTGCGCGCCGGTGACGGCCAGGTAGACGCTGCCGATTTCCACATCGCTGGCGTCCTCGGCTTTGACCAGGGCGTCCTTGAGGCAGGCGCGGGCTTGCGGGAAATCGTAGATCTCCCCCTTGCGCACCCCGGCGGTCTTGGTGGTGCCGATGCCAAGGATTTTAACTGCGGTGTCGGGCCTGACCTCGCCCACAACAATGCAGGTTTTACTGGTGCCGATTTCCAGTCCGACATGAATTTTCGAGTGGCGTGCCATTGCGATTGAAGCGGATAGGGGGTCAGTTCCGGTTGAGGAGGGCTTTCATGTCGCGGTTGCGGCGATCCTGCCGGCCGGTTTGGAGAGTCGGTTCGGCTACCGGCACGGCCTTCGGCGGCGCGGTCTTCAGTGGCACGGACTTCAGTGGCACGGCCTTCGGCGGGGTGGCCTTTGGCGGGGTGGTCTTCGGCGGCACGGTCTTCAGCGGCACGGTCTTTGGCGGGGTGGTCTTCGGCGAGGCGGCCTCCGTGTTGGCGGCGGCGGGCAATACTGCTAGTTTCGCAGGGGGACTGGCATCCTGCCTGTCTTGGTCGGCGGGCTTCCAGCCTGTTGTTTCATGAGCAGACAGGCTGGAAGCGCTGTCTTCCCTCACAGGCGGGATGCCTGTTTTCCGGTCAGAGAGCGCGCCGCCGCCAGCATTGGACGCGATGGCGACGGTGACCGGGACGTTTTCCTTGGGAATCAAATTGATGGTGGCGATGACGTAGCCCTTGGTTTCGGCATGATTGAGGGCGGCGCGCAGGTTGGCCATTTGGCGCGCATGGTCGCCCAGACCGAGGGTGGCGACGGTGCCTTCGCGGGTGGTTAGGGCGAGCGACCAGGCGTTGGCTTGTTTGATTGAATCGATCCAATGGCCAGCGTCCGGATCGCTGGCGCGGGCACTGGTCAGCAGGCGGGTGCAGCGCTGCAACTCGGGTTGCAGGATTTTCTTGCCAACGGCGATGGCCTCCTTGTCGCGGGCGGGTAGCAGAATGATGGGCAGGGCACCGGCTGCCTCGAACTGGCGGGCGGGACACGGATAGGCGATGTCATGGTCATCCACCAGCATCGCCCCGACCTGCCGCGCGGCGGGGAGGCCGGCGTCCGGGCAGGCGATCCAGGCCAGCGGTGTGCGGGCGGTGACGCGCACCACCAGGGTGCCGGGCAATTGCCGCTCGACCCGTGCGGCGGAGATTTGCGGAAGCGCGGCGAGGGATTTGGCGATGGCCTCCCGATCCAGCCGAAACAGGTTGGAGCGCAGGTCGATGCCAGTGAGTTTGACAAAATCCAGTTCGTCGATGGCCGGGTTGGGATTGAGGTCGACCGCTTGCAAACGGAAATCCGCGTTGTCGTAAAACGCCCAGCGGACACCCAGCCGGACGCCCCAGGCGGACCCGCCGAGGAGGGCCAGCAGGCACAGCGGCTTGAAACTGCGAAACAACAACTTGAAAAAGCCGATGCGCAACATCCGGGAGGACCACACGCGGGCATGCAGCACGTTGTCGCGGGCAATGCTGCGGGATTTGTTAGTGCGGCGGCTCATGGCGGGGCGGGGTGGGTGGGGCTGGCGCGGGATCAGGTGGGTTGGCGGAGTTGGAGCGAGAGCTTGGCGATGGTCAGGCAGAGGTCGGGAAACGAGATGCCGAAGGCCGCCGCTGCCTTTGGCAGCAGGCTCGTCTCGGTCATGCCGGGAATCGTGTTGGCCTCAAGCACATAGGGGCGGTTGTGCGAATCGAGCAACACATCGACGCGCGAGTAGATCTCGATGCCCAGCGCCCGGTGGGCTGACAGCGCGGCTTGCTGGACGAGCCGGGTGGTTGCCGCATCCAGCACGGCGGGGCAGTAGTAATCGCTGCCGGCGCTGCCGCTGAGCCAGGGGTATTTGTTAGCCAGATCATAGAACCCGCTGCGCGGGGCGATGTGGACGATGGGCAGGGCGGCATCGTCGAGGATGCCGACGGTGAGTTCCTTGCCCTCGATGAATTCCTCAACCAGGATGTCATCGCAATAACGCGCGGCATCGGCCATGGCGGCGGCGGCATCCGCCTGCTCGCGAACAATGTGCACCCCCACGCTGGAGCCCTCACGCGGCGGCTTGACCACAAACGGTGCGGCCAGCGCCGGTAGCCGCGGCCCGCCGGATACGTCGACAATCTCGCCGCGGGGAGTGGGGACCTGGCCGGCCAGAAAGGCGGCTTTGGCGAGATTCTTGTCGAAGGCCAGGCGGCTGCTGGCGGCCCCCGCACCGGTGTAGGCGACGCCCATTTTGTCTAGCAATTCCTGCAGTTGTCCGTCTTCGCCAAAGGTGCCATGGATGACGTTGAAGGCCAGATCGGTGCCGGCCGGCAAGGCGAGGCGGGTGCTGGTGACGTCCACGGCCACGGCGTTGAGGCCGAGCCCGGTGAGGGCCTTGAGCACGGCGGCACCGGAGGCCAGCGAGATCTCGCGCTCAGAGCCCGGGCCGCCCATCAACACGGCGATTGTTTTTAAACTAAGCATGGGTCTTCATTAGAATTGCGCTTCGTCGTCACCGAGGATTTTCACTTCGGTTTCCAGTTCGATGTGGCGCTGGTGTTGGGCTTGGTGGCGGATGGCTTCGATGAGGTTGAGGATATCCGTGGCGCTGGCACCGCCCTGGTTGATGATGAAATTGCCATGTATCTCGGACACCGCGGCGTGGCCGACGGTCAACCCCTTGAGGCCGAGACTATCGACGAGCCTGCCGGCGGCAATCGCCTCGGGATTGCGGAACACGCAACCGGCGGAGGCTGATACGGGCTGGGTGGCGCGGCGTTTTTCGCGGCACTCGTCCCACCGCTGCTTGATGTTAACGGAGGTGTCCGGCTTGCCTTTGAAAACCGCCTGGAGGGCGAAGTTGCGGCGCAACTCGGCGACGTTGCGATACTGGGTGACGATTTCCGCGCGTTCGCGGGTGCGGATGACGCCGTCCTCATCCAAGAACGTGACCCGCACGATCTGGTCAAATGTTTCCAGCCCCATGGCCCCGGCATTCATGCGCAAGGCACCGCCGACATTGCCCGGAATGCCTTCCATCCACTCGAAGCCGCCAATGCCGTGGCTGGCGGCAAAGCTGGCCAGTTTCTTGAGCCTCACCCCGGCGCCGGCCACGATGAGGCCCCTCCCGTCCAGCGAAACCTCGGAAAACACGCCGCCGGTGGGATGAATCACCGCGCCGCGGATGCCGCCATCGCGGACCAGCAAGTTCGAGCCGCGGCCCACCACGCGCACCGGGATGCCGCGGGCGCGGCAGTACTCGACCAGAAACGCGAAGCCATAGAAACTGTGCGGCTCGAGCCAGTATTGGGCAGCCCCCCCCACCAGCAGGGTGGTGTGGCGCTTCATCGGCTCATACAAGCTGCCGGTGATTTCGCCCGGCGGCATGAGCCCGCACATTTCCTCAAGCACCTTGAGGTCCGCCGCAATCCGGCTGCCGGCTTCGTGGACATTGCCGGCACCGAGGGTCAGCAGCAAGTCGCCGGGCTTGAGCACATTGCCCACCGCATGATGGGCGGTGGCGAGGTCGGGCACCGAGGTGACCGGCACGATCCCGTGGCGGTGCATCGCGGCGACGAGAGTCTCGCCGGAAACCCCGTCGATCGGTGCCTCGGAGGCCGGATAGACGTCGGTGATGAACACCCGGTCGGCCGCCTGCAGGACTTTGCCGAAATCCTCGGCGAGAGCCTGGGTGCGGGTGTAGCGATGCGGCTGGAACAACACGATGAGGCGCTCGGGCTTGAGCGAGCGGGCGGTTTGCAGGGTGGCGGCCAGTTCGCTGGGATGGTGGCCGTAATCATCGATGATGCGGTAATGGGGCGAGAGGTAGCGGGTCTCGAAGCGGCGTTTGGCCCCGGCAAAGGTGGCCAGCGCGCGGGCGACGAGCGCAAACTCGGCCCCGCAACTATCCGCCAGAGCGATGGCGGCCAGGGCGTTGAGGATGTTGTGGTTGCCGGGAATGCCCAATTCAATGTCGCCGAGGACGACACCGAGTTTTGTCACGGTGAACGCCGAGGATCCCTTGAGGTCGCGGACGTCCGTGGCGGTGTAATCGGCATCCTCCCACCCGTAGGAAAGTGCGTTGGCGCGCCCGGCGCAGACGTCGTGGGCCACCGGATCTTCGGCGCAATAGACCAGTTTGCCAGTGGTGTGATCGGCCAGCGTGGTGAAAACTTCGCGGATGTGCTCGATGTCCCGGTAGAAATCGAGATGCTCCGGTTCGATGTTGAGAATCACCGCGTGCTCGGGATGATAGAGAACCAGCGTGCCATCGCTCTCGTCGCCCTCGGCAACCATGTGTTCGCCGTCCGCGATCCAGCGCGCGTTGCTGCCCAAAATCGGAATCTCCGCGCCGACGTAGTGGCTGGGTTTGAGGCCCGCTTCACGCAAGGCGTGCGCGGTCATGGCCGAGGTGGTGGTTTTGCCGTGGGTGCCGGCAATGATGATGCCCCGCTTGGTGTGCAGGATGGCGGCCAGGCATTCGGCGCGCCGCAACAGCGGGATGGCGGCGGCCACCGCGGCGGCATAGGCCGGATTGGCCGGCCGGATCGCCGAGGAATAAACCACGATGTCCGCGCCGCTCACCGCCGAGGCCGTGTGCGGTGAGGAAAAAATCAGCCCCACCCCCTGCATCCGCTCGGTTTCCGCGCTGGTGACCCGGTCCGAGCCGCTGACCTTGTGGCCCAGGCCTAACAACAAGAGTGCCAGCCCGCTCATGCCCGAGCCGGCCACGCCGATGAGGTGAATGTGCAACGGCTGGTCTTGCCGGGTGAGACGTTGGGTGAGATCGGTCATGCTGCGGAAAAAGTGGTTTCAATGGCGGCGCACACGCGCTCGGCGGCGTCGGCAATGCCGAGACTGCTGGCCGCCTGGCTCATCCGGCTGCGGGCGGCCGGATCCCGTAAAATCGAGGTGGCCAGGGCGGCGAGTTTGTCCGCGTCGAGCTCGCGTTCCTGCACCAGCACGGCGGCACCGGCGCGGGCGTAGACCTCGGCGTTGCGGGTTTGGTGATCGTCGGCGGCGAATGGATAGGGCACCAGGATCGAGGGTCGGCCGGCCAGCGCGATCTCAGTCAGACTCGAGGCTCCGGCGCGGGCAATGATGAGGTCGGCGATGGCGTAGGCGGATGGCATTTGGTCACAGAAACCGAGCACCTGATAGCCGTCGCGGCCGGCGGCGATTTGTGTGACGCGGGCACAATCGGAAGTGCCGGCGATGTGCAACACCTGGACGTCTGGCGGCCAGGTGGCGGCGGCCTGGGCGCAGAGTTCGTTGAGGCGGCGGGCCCCCTGGCTGCCACCGGTGATCACCACGGTCGGCCGCCCGCCATCCAGACCAAAGCTCGCCGCGGCGCTCGCCCGCTCAGGCAGCTGCGCCATTTCCGCGCGGGCCGGCGTGCCGGTGACGACACTGGCGCGGCCCGGGAAAAACGCCCCGGCCGCCTCCAACCCGAGGAAAATGCGGTCGCAAAACCGGCTGGTAAGGACGTTGGCGCGGCCCGGGCGGGCGTTGGAATCGTGGATGAACGTCTTGAGGCCCAGCACATGGCCGGCGTACACCGGCGGCAGCGAGGTGAAGCCCCCCATGCCCAGCACCGCATCCGCACCGAATGCGTGGATCACCCGTTTGCAGTGGCGGACCGACTTCCACAGACGCCACAAAAACGGCAGCATGCGCGGCGATAAGGTCGGCGGCTTGGCCACCGCCGGCAGCGTCGCAAAGCGCAGCCGCGCATATTTCGCGCTCGCTTCCGCGTCCACCGGCTTCTCCGATATCAATAATAACGCCTCGTGCCCGCGCGCCTCCATCGCCTCCGCCACCGCTATGCCGGGGAAGAGGTGACCGCCTGTGCCGCCACAGGCAATGAGGAGTTTACGGGACTTGAGCACAAACGATGAAATCACTAACTGCTGCAGGCTTGCACAAAACCATTCTTGCCACGCCTTGGGGGAGATTTGAAACAAATCTTGATAATCCGGCAATCCAGAAAGTGGGCGGATAGAAAATATTTTCCTGCTACAAGTGCCGGCGGACCTGATCGGTGACGTACCATTCTTCCACCTTGAGGCGGGCCCACGGGGTCTTGCGCAGAAACGTGAGGCTGGATTTGACGCTCGGATCAAACAGAAAACAACGAATCGGAATGCGCCGCGCCATTTCTTCCCACCCGTGCTGGTCCACCAAATACATCACAATCGATTCCAAGGTGATGCCATGCAACGGGTCATTGGGATGGGATGCGGGCGAGGGCATGCAGCGGCGGGGCTGGGGGTTGGCGGGCGGCCTTGCGCTGCCGGCAACCGCCGCACACCTGCAAAACCACCGCACCCCAAGTAAACTCCAATCGCATCCCCCTGCACAAGCATTATCCGCAGCAACCGCTCCAGCCGTCCACCCCGTGGAATCCCCCCCACCACCGCCCCCGAAAAAATCCCCTCTGGAATATAATTTGTTCGCTTGAACACTTTTTGCTTGCAAGGCCGCCGATTCCGGCGTAAAAGACAGATGCATTCTAACCAATCAATCCGATGAAAGACACTGCACTCGATCCCACCACGGCCACCGCCACCCCCAGCGCATCCCTCACCGAGCACGCCACCTCCAGCACAACACCCACCGAACGCGCCGCCGATTATGCCATCTACAAGCCCAACTCCCGCGGCAACGGCGGCGTCCTGCGCTTCAGCCTCAACCCGGCGAAGGCCGCCTTGTTCGTCGAAGCCGCCGCCCAGTGCGGCGATAAACAGTTCGACTGGGACAATAAAATCATCATGAAGTGGGGTCTCTCCGATGTCGGTTCGGTGCTGGCCACCCTCCAGGCCCGCCAGCCTCAGGCCAAGCTCTTCCACCAAACCGATAAAGCCAACAGCGCCTTCGACCTCACCCTGCGTGACGACCCCGAACGCGCCCCTTACGCCCTGAGCATCTCCCGTCAGGACACCGCGGATAAATCCTTGCGCAAGGTCGCCATCCCCCTCACTCACGCCGAAGCTGCGGTGCTGGAAGCCGCCCTGCGCGTCGCGGTCGGCCGCCTCATCGGTTGGTGACCCGCCCTTCGGAGCGGCGGACTCCGATCCGCCGTGGCCCATGGTGAGCCAATGCGCGGTGGATAACCGCTTCCCATTGACCCATCATGGTCTTGGGCGATTCGGCAGATCGCCCCCCGCTTGGCGGACGTCTCCTGCGCTTGGCATGGGCAGGGGGACGGGGCTGTCCCCGCTCCGTCTCGGGCCACGCCACGCACAAGACAAAGCTGCCAAGCGGCCTCCCTCGCTCCCTGTTGGTTGCCGCGGGGCCGATCCTGCCGCCGTCCCGGCGCTTCAGTCTGGTTGTTAGAAACAGCCCTTGCCCTGGCAATCAGGCAACCGGTGCCTCTCACCCAAGGTGGAGGCATTCGATTTCAAACTCCGGCGGCAAATTCAAGCCGCCGTTTCAAGCCTCTGCGGTTTCCACAGCGGCGCTCGTTTCCTCGGCAGCGGCGGTTTCCTCAGAAGTCGTTTCTTCGGCAGCGGTTTCCTCGGCAGCGGTTTCCTCGACGAAGGTTTCCTCGGCGGCGGTATCGACCGCGGAATCGATGCCGACTTCAGCCTCGGTGGCCTTGGTGAGTTTTTTGGCAAGCTTTTTGGCAGGAGCCTTTTTGGCAAGCTTTTTGGCAGCGGGTTTCTTCGCGGCGGCAGCCTTGGCACCGGCGGACTTGGTGGAAACCGCCTTGTGTTTCACTGTCCCGCCAAGCTTCGCCTGCTCGTGCTTGCGCTTCAAATAATCCGCACGACGACGGCGTTTGATGATTTTATTCGATTGTTGGCCCATGGTTGGTGGCCACTGGGGTAAGCCCGAATGACGTGCGGAGCAAGCGCAAAACGCAAAAGAGTTTGCCAACCCCTGCTTTCGCATTCGACAAGCCCCCCTTGTCCGGCGCAAATTCCTGCCCCATGGCAGGCCTCATCATCGCTCCCCGCGCACGCATTTTTCACGGACACGAGTGGATTTACTCCACCGAGATCAGGAAAACCTTCGGCGACCCGCAACCGGGCGACGTGATCACCCTCAAGGATTTTCGCGACCGGCCGCTCGGTTCCGCCATCTACAATCCTCACTCCCAAATCGTCGCCCGCCGGTTTTCCCGCCGCCGCCAAGACCTCGACGTGGATTTTTTCACCCGCCGCATCCGCCAGGCCATCGAGCACCGCCGCCGCTGCGGCCTGGATGAAATGCTCTGCCGCCTGGTCTGGAGCGAATCCGACGGCATGCCCGGCCTCGTCATCGATCGCTACGGCCCCCACCTCAGCGTCCAAACGCTGACCTTGGCCATGGATCAGCGCCGTGAACTCATTCGCGATGCGCTGGTGGCCTTGCTCGCCCCCACCTCCATCGTGCTGCGCAACGATTCCCCGTTCCGCAAGGCCGAGGGCATGGAGCCCGGCATCGAAATGCTCTACGGCGAAAACCCCGGCCCCTTCGTCGTCCGCTCCAACGAACTGGATTTTGAAATCGACCTCTACGACGGCCAGAAAACCGGCCTCTACCTCGACCAACTTCAATCCCACGCCGACGTCGCCCGCCTCGCCAAAGGCAAGCGGGTGCTCGATTGTTTCACCAACCAGGGCGGCTTCGCCCTGGCCTGCGCCAAGGCCGGGGCCGCCAAGGTCACCGCCGTGGACGTCTCCGCCAGTGCCTGTGAGGCAGCCCGCCACAACGCCACGCGCAACGGTCTGGACATCACGGTGCTCGAACACAACGTTTTTGATTTCCTCAAGCACGCCGCGCCGGATTACGACCTCATCATTCTCGATCCGCCCAGTTTCACCCGCAACAAGAAGACCCTCATGGACGCCATGCGCGGCTATAAGGAAATCCACCTGCGCTCGCTCAAGTTGCTAGACAAGGGCGGCCTCCTCTCCACCTTCTGTTGTTCCCATCACGCCTCCCGCGAACTCTTCCTCGAGAACCTCGTGGATGCCTCCGTCGATGCCAAAAAATCCCTCCGCCTCGTCTCAGAACACGCCCAGCGCGCCGATCACCCGGTCCTCATCTCCATCCCGGAGACCAGTTACCTCAAAGGCTTCACCGTCGAAGTCATCGCCGCGAGATAGGGGGTAGACACAAGACTTGAAGCGGCCAGAGGCTGAACGCGAGACGGCTTGGGCCTGCGGGGAACGCCCCAGCGCCCCCGGTTTAGCCACAGCGGCGCGGCGGGCTGCGCCCTTCTCGCCGCACTCCATGCATTGGCACGCATGGGCCGCGCAGGTGTGGAGTGCGCGTGGCAAGCGCCAGCGCGACACCGCTTTGGCTCGATGCCGGCGTGCACCGCAGCCCCCGGCCTCAGTAGATTTCGATATTCCGGGCTTCGAAGCCGCGCAGTGCGGCACGAAACTCGGTGGCGGCCTGGCGGCGCTTGACGGCTTCCAGCGCACTGAGGATTTCCGGCTTGGCTTGCTCGAAGCTGGCCGCCTCGGCGGGTTTGCGCGCGGTGACCTCGATGAGGTGCCAACCGAGCTTGCTGCGCAGCAGCGCGGGCTGATGCAGCGGCATCGCAAACAGCGGTCCGGCCAAATCCTCCGGCAGCCGCGCGCGGGTCATCCAGCCAAGCGCGCCGCCGCGATTCTTGGTCAGCGGGTCCTCGCTGACTTCGCGGACCAGCGTGCCAAAGTCTTTGGTTCCGGCGCTCAGGGCGGCCAACGCGGTGACCAGCTGTTGTTTCACCTCGTCGGGATTGAGATCAAGGGTGGGTCGGAAAACATGGCGGGCCTCGATGCGCTCGGGTGTGGCGATTTGGCCCTGGTTTTGCTCGAACCATTGACGCGCCTCGTCATCGGTGACGCCGATAAGCGGGGCGAGGCGCGACTCCACGTATTTGTCTTGCTGAATATGGGCGGCGAGGCGCTCGCGCAACGCCTGCCCGCTGGTGATGCCTTGGGATGCCATCGCGGAGTCCAGTGCTTCTTTGTTAGGAAAACCGGCGGTGAAGCGCTCCATTCGCGCGGTGATTTCCTCATCCGTGACTTTGAGTTCGGCGGCGTTGGCGCTGGCTTTGCTGCGGAGCAGTTCGTGATCGATCAGGTCATCGAGGGCGGCGCGGCGCATGCGGGCAAGCTCCTGCGGGTCCAGCCCGGCCAGCGGCTTGCCGTCGCGCCACGAGCGCTCCTGTAGCGCCCGCTCGAGCTGGCTGCGGTGGATGTTGTAGGCGGCCACCCGCGCGACGACCGGGTCGGCGGTGGTGGCAACGGCTGCGGTGCCGCTGTGCTTGCCTTGCTTGATGAAGCGGAGAAATGGGCCATCGAAGACGAACAAATCGCATAGCACGTAGGCAATGGTGAGTCCGTAGATGCCGAAGCGCAGCGCCGTTTTAGCAGAGTGGGTCATGGGGGAGAGACAGAAGACCGCTTCGCTGTAAGACAGAAGACAGAAGACAAGAGAATCGGTCGAATCCGACAGAATTCTTTTCTTCTGTCTGGGAGCGCAGCGGTCTTCTGTCTTCTTTCCTATCGGATTTCCACGCTGGTGCCGGGACGGATGAGGGTGGGCAGGCGGATGGCGTCCCAGTTGGCGAGGCGGATGCAACCATGACTGCGGGCGCGGCCGATGGTTTCCGGATTGGCGGTGCCGTGCAGGCCGATGCCGGGCTTGGTCAGACCGGCCCAGAAGATGCCGACCGGGCTATTGGGGCCGGGGGGGATTTCCAGAGATTCGGAGTCGCTGCTGCGTTTGCCGGTGTCGAGGAGTTGCTGGTCGTAGCGCCAGATCGGCAGTTCCACGGCGTTTCTAACCTCCCAGGTGCCGAACTTGATGAAGCGCGGTTCGCCGGGGGTGATGGGAAACGAGGCGATGAGCCCGCGGTTGCGGCGGCAGGTGGTGGCGGCCTCGGTGTCGCTGCCGGGTTCGGCCACCACCAGTGCGGCGGGCGCGGCCTCGAAAATGCGCACCTGGTTGATTTTGGTGTCCACCACGGCGTGGCGCTGGCTCATGCCCTCATCGGCTTTGTAGGCGATGCCGGTGATATTTTCGATGCAGAACGGGGTCACGTTGGGCACGATGACGGAGTGGCGCGCCTCGAGGTTGTCGATTTTGTGGTTGCCATTGAGTTCGACCAGATACTCCTCACTGCAATGATAGCGCTCGGCCATGAATTCGGCGTTGCTGCGGTAGCTCATCTTTTTGCTCTTGGCTTGCCGGGTGTACTTGGTGGGCAGGTCCGGATTGACCCAATCCTTGGTCAGGTCCGGCACCACCGCCACGGCCAGCGGCGTGGGCACCGCCTTGCGCGCGGCATCGACCACCGCGACCCAATCCTCGAGCGGATAGCCGTTGACCTCGTTCCAGGACTGCACCGCCAACTCGGTGAAACGCCCGGGCTTGCCATCGATGATGCCCGGCCCAAACAACGCATCATCGAGGAAAATTTGCAGGCTCAAGGCGTCGTTGCCGGTGGGTTTGACGTTGGCTGCCACCTTGGGCTTGGCCGGTGTGATGGGAGTGTCCGGCGCGTCGGGATCCACCCGCGCGGCGCGGCGCAGCGGGCCGGGTTCGACGGCAGGGTCGGCGGTGCCGGGCAAGGAGCGGGCGGCGGCGGACTTGCTGGGCCGGGATGGGGCCGCGACGGAGACAGGCGTGGCGGCGGGTTGTGCGCCGGCGAGGGTGGCCGGGAGGACGACGAGGAGGAGGAGGCTGAATTTCGGCATGGAGGGGGGAAACAGTGAGATTATGCGGGAACCATGGCAAAGGCTTCAAGGCGACCGGCGATGAGCGCGGGCACCACCGCGCATACGACAATATCGTCGCCTTCATATTCGGTCGCGAGCACCTTGGCCTCGCGATGCAACAGGCTGACGAGCTCGGCGCGGTGTTGCGGGATGCGGTAATGTTTGCGGCATACCCGGTCGGCCAGCACCCGGGCACAGGCACTGAGCAATTCCTCCAGCCCCTGGCCGGTCACCGCCGAGGTCTCGATGGCATCGGGAAACTTTTGGCGCAAATAGGCCAACGCATCCGGGTCGGTGACCCGGTCGATTTTGTTCAAAATGGAGATGATCGGCTTGTCGCCGGCACCCAGTTCCGCCAGCACCTCGAGGGTGGTGTCGTGAAAGCGCTCGATTTCAAGCGCGGTGGCATCGTGCACGTGAATGAGGAAATCCGCCAGCACGGCTTCTTCGAGAGTGGCCTTGAACGCCTCCACCAAGCGGTGTGGCAGGCTGCGGATGAAGCCGACCGTGTCGGTGATGAGCAAGGGCTGGCCGTCGGGTAACGCGATGCGCCGGGTGGTGGTGTCGAGAGTGGCAAACAGCATGTCCTTGGCCATCACATCGGAACCGCTCAGAATGTTGAGCAAAGTGGACTTGCCGGCGTTGGTGTATCCGACGATGGCACCGTGCGGGGTATCGACGCGCTCGCGCTCCTTGCGCTGGGTCTTGCGTTGTTTGCGCAACACCTCGAGCTCGCGCTTGGCCCGATCAATCGTTAGGTAAGCCAGCCGCCGGTCCACTTCAATTTGCTTTTCGCCCATCCCGCGCGACGTCCCTCCGCCACCCTGGCCGCTCTGGCCGCCGCCCGATCCGGCCGATTCGCGGTCGAGGTGGCCCCACATCCGGGCCAGCCGGGGCAACGCGTATTGCATGCGTGCCAAATCCACTTGCAGGCGGGCTTCCTTGGTCTTGGCGCGTTTGGCAAAAATGTCCAGAATGACCTCCTCGCGGTCGATCACGGTGAGATCGGCGAGTTTTTCCCACTCGCGTTGCTGCGACGGGGCGAGGCCGTTGTCGATGACGATCACGTCGCACTCATGAGCGCGGGCGAGCTCGGCGAGCTCGGCGGCCTTGCCGATGCCGCAGAGCAATTTCTTGTGGATTTCGCGGCTGCGGACGAGCACCGACTCGACGACCTCAATATCGAGGGTGCGCACCAACTCGCCGAGTTCCTCAAGCAGGGAGCCTGCCTCGGTGGCCTCGCGCGGATCGAAATAAATGCGCACCAGCAGCGCGCGTTCGACCATCTCTGGTTTTTGTCTGACCTCAAACATCCGGCCAAGGAGTAACACACAATGCGGCGCGGCGCGATGCGAATTTTCATCAATCCTGCGAACTGGCCGCCAGCGCCAACGAACTTCGCTGCAGGTGGCGCAGGTGGCCCCACAGGCCGCCGACCACGCCGCTGAGGCCAAACCCGAGCAGCAGCGGCGGCAGGGCGATGGTCAGCGCAATGCCCGGCACCCCGATGGCCAACAGCACTTCATCGGACAGAACGTGGGGTGAGATGATGTTGAAAACACGGGCCAGCCAGAGGCAGCCCGCGCCGAGCGCCATGATGACGGCTCCCGGCGAGCGACTCCCGCGGGCAATGCGGGCGGCGGCCAGCGCGACCAGACCCAGCCCGCACAGGCCGCCGACATCCAGCAGTTGCTGATGGTGAAAAATGGCCTCAACCGACGGGTTCACGGGATGGGATGGGTGAGGGCTTTGGCGACGGGAGCAGCGCTTGGAAGGATCCTGGCATGGCGCGCCATGCCGGTGCCAAACAGCAGCCAGCCGCCATTCATCACCACCAGCAACACCGTGTGCCAACCAAAGGTCTCGGCGACGGCAGCCCGGGGGTGTGCCAGCGCAGCGATGAGCCCCACTTCACGCATCGGCAGCAGCACCGCATAGCCAAAGCCCAGCAACAAGCCGCCGGCCACAATCAGACGCGCATTCCAGGCGCTGGTGGTCAGCGCAATCCGCCATGCGACGACCCCGAGGGAAATTCCCATCACGATCAGGAACATCGGGTGACACGCGTCGAGCAACGCGCATAGCGGCTGGGAGCATGAACGGTTCACGGCGCTACCTAAGGCAGTGCGTGGCATTGCGCAAGAAATAGTTGCCTCGGATTAGATGAGTGGCGTGTGCCAGGGAAGGGCGATCTCCGAATCGCCCAGGACCATGAGTGGCCAATGGGAAACGGTGAGCACCCATACATTGACTCACCGTGGTCGAGTGCGATTCGGAGATCGCCCCTCCCAGACGGAGCAAACCCAGCCTTGTCAGAGCGCGGGAAGTTGAATAACAACGGCAGTCCCACCCACTCATGCCGCGCTATCCATTGTTTATCTTCGCCGCATTCATGCTGTTCGCATTCTCCAACAGTGTGGTGGGCGGCATCCCGCCAGCGCCCGCCAGCCCGGACGCTGGCGGCGTGGAGGCCCATCACTCCGCCTTTCCCAAGCCGCTGCATGCCTACGCGCCGGCTGCCGGCGGCTTGGTCGAGGTGCTTAAGGCGCGGGTCGTGGCGGAGCCGTTCAATCTGGCGGCCAGCGGCATTTTCCTCCTCGCCATCCTGCACACCTTCGCGTGCGGATTTTTCACCCGGCTCGCCCACAAGTTCGAACTGCTCCACCAGGTTGAATTGCGACAGCGCCGGGCCTTGGCCGAGCCGTCGCCGGACGGCCTGGAAGAGGTGTCATTTTTCGGCACGCTGTTTCACTTCCTGGGCGAGGTGGAGGTGGTGTTCGGATTGTGGGTCATCGTGTTGGCCGCGGCCGCCTCCCACTATTACAGTTGGATTGAATTCAAACACTACCTCAGTGAGGGCTGCACCTTCACCGAACCGTTGTTCGTGGTGGTCATCATGACCATTGCGGCCAGTCGCCCGATCTTGCGGGTGGCAGAACAGACGCTGGCGCTGGCCGCCGGGCTGGGCAAGGGCAGTCCCGCCGCTTGGTGGCTGAGCGTGTTGATACTCGCACCGGTGCTCGGATCGTTCATCACCGAACCTGCGGCCATGACCATCGGCGCGCTGCTGTTGGCCAAGCGGTTTTTCCCGTGCAAGCCGTCGGCACCCCTGGCATATGCCACACTGGGTTTGCTGTTTGTCAACATCTCGGTGGGCGGTACCCTCACCAGTTTTGCCGCCCCGCCAGTGCTCATGGTAGCCGCCAAATGGGGTTGGGACACGCCGTTCATGATGCTGCATTTCGGCTGGAAAGCACTGCTGGGGGTGATCCTGTCGAGTCTGCTCTATCGCCTGTGGTTCGGCCGGGAATTGCGCCGTCTCGGGGACTCGTCCAGCGCCTTGGCAGTGGGTTCTGCCCCTGCCCCGGCCGGCGAGCAGCGCGACACCCCGGTTCCGGGCTGGGTCACCGGCGTGCATCTGGGGTTTCTGGCGTGGACGGTTTACGCCGCGCACTATCCGGTGCTGTTCATCGGCGGCTTTTTGTTCTTCACCGGGTTCTTGGCCGCCACCCAGCATCACCAAAACGCCGTGTCCTTGCGCAGTCCCATCCTGGTCGGCTTTTTCCTGGCCGGGCTCGTCATCCACGGCGGTTGTCAGGCGTGGTGGATCGAACCGGTGATGATGGGCTTGCGCGAGCAGGCACTGATGATGGGCGCGACGTTGCTGACCGCCTTCAACGACAACGCGGCGATCACCTATCTGGCAGCACAAGTCGATGGCATCGCCGACTCGGCCAAATACGCGGTGGTGGCTGGCGCGGTGGCCGGTGGCGGCCTGACCGTGATTGCCAACGCCCCCAATCCGGCCGGCCAAAGCCTGCTGGCTCGGTTTTTCAAGTTCGGCATTTCGCCCCTTGGCCTGGCGTTGGGGGCCATTCCTCCCACCATCATCGTCTATCTGTGCCTCCTGCTGCTGCCTAGCGGGCAGACGGCGGCCCACCCGCCGGCACCCGCGGCGCAGGACCTGCCAACCGCTGCCACGGCAGCAAAACCGCTTCCGAGCCTGCCTGGCCGAGAGTGAGGGATGCGGATTTGGCGACATTGCCCTTGTCAAAACGGACTTGATCTTGCACCTTTCGGCCATGGCTGCCGAATTGTCTCCTGAATACATCGCCACGCTTCGCCGCACGACTGGGGCTCAAAAGTTGCGGGTGGCCTTCGCGTTGTATTGGTCCGCGCGTAAACTCAAGGCGGCAGCCCTGCGCCATCAGCACCCCAGTTGGTCCGAGGTGGAGGTGCAGCTCATGGTAAAACACATCTTCCTCCATGCCTCCACCTGACGAGCCATTCTTGATTTTCATCCGCAAGCTCAATGAACTGGGAGTTCGTTACATGGTTAGCGGAAGCGTCGCTGCCATTTTTTATGGTGAGGCCCGCATGACCAATGATGTGGACATTGTGGTGGTTCTGCAACGTCGCGACATTCCCAAGATCGAGGCGGCTTTTCCTGATGAGGAATTCTACCGGCCTCCAGCAGTGGTCATCGAATTGGAGCTTGCCCGTTCCCAACGGGGCCACTTCAACCTGATTCATCACGCAACTGGATTCAAAGCGGATATTTATCTGTGCAGCGACTCATTGCACAGGTGGGGTATTTCCCGGGTCCAGACGGTCGATCTCGACGAGGATCAAATCGTTTTAGCACCGCCTGAATACGTGATATTGCGGAAACTGCAGTTTTTCAAAGAAGGCGGCTCGGAGAAACATCTGCGCGACGTCAGCCGGATGCTGGCCGCGACGGGCGAAACTTGGGAGGCGGGGGTTCTGGATACGTTGCTCGCTGAATACCACCTTGAACCAGAATGGCAGAGAGTCGTGGCTTTACTGGAGCGGGATCGGCGCTGAGCTTGCTCGCGGCCAATCGAATTTCGCCCACCAGCTTGCCGCTCCATGCCCCACAGTTCTTGACAGGCGGGGGAAAACCCCACACGCTCGCCACTGTCAGTCGATCCTTGGGTGCAAACCGCGGGTCGGTCGTCGTTCTAACAATCAAACAACCCCATCTGCAGTCATGAACGAGTCCCCCCGTCCCAAGCCACTGTTTTACATCGTCCTCGGTCTGGTCGTTGCCGCCTTGCTGGCCTATGGCTTCCGCAGCGTGCTGTTTCCCTCGGCCAAGGACCATGCGGTGGGCTCCATTTCCGCAAGTGATCTGGTCAAGGGCGGCGGCGTGGAAGCTCAGGACGCCAACGTCCCCACCACCGTCAAGGAATACAACTTCAAGCCCAGCGAGAAACTGCCGCCGGTCAAGGACACCAGCAACTATGAGCCGTTGCAGGAACGCACCGTCAAATTCGCCCTCAATGTGTGGGCCGGCTGGGCACCCATCATCCTGCAAAATGACGGCGGCGCCGCCGGCAAAGTCTGGACCACTCCCAGCGGCCAGCCATTCAAGGTGGAACTCGTCCTCATCGATAACCCGATTTCCATGCGCGACGCCTATGCCGCCGGCAAGGTCCACGTCGGTTGGGCCACGCTGGACATGATGCCGCTGTTCATGGACCAACTCAAGAATGACAAGCGGATCTTTCCGCGCGTCTTTCAACAGGTGGACTTTTCCAACGGTGGCGACGGCATCGTCATCCGCCGCTCCGCCGCGCACAACCCCGCCAGCCCCACCATCAGCGACCTGCGCGGCAAGAAAGTCGTCCTCGCGCAGAATTCGCCGTCCGAATACTTCGTGCTCAACGCCCTGGTCAATGGCGGTGTGCAGCCCGGCGAGGTGAACTTCGTTTACACCGAGGATGCGTTCCAGGCCGCTGCCGCCTTCAGCGCCGATAAGTCGATCGCCGCGTGTGTCTCCTGGGCGCCGGATATCTACAACCTCAGCGCGCTGCCAGCCAATCACATGCTGGTTAGCACCGCCACCGCTAACAAGCTCATCGCCGACGTGTGGTTTGCCCGCGCCGACTTTGCCCGCGACCATCCCGATATCTGCGAGGGCCTGGTGCGCGGAATCTTCGAGGGCATGGCCAAAATGAAAACCGACGCCGGCAAGAAACTCGCAGCCTCCCACATGTCCAAGCTCTATAGCATCCCGGAAAAGGACACCCTCGGCATGCTCGGCGACGCCCACTCGACCAATTACGCCGAAAACCGCGAGTTCTTCATGAACCAGAACAACCCGGCCAATTTCGAGCGCACCTGGAGCAGCGCCTATTTCCTCTATCGGAAAATGAACCGCATCCAACAACAGGTCCCCTTCGATCAGGTGATGGATTTCTCCATCCTGCAGAAACTCGCCGACGAGGAACCCTACAAGACCAGCCGCAATGACTATCAGATCAACTTCGCGCCCAAAACCGTCCAATCCATCAAGGCCGAGGGCAATGAGATTCTAACTAAAGTCATCACGGTGCATTTCTCCCCCAATTCGGCGGACTTGCGCAAGACCGTCACCGTGCGCGAGGATGGCCACGACGTCGAAAAACCCTACGACCCGAATGTGGATCTGGTCCTCGAGGAAGTGGGCAAGCTCGCCGCCCAGTACGGTGCCGCCAATATCATCATCGAAGGCCACACCGATTCGAGCATGCGCGGCGAGGTCAGCGTCGAGATGGTCAAGGAGCTTTCCGGCAACCGCGCCGCCGCCGTCAAAACCGAACTCATCAAGAAGTTCCCCACCTTCAATCCCAACCAGTTTGTGGTGGAGGGCGTGGGTTGGGACCGCCCCGCCGATCGCGACGATCCGACCAATCACGCCAAGAACCGCCGCGTGGAAATCAAGGTCATCGCGTTGGAAAACCCGGAATAAACCGCCATGGCTGATCTTGATTCCAAGACCCCCGGTGCCGCTCGTCGGCGCGGTTGGCTGGGCAACTGGTGGCAGCGGGTCGGTACCTTGCGCGATGTGCCCACCCAGCTGGAAGGCATGCTCCTGAGCCTCGCTTGCATCGTCGGCGTGCTGGTCATCTGGTGGATCATCACCGTGGGTGATGGCGACCATCGCCTGGTGGACGCGTACACCTTGCCCAGTCCGGCGGCCACCTTTGCCTCGTTCCCCTTGCTGTGGGAGCGCGGCCTGTCACTTGGTGCGCTCACCAGCTTGTCGCGGGTGTTTGGCGGCTTTCTGATGGCCGCGGCCATCGGGGTGCCCCTGGGTCTGATCTCGGGCAGTTATCTGCGCGTCGGCGCGTTCTTCAAACCGGTGAGCATCTTCGGCCGCAACGTGCCCATCGCGGCACTCATTCCGCTGACGTTGATCTGGTTTGGCACGGCCGATGTGCAGAAAGTCATGTTCATCTTTCTGGCAGCGGTGGCTTTCATCCACTTTGATTCCAGCTCGGCGGCGCGCGCCGTGCCCGACCGGTTTCTGGAAACCGCCTACACCCTGGGCGCACGCCGCAATTGGACCAAGGGTCTGCGCCTGTGCGTCATCATCGCGCTGGCCTATTCCATGGTGGCCTCCCTCGGCTGGTCGTTGCTGCAAGAGCATGTTAGATTGGCTGCCGACGTGAAGAGCGCGGGGTTCTGGCTGCGTGCGCTGTTAGGATTTGCGCTTGGCATCGGGTTGTGGTTCCCGCTGCTGAGCCATCAGGTGTTGCGCAAGGTGGTGGTGCCCATGGCGATGCCCGATGTGGTCAACAGCCTGCGGCTGCTGTTCGGCCTGGCCTTCGGCTACATCATGCTGGCGGAAGTCATCAATCCCAAGCACGGCCTGGGCGCGCTCATCATCACCAGCCAGCGGCAGGGCCCGCGCGAACATATCTATCTGTGTCTGCTCATCATCGCCCTGCTCGCCTGGGGCATCGACCGCTTCATCCTCATGATTCAACGCCAAGCCTTTCCCTATTTGAAATATGGCCAGGATTGATATCCCGGCAGGCAGCGCCCCCTGCGAAATCGCTCCCGTTGCGGCCAACGGGACCCTCCGGCGCATCGTCGAGTTCGACCGTGTTAGCAAGACGTATCTCCCCGGCACACGCAAGGAATTCACCGCCATCCGCGATGTGACGTTCCATGTGGAGGACAAGCCCGACGTCGGCGAGTTCATCGGCATGCTCGGCCCCAGCGGCTGCGGCAAGAGCACCGTGCTGCGCCTCATCGCCGGCCTCGCCCCGCATTTTCCCGCCACCTCGGGCACGGTGCTGGTGGACGGCGTGCCGGCCGAAGGCCCGGGTCCGGACCGCGGCTTCGTGTTCCAGGACTATGCGAATTTCCCCAACCGCACCGTCTTGGACAACGTCGCGTTTGGCCTCGAATGCGCCCACGTCCCGCAAAAGGAACGCCTCGAACGCGCCTGGGAATGGCTCGGCAAGGTCGGCCTCAACGCCAAGAACGACGCCTATAAATTTCCCTATCAACTCAGCGGCGGCATGAACCAACGCGTCGCCATCGCCCGCACCCTGATTCTCGGCCCGCGCATCATCCTGATGGACGAGCCGTTTGGCGCGCTCGACCCCGGCACCCGCCAAAACATGCAGGACTTGTTAGTCGCGTTGTGGAAGGAACTCGAGGCTACCGTCTTTTTCGTCACTCATGACGTCGGCGAGGCCGTCTTTCTGGCCGACCGCTTGTATATCTTCAGCCCCTCGCCCGGCTCCATCGTCCAGCAGATGGCCATCACGCCACCCGACCGCAAGAGTGTGGAAATGCAGGCCGTGCCCGCGTTCCAACAATCCGTGCGCGAGGTGCGCCACCTGCTCGATCAGGCCGGGCGCGTCAGTCCCACCGCCCCCACTCCCGCATGAGCGACCCATCAGGCATTCTCGATAGCGTGAAGCTTGCCGCCAAGTGGCACTGGAACTTGCTAGGTGTGGGTGCCGGCACGGTCCTCGCGCTGCTCAGCCCGCTGCCATTGGGCCTGCTCGCCATCGTTGGCGGTCTCGAGCTGGCGTACCTCGGGTTTCTCGGGCTCAACCCGCGGTTTCAAGCGGTGCTGCGTGCCCAGCGCAAGGCGGCCGACACCGTGCCGGAGGTTGCCAGCGGCGTGCGGCTCCAACAAATGTTGGGGTTTCTGGCGGCGGCCGACCGCAACCGCTTCGAAACCCTGCGCCGGCGCTGCGCGGAATTGCTGGACTTGCGCAACACCATGGACTCGAAGGAAGTCTCCGCCGGCAGGGAGGGCTTCCGCGGCGAATCGCTCGATCAGATGTTGTGGCTGTTTCTCAAACTGTTGCATCAGAAGGCCGGGCTGGACCGCTTCCTCGCCACCACCGAGCGCAGCTCCATCGAGGCCGAGCTGACACGCGCCGAAGACCAGCTCAAGGACGCCCTGGCCCGCAGCACCGACGGCGTGGAAAGCCGCCTGGCCACCACCATCCGGGAGCGCAGCGAAACGATCCGGGAGCGCTTGGACAACCATCGCAAGGCCGGCGACAACCGCGAGTTGGTATGCGCGGAAATCGACAAAACCGAACAACAGATCAACCAGCTCTGCGAGGTCGGCATGACCTTGCGCGACACCAGCGAACTCTCCGCCCAGGTCAGCGCCGTCTCAGCCTCGCTGCAAATGTCAGAGCGCGTCCTTGCCGATACCTCGGTCGGCTCGCTCTTCCTCGACCAACCCGCCCCGCCGCTGCTCTCCGGTCTGGCGGCGGGCCCGCCTCCCATCTCCAGGCGGGCCGCCAACTGAACCGGCATCGTCACCGCCCGATCCAGCGCCACGCTTTCAAAGACGTTTTTATAATTGGGGGATCCTCCAGTCGCGCCCGGTCCGCCCACAAAAAAAACCGGCACCCCCGTTAGAGGGCGCCGGCCTTGGAATGCAATGGCTTAGACGATGGCGGCGGGCTCGGCCGCTTCGGCGGCTTGGGCGGCCTCCGCTTTCTGGTCGCGCAGCCAGGCGCGGTGGCTCATTTTCACGCGGCCTTTTTCATCGACGCCGACGCACTTGGCGGTGACGATATCGCCTTTCTTGACGACGTCCTCGACATTTTCGGTGCGGCCTTCGGCGAGTTCGGAGACGTGAATGAGGCCGTCCTTGCCTGGGAGCACTTCCATGAAGGCGCCGAAGGCGGTGACGGAAACCACTTTGCCGGTGTAGTTCTTGTTGACCTCGATTTCCTGGAACATGCGTTCGATCATGTCCTTGGCACGCAGCAGACCTTCCTCCTTGGAGGCATAGATGTGAACCGTGCCGTCGTCCTCGATGTTGATCTCGGCGCCGGACTCGGCCTGGATGCCCTTGATGTTCTTGCCACCAGGCCCGATGAGTTCGCCGATGCGATCGGGCGGGATTTTCACCGTGACGATGCGCGGGGCATGCGGGCTGAGCTGGTTAGGCGTGGTGATGCTTTCGGCCATCTTCTCCAACACCTTGGTGCGGCCGGCCTTGGCGATGTGAATGGCTTCCTCGAGCATGGCGATGGGCAGGCCGGGGAGTTTCAAGTCGAGTTGATAGCCGGTGACCCCTTCGCTGGTGCCACAGAGTTTGAAGTCCATGTCGCCGTAGAAGTCTTCCGAGCCGATGATGTCCAGCAGCATCTTGTAGGACTTGAGCGCGCCTTGTTCGTTAGACTCGGTGACCAGGCCGACCGAGATGCCGCCGACCGGGCGGACGAGCGGGACCCCGGCGTCGAGCAACGCCATGGTGCCGGCGCAAACCGAGGCCATCGAGGTGGAGCCGTTGGATTCGGTGACTTCCGAGGACACGCGGATGGCGTACGGGAAGTCCGCCTCATCGGGGATGACCGGCTCGATCGAGCGCTCGGCGAGCGAGCCGTGGCCGATTTCGCGGCGGTTGATGCCGCCCATGCGGCCGGTTTCGCCCACCGAGAACGGAGGGAAGTTGTAGTGCAGGATGAAGCGCTTGCTGTCATCGCCACCGCAGTAGTTATCGAAATTTTGTTTTTCGTCGGCCGGGGCCAGGGTGGTGATGGCCAGCGCCTGGGTTTCCCCACGCGAGAACAGGGCCGAGCCGTGAACCCGCGGCAGGGTGCCCACTTCGCCGTAGAGCGAGCGCAGGTCGCCGATGCTGCGGCCATCGGCGCGCAGGCCTTTTTCCATGATGGAAATGCGGAACGCCTTTTTTTGCAGATACTCGAACGCTTGCTCGACGTCGAAGTCGGTGGCTTCCGGCGCACGCTCCTTGATGGCGGCTTCCACTTCGTTGCGCAGGGCGCCGACCTTCTTGGCGCGCTCGGTCTTGGTGGGGGCGTAGATGGCACCCTCGATGCGGTCGCCGGCGATTTCGTAGGCGATTTCCAGCAGGTTGTCCTTGGCCAGGATCGGGGTGAAATCGCGCTTGGCCTTGCCCGCCAGCAGGACGAGTTCCTCTTGCATGGCGACGAGCTGGGTGACGGCAAGCTGGGCGAAATGCAGCGCCTTGATGAACTCCTCTTCGGGCAGTTCGTCGGCCTGACCTTCGATCATGATCACGTCGTTCTTGTTGCCGACGTAAATGAGGTCCAGATCGCTTTCGGCGCGTTGGGCGAAAGTCGGGTTGATGAGGAACTTGCCGTTGACGCGGCCGACGCGCACGGCACCGATCGGGCCGCCGAATGGAATGTCGGAGAGGCAGAGGGCGGCGGAGGCGCCATTCATCGAGAGGATGTCGGCGTCGTTTTCGGCATCCGCGCTGAGCAGAATGGCGATGATCTGGGTGTCATAGAAATAGCCCTTCGGAAACAACGGCCGCAGCGGGCGGTCGGTCATGCGGCAGGTGAGAATTTCCTTTTCGGTGGGGCGGCCTTCGCGCTTGAAGTAACCACCGGGGAAAACGCCGGCGGCGGAGGCCTTTTCCTTGTATTCCACCGACAGTGGGAACCAGGTCTGGCCGGGTTTCACCTTGGTCGCGGACACAGCCGTAACGAGGATGATGGTGTCACCGCAACGAACGGTCACGGCACCGTCGGCGAGTTTGGCGAGTTTGCCGGTTTCGATGGTAATGGGGTTTGAGCCGACTTGGCTCGTCAGTGTGTGGATATTCATAGTTTCTTTTTTGTGTTTCTTTGTTCTGCTTCTTGCTGACAGTGCATTGAGCCTGCGCGGCGGGATTGCCGGGCAGGCGTTCATTGCGGTGGGTTGCGGACTGGCCGAGGTCCGTGCCAACGGGCAGGGACTGGGGGGCCGGGTTCCGCCGGTACCGTGCGAATAATCGAACGTCGGTGCCGTTTTGCGGAACGGCCGCGGGGTTACCCTCGCGGCCGCACTGCGGAGATGGAATTAGCGGCGGAGGCCCAAGCTCTGAATGATCTGCTTGTAGCGATCCTCGGACTTGCCCTTGATGTAATCCAAGTGCTTGCGGCGCATCGAGACGAGCTTGAGGAGACCGCGGCGCGACGAGAAGTCTTTGCTGTGGATATTCAAGTGATCGGTGATGTGGTGGATCCGCTGGGTGAGCAGGGCCACTTGATAGGGGGCGCTGCCGGTGTCTCCTTCGTGGAGCTGGAATTCTTTCAGGTTGATGGTATGGTCACTCATAATAGTCGGGGATGGATCCAGCATGTCAGCCGGAACGTCCTAGGTTGGGGGTTCGCGCTGAAATTAGGCCCGAAACCGCGCGTGGCAAGCTAAATGGCGGTGCGACGGAGGAAATTTTATTTCAGCGGGCCCGGGGCGCGCATGACAGGAACGCGGCCAAAAGGGTGGCACTTTCATAATGCCAGACATTATGCGATGATCCAGTCATGATGTTATTGACGTCGGTGGTTGCCAACAGCTGGACTGTTGGACGAAAGGGTGGGTTCAGGCTCCAGTATATTGACAAATGATGAGTTTTTCCGTGTTTGATCACAATGGGCTTCCGCCAGCCTCGACTCCCCCTGGATTTTCGTCGCCCCCCATGGTTCCATCTGGTAGGGTCGTGAATTCATTAGGTTTGAAATGCCCGGTGAATATAGGGCAGGGCAGGGGAGTGGCCGCGTTTCTACTCATCACAGTCGCCGGGTTGCAGGGTGGGACGATCCATATCGGTGATTCCGCGGCTGCGCCGACGCAACCCGCCGCTGCTGCTCCGGCGGTGGCTGGCGCGCCGCAATCCCTGCCGGAGGCCGGTATCGATCAGTTGAGCTTTGGCGATGTTGATTCCGAGCGTGATCATGGCTTCAAGGCTGAGCGCAGCGAGTCATTCCAGGGAGGTCTCAGCCAACCCGCGCGCCGCTTGCTCGCCGGCGGTCCCAATTTCTGGGAAGGCGGCTCGCTGGAATGGTCGATGAAAGTCGACCCGCAAAAGCAAAACTACCTCAGCGTGAAGTTGTGGGGCTCTGACAAGGGGCACCAGTACGGGCGTCTCATCCTCTTTGCTGAGGGGCTCCAGGTCGGCTATCGACACGAGAGCGATCATGACCTCCTCAATCAACTCGATGACGATGCCCTCGCTCCTGGCCGATTTATCTATGTCACGCTGCCGCTTCCGCCACAGCTCACCGAGGGCAAGACCCGGCTGAATTTGAAGATCATCGCGACGGGGCCGATCTGGTTCTACGGTCAGGATTTCGAGCAGTATCAGAAGCCATTCACCGCTCCCTCGCGCGGCATCTATCGTGCCTACACCCACACCGGGACGCGCTTTGTGCCGGCAGCTTCCGAGCAACAGGGCGGGATACCGGTGGCCAAAGCACGCGCCACGGCCGGACCGGAGGTCATTGTGAAGTCCAAGGAAATCGTCATCGACCGGCTCAAGCGGCTGCTGGAAGGTAATGGAATCCCCACCAACCAAAAGGGCCGCGCGGAACAACTCGACCTGCTTTCCGAGGCCTATCAAACGCGCTGGACGCCCGCCTACAAGGATCCACGGGTCACCAAACGGATCGTCCGCATCGGCGATGCCATGGCGGCAGACTTCCTGAAAGACGCAAAATTCATCGAGCAGGATTGGGGCGGTGGCGGTTGCCTCGGGCAGGCGGTCATGCTCAGTTGGCCGGAGCTCCACCGCGATCTGGAGGAACGCATCGATGTGGACGGCACCACGATGAGCCGCAGTGACGCCTGGGCCCCGCTGCTCAGACACAGCGTGGAGTTCTGGCGCAGCCACCGCAGGTCATTCACCAACCAGTCGATGATCGTCGATATGGGCATCCACCTCTCCAACAGCGCACTGCGTTTGTTGGACCCTGCCAGCGCTCTGCCCGAAGCACGCACCCTGGCATTCCTCTATCAATCAACCGGCATCCAGCCATGGCTGGGCAGCGACACCAAGGATGGCGGCAGCGAGGCACCCCACGGCAGGAACTACCGCCTGATCACCCGCAAGGGCCTCTCGCGAGAACTCGGATACGTCGGCTCCTACGGCGAGACGATCCTGCCTTTCGCCCGCGACATGGCCACGCTGACAGGCGACCGCAAGCTCCGCGAGCAAGTCCGCAAAATGCAGGATGCGCGCCTGTTTTTCCGCTACCCATCGTTCGACGGCGATGGGTACCGCTGCATGAAACTTGTCAGCGAGATCGACAACCGGGTGGCGCATTACCCGTATTCCGGCAGCGCCTACGCCGCAGCCGACGTCCGCGAGGCATGGTGGATGGAAACGGCGGCCCTGCTGCCCGACGATCCCGCCATCGTGGGGGCCGCCCAGCAATCGATGGAGGAAGGCCAATACTTCGACCACGTCCAAAGCCGGTTGAAGGACGGCGATACCCTCGGCATGCTGCGCAACGTCGGCAACTGGGAGAAAGTCGCCGCGTTGCCGCAGAGTTCGCTGCGGCTGCCGATGACTCCGGGTCAGCCGGATTTTGCATTCGCAGATGAGGAAAACGCCGTGCTGGCGATCAAGCACGGCAACACCTCCCTGTTCGTCAATTTTTACTTTCGCGCCGAGCGGGCCGTCAACCGCGTGGCTCGGGTGTTCGAGTTGACGCCCGACATCACGCGCATCGCCACCGTCCGCAGCGACGTCGAGGTCATCGCAAGCGGTGAGACCTACACGCGGCCGGATTGGATCGACCGGATTCGCAACCGCGGCATCACCCCTCCCGGCCAGGACATTCGCCAAGCCTGGGCTGGCGAAGTGATGCCGGTCTCGAAACGGCCCGATGACGCCGCGCAACCGAAGTACGGTGAATTCGGTCCGTTCGTCGGCAAGGCGGCGTTTTACTCGCTGCGCTACGGCGATTATCTGATCGGACTCAACACCACCGAGGACCGCAGCTACACCCTTGCGGTTCCCCGCGGCGTCCAGCAAGCGCCGGATCTCATCACCGGACAAATGCTCCACCCTGCAGGAAGTGTCGTGGTTCCACCGCTTTCCACCGTGGTGCTTGATCTCGGGAAATCCACCCAATCCCCAAATCAAGGTGATTGACGATCGTCCTTGAAAAATGCCGGTGCCCTTGCTAAGCTGTTTCACCATGATAACCACCCTTACTGGCAAGAATCAGATCACCATTCCCGCCTCGTTCGCCGCCCGCTACCGGATGCAGCGAGGTACCCGGATCGAGTGGATCGCGGGTGCCCTGCCTGACGAATTCCACTGCCGCGTAGTGCCTGACCCGGCGACGCTTGCCCGGGAGTTGTATGGAGCCGGGCGCAAGTACTTGCTGCCTGGAACGCAAGATCCGATTGTGGAATTCATCACGGAGCGTGCCCAGGATGACGCCATGCGGGAGGCCTCGCTGTGATGTATCTTTTGGACACTTCCGCGGTCCTCGCCCACTTTTTTGCGGAGCCGGGAGGTGGGGAAGTCGCCGCATTGCTGAAGGACGGCAAGGATTCGGTGGCCTTGGCTGCTCCCAGCTGGGTCGAGCTTGACCGGAAGCTCGGCGCGCTAATCCCCGATGCGGCCGAAGCCGAACGCGTCTTCCGTCACTACACTCGCAGCCTTTGCGCGTTGGTGCCGCTTGACGCTGCCGCCACGCTAGCCGCCATCCGCATCCACCGCGCCAGCCCCATCCGCCTGCCAATGGTGGACGCCCTCATCGCCGGTTGTGCCGCGGCCGCCGGCCTCACACTCGTGCATCGAGACTCCCACATGGACGCCATCCCAGCCGGCGAACTGAAAATGCTCCGGCTACCCGACAAGTGGACCGTCTGACGACAAACGAGGCTTCGCCTCAGGCCCGAATATAATGCCAGTCATTATGTTGTTGACGGCCGAGGATCCCAATTTAATGGCAAGGCCATCACCGCTGCGGGGGCCGGCGAGGGTATGCCGCAGAGAATTGCAACCTCGTTCCCGTTGGATGCCCCGGGAGTTGCGTCATTGACCAGCGTGGTTGCTATTTCGCCGGTCGGGTGGGCGATGGTGTCAGTGGGCGATGGCCTGGGCCTGCTGTTTGAAAAGGTCGCCGAGTTCGTCGGCGGTAGGGGCGTTGACCAGATCGCGCAAATGGCCGAGGGCGTGCTCGTTGAGAAACTCGCGGACCCGCTCGGAATTGGCGAAGAGGTCCACTTCGATGAGGATTTTGGGTCCGGCCGGGGTGCTGATGACAGGATAGACCGGCTGGCTGGGCTTGTCGCCGGTGTTGGCGCGGACGGCGACGGTGGTCCAGGTGATGCCGTGGGCCACGGCGATGACGGCGGCGGCGGATTTGGCTTTGCGGGCGCCGCTGATTTCGTAGCCGAGGTTGCGCAGCACGCGGGCCGGGCTTTTTTCGGGGTCGAGCCAGGCGGTGAGGGCGAGGGCGTCGGCAACGTTGCCGGCGCGGATGGCATTGAGCCAGGAGGCGACGAGCGAGCGGGCCTCGGATTCGGGCGGGGCGTTGCCTGCGAAGGGGGTGGCGAGGTGTGTGCTATTAGACAGGCAGCGTGTGCGCCAGGTGTCGGCCCAGCGTTTGGTCTCGCCGTCGGCCCAGGTTTTGGCGGCCAGCAGGTTGCCCTCGGCATCGTCGTCGGGCTGCAATCCGGCGAGCAGCTGCCAACCGGCGTCGGATTTTTCGAAGAAGAACACCCGCAGGTCGAGGCGGTCGGGTTCGCGCACCGAAAAATATTGGAAACTCGCGGCCGCTACCGAGTCGGTCGCGAAAAACCCCAAGGCTTGCGGGTGGCGGACGCAGGCGGGATCATGCAAGGCACCCCAAGCGCCGGCGGCCCGAGTGCAGCCGAGGCGCGCGGTCTTGTTGCTGCCGTCCAGATCGAGGATGGCGATGAGCGGCTGCATGGTCGGCGCGCGGAGGGCTTGGTCCAGGGCCTTGACGGCCTCCGTTGGCGATGCCAGCGGCTGCGCCGGGATGCTCCGGCGCAGGGCTGCCGGGTAGAGGGCGAAGCGCTTGTCGTCCTGATCGACGTCCGCAGCGGCGTCGGGGTGCGAGTCTTTGGTGGTGAAAAATGCGGGCGGCGGATCCACCTGCCAAAGGCCGTCGGCTTTTTTCGAGAGGTCCAATTCGACGAGTTCCAACTGCGGTTGGGTGGGGTTGCCAGGGGAGCCGGTGGGGTCGAGGCAAACGACGGAGATCGACGCGGCATCCTGGTCGACGACGCTGCGCAACACGTCCGGGGCGACGAGCAGGCGCCACGGACGCTTGACGGTCAGAGGCTCGGCTGCGGCGGCTTCGGCGGCTTGCAGGCGCGTGTTCCAAGCGTCGGGGAGCTGCGGTTGGAGTCCGCCTAACAAACCAAGCATGACCGGCAGTTGTTGCTTGGCGCAAGCCTCGAGGAAGCGCTGGCCGACGGCGTCGGGTTCGAGTTGGCGCAAGGTCTCGGGCGGGAGATCGGCGGCGATGGCCTGGCGCATCCGGGCGGTGGTTTGTTGTTGGATGGCGTCGAGCTCGACGACCTGTTGCTCGAGCATCCATGCCTCGAGGGAGTCGAGGCGTTTGCGCAGGCCCGGGGCGTAGCCGACGCCGGTGTTGTCGAACGAGGCGAGGACCGGGGCGGGCAGCCAGGTTTCGCCACGTTTGACGAGGGCCACGGCGAACACGCGGAGGCGGTTGGGATCGAAGCCGCCGACCTTGCGCACCAACACGGCGGCGAGGTTGTCATCGAGTTTGGCGGTGCTGGCCTCCAAGGTGCCATTGCCGAGGTCGGAGGCGTTGCGTTCCATGCGGCGGGCGATTTCGCGGCGCTTGGCTTCATCGGTATTGGCGGTGAGAGCGGTATCGCCGCCGGGCTCAAGGTTGAGCTTGCCGGCGCGGACCTTGTAGAGAAACTCGACGGCCACTTGGGCCGGTTCACGGGGACCGGCCAATGCCACCAGCGGCAATGCGAGCATCAGGTAAAGTGCTTTCACTGGCGCAAATTATAGCAGGTCCGCCGCGCGGACGAAAGCCCGGATTGTGGGCAATTTCGCCTTCATTCCTCCACCCGCAGCAATTCCGGCAAGGCACCGGGCACCCCGGCCAAGCGCGGGATCGCCTCCCAGGCGTCGCGCTCGCCGAGCGTCCGTTGCAGCAGTCGGCGGGTCATTTGGCCGCCGTTTTTGGGCTCCGGGATGAGCGGTCGGAGCGGGTCGCCGGGGGCCTCCAACTCCAATTGCCAGGCCCGTTTGAGGCGGCTGTCGACCATGCCCTTGCGTTCGCCCCACAGCCGGTACTCGCCGCTGCGCAAGTCGGCCAGCCACACGCCGGACTTGTTAGATCGGGCGATCCACCAGCCGTCGGCGTAGTTTGCCACCCGTTTGGCCTCGCGGGTATCGGCCACCTTGGCAAAGGCCTGGCGGTTGCGCGGGTAAACCGTCCAGCGCAGCGGGGTGGAGTGCCACTCGAAGACGGAGCGGTAGCCGACCCAGACTTCGTCGCCGCGATCCACCAAGCCGCGCCACAGCAGGAGGTTCCACGGGGTGGGGGATTCCATCCGGCGCTCGAAAACGGTGCCGCGGCGGGCTAAATCCGCAGCAAACCCGGCTGATGCGGCCGATTTCGCCAGCACTGCGAGCGCCAAATAGCCGCCGCTCGCGCCCACGCCCCACCACCACCGGCGGCGGCGTTTGGCTTGCTCCTTCTTGCCGCCGCGCAGCCACACCAGACTCAGCAACATCACCACCAGCGGCAGCGCGAAGCAAACGTCGCCCGCTCCTAGCAACCCGAACGCCACCCGCGGCGCCGGCAACGGCCACAGCAGCTGCACACCCGGCAGCGCGAGGCTGTCGATGAGCAGACGGGCGGCACCCACCGCGGCGACCAACCCGCCGGCCTGGCGCCGGGTCACCTTGCCGTGCCGCCACAACTGGACCAGCCAGCGGGGCAGCGCCAGGGTGAGTATCAGCAGCAGCAGCAGCGAGTGGCTTGCGGCGTCGGCAGACGCGAGCTTGGCGGACGTGGATAGAAACAGGCCCGTCAGCGCGTCGAGCCCATCCGGCGCGATGCCCAGCAGCGCGCCCCAGCCCAACGCCCGGTTGCCCATGCGCTTGGCGAGCATGATTTCTGCGAGCGCCGCGCCCACCGCCGCATGCGTGATCCAATTCATCCCGCGCCAGCTGTTCCCGGCCATGCCCGATCCGTCAACTGGAAATTGGCAAAATGCCCCACGACGCGGGATTTTGCTCCAAATGTTGAAAGTTTCGATTGCGTTGTGCGTCTGATGGACGGTAAACTTATCTCAGGCATTGTCACTAGGTGGCGCTGTCGGGTGTAGTGACCAAGTGGATACTCGATACCTACTTGGGCTTGATTTCGACCCCCAAAACCCGCATGAAATTACCATTCAAGGGCCGCCGGCCCAGGGCTTTCGCCTTAGTCATCACCTTGGCGCTGATGGTGCTTCTCACGCTCATCGTGGTCGGTTTATTGTCACTTTCCAGCGTCGCGCTGAGGACTTCGACCCAAGGCGAGGCGATGGCCACGGCGCGGGCCAATGCGCGGCTGGCCCTGATGTTGGCGCTGGGTGAACTCCAGCGCAGCGCCGGCCCGGACCAACGCGTCACCGCGCGGGCCGATATCCTCGATGACAAAATCGCCAACCCGAAAATCACGGGCGTGTGGGAGTCGTTGGAGATCAAGGCGAGTGCGCCACCGTCGGCGGACACCTATAAGATGGCGGCCAAGGATGCGAAGTTCCGCGCCTGGCTGGTGTCCTACCCCGATCCGGCGACCTCCCGCAAGGCCGCCTTTGCCCACTCGGCGGTGAGTTCTCCGGTGACGCTGTGGGGCAGCGGCAGTGTCGGTGCCAAGGCCAGCGCCAGAGATTGGGTGAGCGCAACGAAGGTGGCGCTCGTCGCCGCGGGCCGCACGGCCCCAAGCGGGGCCTTGGCGTGGGCGGTGCTCGACGAGGGCCTCAAGGCGCGCGTCAACACGCCCTACATCGACGGGGCCACCGCGGTGGCCGCCAAAACCGTGCAACTCGGCGCTGGCGAGCGCCCCGGCGTCGAGTTCATCGACGGGTTTTCCGGCATGAATCGCCAGCTGTTTGACAAGGACAAGCCGGAGTTCGCCACCATTGAAAAAGGTATCAGCCGCCTCAATTACGGCCTGGTCGGGCAGAAGCTTGGCAAAGTCACCCGCGAGGCGTTGCAGGCCGTGACGCATGACATCACCACCCAATCCATCGGTCTGTTCACCGACACCGCGCACGGCGGCTTCAAGCAGGATTTCCACTTGCTGACCAACACGACGACCCTGCCGACGATCTATCAGGGCAAGGGGATTTACGCCACCCGGCTGGGGATGAGTGCGGCCGCGGCACCCTCCGATCCGCCGTGGGCGTCGATCCTGCAATTCAGCCGCTTGTATCGTGACAAGCTGCTCAAGGACGCCAGCGGTGTGCCCTATCTCAAGGCCCAGTGGCCAGGCGGATGGCAGGCTGCCACCGGCACGGCCCCGTCGCTCACGGTCAACCGTGCGCCGCCGCCCGGGGTTGTGCTGCTGCCGACGCTGGCCAAAGTCCAGATGCTCTTCAGCCTGATCGGGCACGATCTCTACAGCTACCCGCCGCCGGTCGGCAGCGTGATCCCGCCGGATGCGCCGGGATTGCACTTTCCGCAGTGTGACCATTTCCGCGGGACGCCATTTTGTTATGACCTGCACCTGCTCTACACGCCCATTGTCACGCTCCACAACCCATACAACGTGGCGCTCGATTGCAGCGATTTGCGGGTGCAATTTCTCAACGTGCCCTTTGCGATGCAGGTGTTCCGCAACGGTCTGCCGCAAAGCAACGGCCTGGTGCCCTTGGAGATGATGTATGCCTTAAATGACCACGGTGAGACCAGCAAGGTTTTCGGCATGAATTTGAAGAGCAAGGGCACCGACGGCAAGCCCGGGGCGGCTGCCTTCCGGCTGCTGCCCGGTGAAGTCAAAGTGTTCTCGCCCTACATCGATCCGACCCGCTCGTATGCCGACGAATTCAGCGGCGGGCGCCAGTATTGGGACATTTATGTGAGCACCCATATCACCGATAACATCGACTCCATCCCCGGTTGGCGGGGCGACGGCATCGGCTTCGACTGCGACTGGTTGGCGGGCAGCCAAGCGGTGGACGGTCTCGCCGCCAACGGCCACTGGAGTTCCTGTTATGGCTTGGCCAGGGACGACCTCATCCACGTCCTCTTCGCGCCCTTGAGCATCCCGCTCAGCAATAACAAGTTTGTCGTGCAGATGTCCTCCGCCAGCGGCGGTTCGGGCGGCACCCCGGCGGTCATCAGTGCCATCGAAATCAATTATGAATCGCCCACCGGGCTGCAGGACTTCATCATCGGTAAAGCTGGCACCCTGCGCTATCCCAAGACCGGCACGGTCCGCGGGGTGGACATGGTGGACCATTCGACGACGCCGATTCGCGACTACGTCCATCCCAAACCTTTCGCCATGCTCAGCGTGCAGGCCAAGACCACGTCCGGCGCTCGCGATGCCAGCAACGAGGACGGCACCCTGGCCACCAAGCCGTGGAGTTTCGCCCACGCGGTTGCGGCGGTGTCGTCGCAGAAGATCCCCACCGAGCACCCGGCCAACCAATCCCACGAAATCGACCTGCAACTCCTCGAAAAGGGAGCCTCCAACCTGGTGCAGGTCGATCCGCAGGACCGCGGCAATTTCATCTCCGGCCACACGCCCTTCAACGGCATCAAGTTCGGCGGCCTCTACGATATTCCGCTCGCCCCGCTGCAAAACTTCGCCTCCCTCAACGGCGCCAACCCCGGCGGTGCCTCCGGCTACCTGCCGCGTTTTGCCCAACCCATCGGCAATTCCTGGGCCCATCCGCTCATCAACCCGGCCAAACTCACCGAGGTCAATAGCTCCGGCAATTACCTCGATCATTCGTTTTTGCTCAATCTCGCGTTTTACGACAGCTTCTATTTTTCCGGTCTGGCGGCCCAGAGCGGGCCGTTTGGCAACGGCAAAGCCACCGCCGCCCTGGCCACCGACTTTGCCGCCGGCAAGCCGCTGGACGACCCGCGCCTGCAGCTGCATTTGCCTAACAACCGTCCCGCCTCTGATCTGGCGGCCGAGGTGGCCAAGGCCGACGCCTACACCCGCATCGCCGCCTGGCAATTGATGCAGGGGGCGTTCAACATCAACTCCACTTCCGTCCTGGCGTGGAAGGCGATGCTGGCGTCCATTCACGATTCGCAGGCACTGGTCAACCAACTCAACAAGTCCGCCCAGCCGCCGGGCTCGAAACTCGTCACCCTCGGAGCCGAGAAAAAATCCGAGGCGCGCATCAGCCGCTTCCGCCTGCCGGCATCTGTTTCGGCGGCGGGTGGTGGTGATCCGCGCGACGGCTATTGGCTCGGCCCGCGCGAATACACGGATCACCAGTTGCAGGCACTCGCCGAAAGCATCGTCAAGCAGGTCCGCCTGCGCGGCCCGTTCCTGTCGATGGCCGAATTTGTCAACCGCCAGCTCGGCACCGCCCAGACGGCCCAATGCGGCGCCATGCAGCAAGCCATCGATGACACCGCACTCAACCAGGGCATCGCCGTGGATCCCGCCGTCAACGCCGGCTATGAAATCGCCGCCGCCGCCGTGGCCAAGTACAAGTATGCGAATGCGCTGGCCGGCATCGGCCCGAGTTATCAAGGCGCACCGGGGTATCTGACCCAGGCGGACCTGCTCAACGTGTTAGGCAATGCCGCCACGCCACGCTCGGACACCTTCACCATCCGCGGCTACGGCGAGGCGCGCGACCCTGCCGGCAAGATTCTGGCCAAGACCACCTGCGAGGCGGTGGTGCAACGCTTCCCTGAGTGGGTCGATCCGGCCGACCCGGTCGAAACCGCCCCGGACAAGCTCACCAGTCAGCCTAACAAGAACTTCGGCCGCCGTTTTGTCATCACCTCGCTGCGCTGGCTCAGCCCGAACGAAATTTAGGCTTTGCCCAACTCTCACCATGAGATGAAGGCACGAATCGGTCCTTGGAGTGCTTTGCGGGGGCTGACCGTCGTGTTGGCTAGCAAAAACCCCCGTCCGGCGGGGCCGGGCGGGGGTGGTTGGGAATGCGCTGAGGCGCGACTGGTGGGTTAGACCAGCGTCGCTTTGATCTCCTCAGTGGCTTCGGCTGCCACGGGTAGCGGACTGGCCGCTGCCGCAGGCTCGTGAACCGGCGTGGGTTCGATGATGGTGGTGATCTCCGTCGTGGCCTCGAGGCTCTCGGCGGTCACTGTGGGTGATTCCTCCGTGCTGGCAACTGCGGCCGGGGTGGCGACGACCGGGGCCGGACGCGGGCGGCGCTCGGGGCGCTCGGGGCGCTCCGGACGATCATCGCGTTCTTCCTTGTCTTCGCGCTCATCCATGCCCTTGGATTGGGCACCGGAGACGGTCAGCTTGCGGCCCATAAAGGGCTGGTCGTGAAGCACTTCCACGGCGCGCTTGGCTTCGTCCACGTGGAGCATTTCCACAAAGCCGTAACCTTTCGAGCGGTGGGTGCTGCGGTTGTAGACGATTTCCACGTTGCGCACCCCGCCGATCCCTTTGAAGAGATCCTGCAGGTCGCTTTCCGAGACATCGTACGACAGGTTGCCAACGTAGACCCGCGGGGATTCCACGCTGCCGCGCTCACCTCCACGGTTGCGCTCGCCGCCGCGCGGCCCGCGCTCCTGGCTCCGCTCCCGCTGGCGTTCGCCGTCGCGGCGCTCGCTATCGCGGCGCTCGCCGCCGGCATCCGCTTCACCTTCGCCGGTGCGCACGTTGCGGGTGTTGGATTTTACCTTTGGTTCAAGCGCCGGGCGGGCGGCTTCGGGTGGGCGGGCGGGACGGACGGGCGGACGGGCCGGTGCCTTGAAGACGCCGATGCCGACGAGTTGGAGCAATTTTTGCCACCACTTCAGTTTGGGTGGGGCATGCTTGCGCAGCGGTGCGGCGTTCGGGTTGGCGGGGGCGTTGGGATTGCGACCCTGTGACTGGCTGCGGTTATCGCGGTCATAGGAGGAATCGCGGCCCTGGCCGCGGCTGCCCTGTTGGTTGTTATTGCGTCGGTTTTGGCCGCCGCGTGAGCGGCGTCGTTTGGGGTCTCCCGGAGTGTGGGAGTGTTGTGTTGCATTCGACATGGTTTAGCATGGGTGTCGTGGTTTCAGGCGGCCCGGCGCGGCGGGCGGAGATGCCCGGCGAAGCTGGTATGGACCTGCGTGCTGACCAATCTGCGCCAACCGCCGGCTTATTGGTGCCGGGGTGAGGTTCCGCTGCGGTGCGGAGTGGACATCACCAAGGTTGGAGCTGATCGGCTTGCGCCGCCGCCCGTTTGAGACAAGAAGTTCCGGTTTCCGTGACGCCATCCGGTCGGTGTCACCCGGTTGCGGGTGCAAGGCGGAAGGCTAGAGGCCGGATGCGGGCAGCGGAGGGAGGGAAAATCCTGCTCGAAAAAAGCCTAGGGGGTTTTGCGGCTTTGGCAAGAACGATCGCCGCGGAAGCTCAAAAACTTCCCTCGCCGTCCATGGCAGCGGCTCTCGCGCTCATGAGCCCAACCGGGTATTTTCAGGCCATTTTATGGAGCACGATTTTCAATTCAATCGCAAAAGGGCCTGCTGGGTTTCAATCCAACCGCCCTGGCGCCCCGCCGCGGGACCGTTCATTAGGGATTGCCATGGGCTGCGGGGCGGGTGATGCTGGTGGTGCCATCTGCGCCACGGCCTGTTCTAACATGCCTGCCGGGTTCGGCTGTTGGAAACCCGCCCCGCCACCCACTCCCAGCCATGCGCGCCCTGCCACTGTTTCTCACCTGCCTGTCCGTCGCCCTGCTGCAAGCCGGGGAGCCGCCATACCTCTACCCGCAAACCGACGCCTTTAAGCAGGACCTCGCAGCCGCCCGGCTGAAGGGGCTTTCCCTAACTGATTACCACATTCACATCCGCGGCGGCATGACCCTGGAGAAGGCCGGGCTGCGCCAGGAGCACAGCGGCATCCGCAGCGCCGTGCTGGAGAACTTCGGCCGCGAGTGGCCGCTGTGCGACACCCCCACGCTCAAGGCCTTCATCGACCTCCATTCACAGCCGCTGCCTAACGGCCAGCGCCTGCCCGTCGGCATCCAGGTCAACGACCGCGACTGGTTCAAACAGATCGATCAGGCCCAGTTCCAGCGTCTCGACTACGTTCTGGCCGACACCATGATCATGGGCGTCACCGGCGAGGGCAAGCCGCGCCGGTTGTGGTTGCCCGAGGTGACCATTGCCGATCCCGAGGCGTGGATGCAGGAGTATCTGGCCCACAACCTGCGCATTCTCGACGAGCCGATTTCGATCCTGGCCAATCCGACCTACCTGCCGCCCTGCATCGCCCACCTCTACGACCAGTTGTGGACAGAGGCCCGCATGCGCCAGATCATCGCCAAGGCGGTGGCCAAGGGCGTCGCGCTGGAAATTCAGGCCGGTTCGGACTTTCCGAAACCCGATTTTCTCAGGCTCGCCAAGGGCATGGGCGCAAAATTCTCGTTCGGCACCAACAACTTCGACGACAAGACCAAGGATCTCGCGCGCTGGTTCCAAGCCATCGCCCTGCTCGACCTCCAGCCCGCCGACCTCGCCGCGCCCAAGTTGGCCACTCTCCCGCCCGCGCCGACCCTGGACCTTCCATCCGCTGGTCCTCACAATTAGAAATTGCATCGCACGTCAAATCGGCTATCGTACCAGGGTTGGAGTGTACGATGAGACCGTGGATGGTCATGCTCTTGGCGGGATTGGCTTGCGGGTCGTTGTTGGACCTGCAGGGGGCGACTGTGGGTCGGGCGCGGATCCAAGGGGCGATCGGGCCAGCCACGGTGAGTTACCTCGGGCGGGCGCTGGAGGTGGCTGCTGCGCGCAAGGACCGCTGCCTGATCATCGAGCTGGATACGCCCGGCGGTTCGCTCGATTCCACCAAGGAGATCGTCCAGAAGTTTTACGCGGCCAAGGTGCCCACAGTGGTATACGTGGCTCCCGACGGGGCCTGGGCCGGCAGCGCGGGGTGTTTCATCACGCTGGCGGCGGATGTGGCGGCCATGGCACCGGGCACCAGCATCGGGGCGGCGCACCCGGTCTCGATCGGGCCCGGCGGTGAGGCGGCCACCAGTGACGTGATGAAGCAAAAGTTGGAGAATTTTGCCAGCAGTTACATCGCCGCGATTGCTGAGAAGCGCGGCCGCAACGTCGAGTGGGCGATGGCGTCGGTGGTCAGAAGTGAGTCACTCACGGCCAGCAAGGCGCTGGAACTCAAAGTCATCGACCTGATCGCGGCGGATCTGCCGGAGTTGCTGCGCCAGCTCGATGAGCGTGAAGTGCGGGGCCGGGCGCTTGCAACGGCGGACGCTGTGGTGACGGATATACCGATGACCTTGCGCGAGCGGATTCTGCAAGGCTTGTCCCACCCGGAGTTAATGATGATCCTGATGTTGGTGGCGATCTATGGCATCATCGGCGAGTTGAGCAATCCCGGCGCGATCCTGCCAGGGGTGGCCGGGGCCATCGCACTGTTGCTGGTGCTGTACATGGCGACGGTGTTGCCGGTGAATGTGGCCGGTTTGGCGTTGATCGGTTTGGCGATGCTGCTGTTTGGTGTTGATATCTTTGCGCCCACCCATGGCGTGCTCACCTTGGGTGGCACCATTGCGTTCTTTCTGGGCGCGCTCATGCTGTTTGATCGCTCCGATCCGGTCTATCGAGTGTCGCTGGCCTATATCATTCCTGCCACGCTGCTGACGGCCGCGTTTTTCACCTTCGTCGTCGGAGCGGGGCTGCGGGCGCAGTCGCTGCCGCTCCGCGTCGGTCGGGAAATCATGTTAGGAAAAACCGCTGCGGCGTTGGCACCGATCAGCGCAGCCGGCGGCCGGGTTTTCGTCGAGGGCGAAACCTGGAACGCGGTGAGCGACTCCGCGATCGCAGCCGGAGAACCGGTGGAAATCGTCTCGATCAATGGACTGACATTGACGGTAAAGCCCAAACCCCCGCCCTCAATTTGAACATCGCTAACCCCACCCGCAAGCCATGGAAGAAATCATCGCCAAGCTCGTCAGCGCCACCGCTTGGGCGCTGCCCGTTATTATTCTGGCAGGCATCATCCTGCCGCAAGCAGTCCGCATCCTGCGCGAATACGAGCGCGGGGTGATTTTCCGCCTCGGCAAACTGTTGGATGCGAAGGGACCGGGCCTCATCTTCCTCATCCCGATGGTCGATCGCATGGTCAAGATGGACTTGCGGGTCGTCACCATCGACGTCGCACGCCAGGAGGTCATGACCCGTGACAACGTGCCCGCCACCGTGGATGCGGTGGTTTACTTTCGCGTCGTGGATCCCGTCGCCGCGGTGGTCAAGGTGGAGAATTACTGGAAGGCCACCTCGCTGATTGCCCAGACGACCTTGCGCAGCGTGTTGGGCCAGGCCCCGCTGGACGACTTGCTGGCGCAGCGCGAGTCGATCAATCTGCATCTGCAGGAGATCATCGACCGCCAAACCGAGCCGTGGGGCATCAAGGTCACGGCGGTGGAGGTCAAGGACGTGGCGCTGCCCGACAGCATGAAGCGGGCGATGGCCAAACAGGCTGAGGCCGAGCGCGAACGGCGCGCCAAAATCGTCAATGCCGAAGGCGAGTTTCAAGCGGCCGAGAAAATGGTGCAGGCCGCCGCGATGATCAGCAAGGAGCCCATCGCACTGCAACTGCGCTTCCTGCAAACCATGCGCGAGATTTCCAGCGAGCACAACACCACCACTTTCCTGCCCGTGCCGATTGATCTGTTCTCACCCTTCCTCAAAGGCCGGTCCAAGGACTGACGGGTACTGCCGCGATGGGCGACAAGAACTTGGCGGCGGGCTGGTTCCGCCACCAAGTGGCACCTGAGGTCATGTCGTTTCCTCCGCGGTCAGGATGCCTGAGACTCAGGATTTATCGGCCTTGGTCAGGCGCATGGCGACGAAATACAGGATGCAAACCACGACCACGGCCGCGATGATCCAGGATGCCTCATGCTTGACGGTATGAATCAACTGGGACAGGTCGACGCCCTCGCCCTTGCGGAGGGCGGCCAATTGTTGGGGGTCGAGCTGGTTGCCGACTTTTTGGCCGAGCGCGGCGAGCACCCAACACCAAATGGCCGAACCGATAAGGGTCAGCGCGCTGAATTTGCCAAAGCCCATGCCGATGAGACCGGCCGGGATGGAGATCAAGTGGCGGATGACCGGCAGCAGGCGGGCGAAAAAGATGCCGCCGCCCTCGTAACGGTGCATGAAGCGCTCGGCCCGCAACACCTTGATTTGCGGCATGAAGAAATACCTGCCAAAGCGCAGCACCATGGGGCGTCCGACTAACAGGGCGGCCCAATACGTGATCGCCGCACCCAGCCACGAGCCGAAGGTGCCGGCCAGAATCACTCCCGTCAGGGTCATGCTGCCACTGCCCTGGGCGGCCAGAATCGCTGCCGGGGGGACCACCAACTCGCTGGGCACGGGGAAAATCGAGCTTTCCATCGCCATCAGCAGGATCACGCCGCCGTACCCCCATTCGTGCACCCAGTGGAACCATGTTTCAATGAAAGATTGCATCATATGTGCCGCGAAGGATGCGCGGGAATCCACCGATGGCAAGCAGGAAGCGCCGGAGAGCCGCGCCGGCTCCGTCGGCGGGTGTGAGCGCGGGAGGTTCCGAAGCTTGAACGCCGGTGTGAACCATGGCGGCACTGGCGGCGGGGACGCCGCAGCCACGCCATCGGCTATTCATGGGCAGTGGCGGTCATTGGGCGCGGCGGTCGGTCCGCCCCCGGCGGTCACACTTTGTCGCCATTGGCCTGGAAGAACGCGAGGGTGGCGGCGAGGCCGGCTTCGAGGGAATGTTGCGGCATCCAGCCGGCGGCGCGGAGTTTGGCGGCGCTGGCGCGGGAGTGTTTGACGTCGCCGGGGCGGGTGGCTGCGTGGAGAATCTGCGAGCTGGAGCCGGCGGCGGCGATGAGTTGGGCGGCGAGTTGGTTGATGCTCACCTGGCCGCCATAGCCGGCGTTGAAGACGCCGCTGACCCCGGGGGTTTGGGCGGCAAAGGTGAGGGCACCGACGATGTCCTTGACGTAAATGAAATCGCGGGTCTGCTCGCCATCGCCATAGACGGTGATGTTGTCATGGCGCAGGGCCTGCTCGATGAAGATGGGCACCGCGGCGGCATAGGCGCCCTTGGGGTCCTGGCGCGGACCAAACACGTTGAAGAAACGCAGCGCGGCGGTTTCCAGGCGGCCCTCGCGTTGATAGAGGTCGAGGTAGTACTCGCCATCGAGTTTGGTGATGGCGTACGGGCTCTTGGGCTCCGGCAGCATGGATTCGAGCTTGGGCACCGTCGGGTTATCGCCATAAACGGCGGCGGACGAGGCGAGCACGAGCTTTTTGACGCCCGCGTTGGCGGCGGCTTCCAGCACGTTGAGCAGCCCGTGCACATTGATGTCGACGCACTCGGCCGGCTTGGCCATGGATTCCGGCACGCTGACCATGGCGGCGAGATGAAAGATATAGTCGACACCTTGAACGGCTTGTTCGACCAGTGCCCGATCGGTGACCGAGCCTTGGATGAAGGTGCAGTCGAGCCCGGCGAGGTTGTGTGGGTAGCCGCTGCGCAGATTGTCCAGCACGCGGATTTCACTCGCCACGCCCTGATAGTGCTCGACAAGATGGGAGCCGATGAAACCGCAGCCGCCGGTGATTAGAATATTCATGGAAGTCGGTTGCTGATTTTTGAGTCTTCTACTCACTCAATCTTTCGGGATACTCGCCGGCGGCGATGAGTTGTTGGATGGAGGTGACGACGTGGGGCTTGTCGTCGGGATAGGTGACGCCGAACCAGTGGCTGGTGGTCGGGATGACGGTGCAGTCGGATTTGTTGGATCGGATCAGGCTGTCAACGATGGTCGGGATGTAGTACTCGGATTTTTCGGCGGTGCCGTGGGCTTTCAAAAACTCGATGAAGCCGTCCTCGAGCTGGTCGAAAAACCCGCGTCCGAAGGCCCAGAAATTCATCGATACCGGGCCGTTTTCGGCGACCGGTTTGCGGTTGCCGTCCAGCGCGGTGCCGCGCACCACCCCGTCGGTTTCGCGCAGGATATTGACGTATTCCTCGACGCCGGTGAGCAGGCCGCTGGGGTCGGTGGCGCAGATGCCACGGTTGACGTCGCCGTGGTCGGAGAGGGTGTTGACCAGCGGATAGCCGATCATCGCGTAGTGGGCCTTGCCGTTGACGGCTGGAGGGTGGCTGAGGAAGGTGGCGGCGCGCTGATAGGCATCGCGGCCGTAGAAGTCGTCGGCATTGATGACGGCGAAGGGTTCGTCGACGAGGGCGCGGGCGGCGCGCACCGCGTGGGTGGTGCCCCATGGCTTGCTGCGGCCGGCGGGCACCGTGAACGGGGCGGGCAGGTCGTCGAGCCGTTGGAACGCGTAGTCCACCGCGATGCGCTCGGCGAAGCGCGAGCCGATTCCCTGTTGGAACGCCTCGGCGAAGTCCTCGCGGATGATGAAGATGACGCGGCCAAAGCCGGCGCGGATGGCGTCAAACACCGAGTAGTCGAGGACGGTTTCACCGTTGGGGCCCATCGGATCGATTTGTTTGAGCCCGCCGTAGCGCGAGCCCATGCCGGCGGCGAGGACGAGGAGAGTTGGTTTCATGGGGTGGATGCGGAGGGGGCTGGGTGGGTGTCTTTGCGCGAAAATTCACTGGTGGAACTCAAATACCACAGCAGCCCGGCACCGACGATGACGCTGAGGAATACCAGAACCACAAATGCCAGGCTGAGGAAGGATTTCACGCGGGGGCAATAAGGCGGATTTGGCGGGGAAAAGCCAGCCTCTTTATTGCCTTCTGCGCAAGGGAGATTTCACGATCCTGACAAGCTTCCCTGTCACGTCGGAATCCTGCTGAAGCGCCTCTTTGAGGCGGGTGGCAAGGGTGGTTGGGTCATGATCGACGGTGCAGACGATGATACCGGCGTGCTTGCCGCCGGAGTTGTGGAGGTGGATGAAGTCCCGCCGGTTCAGAGTCAGAACGGCGCGGCCCAGAGATGTGGCAAACCGCAGAACGTCAGCATCGGAAATGCGCTGATTCGCCTTGCCTGAATCGAACGAGGTGAGCACGTCATGACCCAATGTCCGGAGCGTTTCGACGGCCCGCCGGGAAAATTTTTCGTTCGCGTAAAGTCGGGCCATCCTAGTGCTTGGTGGGGTCAGGCCTCGGCGTGGGCGGTCATTGCTGCATTGATTTCCGCCTGGTGTTTTTTCACGTATGCCCACGCCGTTGCGAGTTGCGCAGGCGTCAGACCAGGGAAATCGGAGAGGATATCAGCCTCCGAGCAACCCTGCCGCCGCATTTCCTCCGGGACCCACACGGGAATGCGCGTGCTGGCAATGCAGGCGTCGCCGCCGTTCACTCCGGGTGTCTTTTCAATGCCGGTCATGGGTTCCTCCATAACGGCTTCACCATACCCCATGCTTGCTTCCCCGGCAAGCGGGCGGATAGCTGCGGTTGGCACAGGGACGCGCTCAAGAACCTTCCCAGGGGTGGCGGGGTCTACCAGACTCGCAGCTTCTTTAACAAGGCTGGGATCAGGATCCGGCTCAGGTGCGGTGGGGTATTTCGCGGGCGTGTGGGTGACCGGGGGATGCGGCGAGGCGGGTTGACGTTTGATATTGGATAGACGACAGGCGGGAGACCCGTCTGCCCTCACAGCCGAGACGACTGTGCTCCGACGCGCGCGGCGAAGGCGCCGTCGGTGTGGTCGCGGAACGGCAGTGCATCGCGGGTGGCCTGGAGGGTTAGCTCGGGGTGCGCGGCGAGAAAAGCCTCGATCTGGCCGAGGTTTTCGGCGGGCTCCAGCGAGCAGGTCGAGTACACGATGCGGCCGCCGGGCTTGAGGCAGGGCAGGGCGTTTTCCAGAATCAGGCGTTGGGTGCGGACGAGCGCATCGATGTCAGGGGCTTGGAGGCGCCAGCGGACATCGACGCGGCGGCGGATGACCCCGGTGTTGGAGCAGGGGACATCGAGCAGGATGCCATCAAACGAGTTATGCCAGGCGGGCGGGGCCGGCTGGGTCCAATCGTGGACGGCGATGGTGGCCTCGGCGGCGTTGAGGCGCTCGAGGTTTTGGCGCAGGCGGGGCAGGCGCTTTTCGTTGGAATCGGTGCACACGAGGGTGGCCGCCGAGCCCAGCGCCGCAGCAATCAGAAAGGCTTTGCCGCCGGGTGCGGCGCAGGCGTCGAGGATGCGCTCGCCGGGCTGCGGGTCCAGCAGTTCCACGGCGTGGCGCGTGGCGGGGTCCTGGATATAGATCGCGCCGGCAGCCAGCAGGGCGGTGGGGAGATGGCCTTCGAGTTTGAAAAATTCGGGGGCGTTGGCGACGGGGGTGCCGGGCAGGGTGGGGGGCACGCCGGTTGAAGCCGGTGCTGTGGCGAGGGGGTTGCGGCGGAAAAACGTTTCGGCCGGTTGGTTGTTCCACTCCATCAGGGCCAGCGTGTTGGCTTTGCCGAAGGCCGCTTTCCAGCGGTTGTAAAGCCAGTCCGGATGCGAGTGGACCACCGCCGGAGTGAGGTCGCCGATATCGTCTAACAACCGCTTGCGGGAGGTGGTGGCGCGGCGCAGCACGGCGTTGATGAGGTTGCGCACGTTGGCCTTGCCGGCTTCCACGGTTTCATTGACCGCAGCGTGGTCGGGCAGGCCGAGGATGAGGAGTTGGCAGAGCCCGACGCGGAGAACGTCGCGGGTTTCCGGATCGAGTTTGCCGTCGCGCAGTTTGCTGATCCAATGGTCGATCAGGCGCCGGTGGCGCAGCACGCCGAACAGGATGGCTTGCAGCAAGCCGCGGTCCGGCGAGGACAATTTGCGGCGCTGGGCGTGGCGTTCAATGAGGGATTCGGCGTAATCGTGGCCTTGGGCCCAAGCGTGGAGGGCGGAAACGGCGGCTTGGCGGACGTGGAAATTTTTAGCGGGCATGAGGGGATGGCTTCAGGGGATCGCGAAGGGTTGGATTTCCTGTTGGATGAAGCGGACGACGGTGGTGTAGCCCTTGGCGTCGCGGGCGCTGCCGAGGAGCGCGCTGCCGCCTCCCTCGAGCCGCCAGACGTGAGTGGCGAGGAAAGTGCCGTCCGAGAGCTCGGTGACGGCGGGGAAGCGGCCGGCCTGCACGGGGGTGCCGTAGAGGGTGCTGAGGAGTTTGGCGAAGTCATCCCAACAGGCCTTGAGGCGGGTCGGATAGGCATCGGCGGGGAGGGACTCGGTTTGCAGCGAGACCTCGCGCATGGCGCCGCCTTTTGACCAATCGAAAAACAACTGGCAGCGCAGGCCGCCGATATCCTTGCGGGTTTGGAACGAGCCGTTGAGGCCGAAGCGGCCGAGCAGGGTTTCTTCCACCCGCAGCTCGACGAGTTTGCTGGCCTTGAGTTTGGCGAGAACCTGGTCGCGGGTGTCGCCGAAGTGGAGCGTGTCAAACACGGCGCTCGCGTCGGCGACGGGTTCCGCGGGTTTGGCGCTGGCCAGCGGGTGGTTGGCGTCGAGCCACTTGAGGTCGTCGGGGTGGACTTTGTTGATGGCCAGGGTGAAAACGAGCCCGTCGCTGCGGCGGATGGTGACCTGGCGCTCGTCGCGGGCGACGAATTCGCCTTGGGCGACGCGATCGCCCTCGCTGCTTTTCCAAGCGCGGGATTCGGCGCCGAGCGGCAGCAGGGAGCAAGCAAGGACAAGGATGAGAAAGCAGCGGAACATGTTAGGGAAAGTTCTGACAACCGACAACGGACAACCGACAACCGACAACCGCCTAGTGGCCTTGTGGGCGTTCGCGCGGTTCCCATTCGCGGCGGGTGCGCGAGCGGACCGAGAAGACGATCGGCACGCCGGGCGCGGGGTGGGCCTCGCGCATCCGGTTGGTCAGATAGCTTTCATAGCTGTTAGCCATGAGGCGTTTGTCATTGACGAACAGGACGATGGTGGGGACGGGGATGATGCTGTACTTCTCGTTGGTGGCGGCGGTGGCGTAGTAGAGCTTGAGGCGGCGGCGCAGCTTGTTGTCGATGGGCGGCGGGGTTTTCTCGAAGGCGGCGTGAAGGATGCGGTTGAGCACGCCGGTGCCGGGAACGGATTGGGCGCCCTTGCGGATCTTGAGGGATTCCTTGAGGACGTGGTCGACGGCGGAGCCGGTCTTGGCGGAGCAGGCGACGAAGGGGGCGAAGGCGAGGAAAAACAACTCGCGGCGGACGTGAGCGGCGGCCTTTTCCAAGCGCTCCTTGGGCGGGATTTCCGGGTGATAGAGGTCGAACTTGTTGAGTGCGATGAGGCAGGGTTTTTTCTCCTCGAGGATGAGTTGGGCGATTTTGCGGTCCTGGGCGGTGACGCCGGTGGCGAGGTCGATGACCAGCACGCAGAGGTCGGCGCGGCGGATGGCCCGTTCCGAGCGCATCGCGGAGAAGACTTCCACCGAGTTGTCGCGCTTGCCGCGGGGGCGCAGCCCGGCGGTATCGATCAGGGTGAAGCGTTCGCCTTGGAAGGTGTAGGGCAGGTCCACCGCATCGCGGGTGGTGCCGGCGATTTTGGAAACGATGGTGCGCTCGTCGTGGAGGATGGCGTTGACCAGTGAGGACTTGCCGGCATTGGGCTTGCCGACGATGGCCAGCTTGATGCCGACGGCTTCGGCGACTTCCGCAATGGCTTCGGTTTCGGCTACCAGCGGGGCGATGGCAGCATCGATTTCATCGCAGAGATGGCCGAAATTGCGGCCGTGTTCGGCGGACACCAGAATGCTGTTGGCGAAGCCGAGGCGCGCGAACTCGGAGAAAATCGACTCGTGCCGAGGGTCGTCCACCTTGTTGATGACCAGCAGGACCGGCGGCTTGGCCTTGCGGAGTTTTTGCGCCAGCGCCTGGTCCACCGGCGTCAGCCCGTCCTGTGCGTCGACCACCAGCAGGATCAAATCCGCGGTTTCCATCGCGATATCCGCCTCAATGGCCACTTGCTCGCCAAAACCATCGTCGATGGTGGCACCGATGCCGCCGGTATCAATCAGGGTGCAGGCGTGGACGGTCGCCTTGGAGGGCGCGGCGATCCGATCGCGGGTGACGCCGGGTTGGTCGTGCACGATGGCGATTTTACGCCCCGCAAGACGGTTGAAGAGAGCGGATTTTCCGACGTTCGGACGGCCGACGATGGCAACGGTGGGCATGGGTGGGTGAGGAAGAAAAGGAGGCTGGGAGGAGGTCAGGAGGCGGCTGCTATGAGGTGAAGAGGCAGAGCGTCGGGTATTTTGCTGCAAGAAACAAGCGCGGAGAGACGGAAAGGCAAGAATGCAGCCGGAATGAGCCTGCAGACCCCGCCCGCAACACCCGGGCTCAGGCGCTCTGATGCCTTGACATCAATCTTCGGTGGTGTAGGATGCCCGCGTGAGAACCACACTGACCATTGAGCCGGAGGTCGCGGAACGCCTGCGTGAGGAACGCGCGTTGGGCAGGTGTTCGCTCAAGGCCATTGTCAACGACGCCCTGAAGCGCGGGCTTGGCATGGAAGCGCCCGTTCGCCAGCAACCCTATCGGATTCATCCCCATTCGTCGCGCTTTCTCGCCGGCGTGGATGTTGGAAAGTTGAATCAATTGGCGGATGAACTCGAAGTTGGCGAATTTCCCCGCCACCGCCCCGTCGCGCCATGATGATTCCGGACGTCAACTTGCTGGTGTACGCCCACAACGACCAGGCCCCGGAGTACGCCAAGGCCAAGGCTTGGTGGGAAGCCGCGCTGAATGGCCGGGTTCCGGTGGGCCTGCCGTGGATCAGTATGAGCGGATACATCCGCCTGATGACCCATCCGCGGGTGCTGGCACAGCCGCTGGACATCCACCTGGCCATCGGCCATGTGCGCTCCTGGCTGGCCCAGCCACCGGTGCGCATCCTGCATCCTGGCACCCACTTTGAATCCCTCTTTCTTGGCTTTCTAGCACAGCTCGGCAACGGCGGGAATTTGACAACCGATGCCCAGCTCGCCGCACTCGCCGTGGAGCATCAGGCCGAACTCCACAGTTGTGACGCGGATTTTTCCCGCTTTCCCGGCCTGCGCTGGATCAACCCGCTCAAGCGGGCATCCTGAGCAATACCGCTTTGCCAAAAATCGGGATTTCTTGATTCTGAAAACTTTGCGGCTTTGCGCGAGAGCCTCTTAGCCGGGATGCCGAGAAGCGTGTCTGGAATCGCCCGGTCAGACAGTCCGGTTCCATGTTCGTCGTCCCGAGGAAGGCGTGGCCGGCGCGCCTCCGCTCGCTTAGTGGCTGCCCTTTGAGGCCGAAAGCGAGTTCATCACCTCGCTGGAATATCTTCCCGGCGAGCAGGTGCCGGACATCCCGCTGATCAAAAACAGCATCGTCGACGTGCGCTGCAAGGATGCCTCCGGCCGCCAATTCATCGTGGAAATGCAAATGGCATGGACCAACGCGTTTCTCCAACGCGTGCTGTTCAACGCCAGCAAGGCCTACGTGCGTCAATTGGAAAAGGGCGAGCGCTACGAAATGCTCTGCCCAGTGTATGGCCTGAGCATTTTGGACGACACCTTTGATCCCGATCCAGACACTTATTATCACGACTACCGGATCGTGGAATCGGGCAAGCCGGAGCGGGTGTTGGAGGGTCTGCGGTTGGTGTTTATCGAACTGCCGAAATACCGCGAGAGCCGCCCGAAGGAGGCTCGCAAACTGCGCTGGGCCTGGCTGAAGTTTCTGCAGGAGGCCGGTAACGCCGGCACCCAGGGCCACGCCACTGTGGAAGAGTTCCGCGAAGAGGTGGGCATCACCGAACCGCTGCGCCAGGCAATGAGCATCGCCGAGGAATGCGGTTTCAGCCCGGCGCAGTTGCAGCACTATGATTCGTTCTGGGACGCGGTGAGTTGCGAACGCACTCTGATGGGCGCCAAATTCGCCAAGGGCCTTGCCGAGGGCCGCGTCGAGGGTCGCGTCGAGGGCGAGACTCGCGGCCTCGCCATGGGGCGCTCTGAGGGCGAGACTCTGGGCTTGCTCAAGGCGGCGGCGGGCATGAAGGCGCTCGGCATCGAACCACAGGTC
>CAIVSK010000089.1 GCA_903908495.1 Akkermansiaceae bacterium
CAGACAATCATCCATCGGTGGTTTTCCAGGGCCCGGTGGCGGAAAATCTCCGCGTGCTGCAGGTGCTGGCGTGCGGGCCAGCGGGCGGAATCCATGCTCGGCACCGCGAACGCAGCAGCCCCAGCGGCAGTCATGCGGCGGACGCACTCGGTGAAGTCGCAATCAAAGCAGATGGGCGTGCCGATCTTGCCGAAGCGGGTGCCGACGGGCCGGGCCTGGTCGCCCGCCACGCCGTCGCTCAAGAACGGCACCGGGTGGTTCTTGTAATGGGACCCGACCACGCCGGCCGCTTCGAGGGTGAGGGCCTGGTTGTGGTGGGCATTGCCGCCGAGGTCCTTTTGGGTGCCCAAAATCAGGGTGGAGTCGCGATCCCGAGCGATGCTGAGCGCCATTTCAAAGGTCTTGGAATCATTTTGCAGGTCGTAACAGGTCGAGTATTCCGGCCACAGAATGATTCCCTTGCTGAACGCACGGGTCGCCGTCAATTCCCGGTAACCATAAAAATCGCAATTTTCGCTTTGCACCGCCAGCACCGGGACGGGCGCGGTGGTTTCGGTCACCGGCGGTGGGCGGAAGAGCCCCAAGGCCACCAGAATGAGCGCCAGCGCCGCACCGGCCAGGCATTGGCGGCGGTGGCCACTGGCTGCCATGCCGCCCGCCAGCACCACCAAAAATCCCGTGCCATAGACGCCGATCCACGGCGAGAGCCAAGTGGGGCCTAGCCCCAGTCCGCTCGTCTGCCATGGAAAGCACAGCCAAAACACCTCCGCCCGTACAAATTCCAGCGCCGACCAGACCAGCGCGGCGTAAAGCGGCAGCCAGGGTGCCCGCGAACCCCTCACCGATGCCTGGCCGATCACGCCCCCCGCCAGCATGCCAAACAGCGCAAGGATCAACCACAGAACCACTGCGGCCACTTGAAAAATGCTGTCCATCCACGACAAGCCAACCCCGAAAAAAACCATCCCCTGCACCAAGCCCATATACACGCCATGCCGCAGCCCGGCTCCGCGCAACGCCACAAACAACAGCGGCCACATCACCAAAATCAACGGCCACCAGCCCAGCGGCGGAAATGCCGCGGCTCCCACCAATCCAGCCGTCGCGGCAACAAGATAACGCACCCGTATCGACATGGCACCAGCGTCTGTAGTTTCCGCCTCGCCGACAAGCGCATTCTCGGCGGCGCAGCGGCCATCCACGGTTAGTCACCCAAAATCATGGGCGAGAGAATGGCCAGCCACTCGGCCAGATCCACTCCCGCGGCGGTGGCCGGCAGGCTGTCGAGATTGTTCAGGTCCCAACGAAACACCAACTTGTAGCCGTCCCAGGTGCCGTCGGCACCACAATCCTGCATCCATTTGGCCGCCCGGCGATTGTCTTGCAGCGTGTAGGCCACCAGATGTTCCACCCCGGCGCGGAACGCCGTCAGCCACATCACCGCCAACAGCAGCGTGCCAATGCCGCGGCGCTGGTCGGCATCCAGCACCATCGCGGAAATTTCCGCCTCGGCGGGGTTGGCGCGGTTGCGCCACCAACTGGCACCGCCCACCCCGGGAAACTCGCGCGCCGGGTCCAACACCACCCAGGTCACGTGCGTTTGCGGATCCTGCTCGATCAACCGGTCTAACATCGCGTCGCCGAGCAGTTCGCCGATGGGCGACCAAAACCGCTGGTACCGGCCCTCCGGCGAGAGCCGCCGGTACGCCTCGGCCACTGCCGGCCGATCCTCCTCGAGCAATGGCCGCACGATCACCGGAGTGCCGTCACGCAGTCGCAGCTCGAAACGCTCGCCCATCACATTAGATCAGCCCCTGCTCGCGGAGTTCACCGTCCACCCCGTCGTGATCCGGCAAGCCGTTGCCGCCATCGCGAATTTGCTGGATCTTGCGCCTCACCCCGTAGCGGCTGCGCGGGCCGGTGACCAGATCAGCCACCCCGTCGACCACAAACGGCAAAATCGCCAGAATGCCCAACACGCCCAGACCGACGCCGATGCCGCGCCGGGCATTGCGATGCATCAAATCGCTCAACAGCAGGCCGGCGGCCGTGCCGAGCAAGGCGGGGGCCGCCAAGGCGCTCACTTCAATCCATTGGGGTGTGAGGTCCGAATAATCATCTTCCATGAGCCACCAATAGCCACTCTTCGGCCCGCCGACAACCCTGGAAAAAAAAATGCGCGTGATTCGCGCTTTTACGCGCGGTTTTTCCCACTACATTGGTGCCCGTCATGCCCATTCCCGCAAACACGTATGCGCTTATCCTCGCCGGAGGCTCCGGCACCCGCTTCTGGCCCCTGAGCCGCAACGCCCGCCCCAAGCAGTTGCTCGACCTCTTCGGCGAGGGCTCCCTGCTCGAGCAAACCATCCGCCGCCTCGACGGCCTGGTCCCGCCCGAAAATATCCTCATCCTCACCAATGCCCTGCAGGAAACCGCCGTCCGTGAGATCGCCCACATGCTGCCGCCCGCCAACATCGTGGCCGAGCCGGCCAAGCGCGACACCGCCCCGGCCGTGGCGCTGGGCATCGGCCTGATCGCCGCCCGCGACCCGCAGGCCCTCATGATGGTGCTGCCATCCGATCAACTCATCCGCAATACCCCCGCCTATCAAGCCGTGATGCGCGACGCCCTCGCCGCCGCCGCCCAATCCGACGGCCTGGTCACCATCGGCATCCGCCCGACCTGGGCCTGCCCGGCCTACGGCTACATCCAACGCGGGGCACCGGCCACCATTCCCGGCCTCACCTGTGCCCACCCGCCGTGCGAAGTGATGCGCTTCCGCGAAAAGCCCGATGCCGAACTCGCCGCGCAATTCCTCGCCACCGGCGGCTTCACGTGGAACGCTGGCATGTTCGTGTGGGCGCTGCCCGCCGTTATCCAACAACTCAACCAGCACGCGCCGGAACTCGCCGCGTTTGTCGCCGAGCTCCGCGCCACCGCCGACATCCCTGCCACCATCGCCGCGCGCTTCCCCCGACTCACCCCCATTTCCATCGACTACGCCCTGATGGAAAAGGCCGCGCGGGTCCTCAATATCGAGGCCAGCTTCGATTGGGATGACGTCGGCTCCTGGCTGTCCATCGCCAAATACCTGGACCCAACTGCCATTGAAAACCGCGCCAACGAAGCCTTCACCCAGCTCGATTCCGATAATAACATCATCTTCAATGCCCGCCCCGGCACCCGCATCGCGCTGCTCGGCGTCAATGACCTCATCGTCGTCCAGACCGCCGACGCGCTCCTCATCGCCAACCGCCACGAAGCCGATTCAATCAAACAACTCACCGACCTGCTCCCGCCGGAATTGTTATAGGCTGGCAGCCGTGAACCCGCCAGCCAAGCAGATTGCATCCTATTCGGATACCCCTTCGATTGATGATTTCCGATTGTTGATTTTTGATTGCTGAAGTGACGGAACTCCAATTCAACATCCAATCAGCGCTCAAAAATCAACATTCATCAATCGGAAATCAAACCGCTTAAAGTTTCACCCGTAAGACGGGCCGCACTGGCATCCAATTCGCAATTTCGCAGTAAAGCCCCGCCACCCCCTCTTTGAACCTGCCATCCACCATCCACCCGGCACTGGGCATCGATCATGGCGACGCGCGCGTCGGGATCGCGGCCACCGATGACTTCGGCATTCTCGCCTATCCGGTCGAGACGATCGATGCCGCAACCCAGGACCCCGTCGCCCGCATCGGCGAGTTGGCGGAACGCCGCGGCTGCCGCACCCTGGTGCTGGGCCTGCCCTTCCGCCTGGACGGCAGCGAGGGCACCGCCGCCGCCAAGGTCCGCGCCTTCGCCGCACGTCTCGCACAGCGCCTGCCCGCCATCCCGCTCGTCTTCGTCGATGAGACACTAACCACCACGAGCGCCGCCGCCAAGCTCCAGCAGGCCGGCCGCAAGACCCGCAGCCACAAACCCATCATCGATCAGGCCGCCGCCGTCGAGATCCTCAACCTGTGGATGGGGGAGATGATCTAACGGGCTGCCGCACAAGGGCATGCCGCAGTAGGCATTGGCGCGTCTCTGGATTCTGTCGGTGATGCAGGGATTGTGACTGGTGGAACGGCAGGTTGTCAGAAATGCGTCAGAAACCGGGTGGTCATTCTGTCGCGGATTGCGGCAGGACTTGGCCCTTCGCAGCTCCGCTCTGATTGGCGTCCGTCGTCGGGCAGGAGGACTGGCCCCGTCGACTAATTATTTATCTATCCCCCTATAAGTGCGGCGGGAGAAACGAGCACGCTGCATGTCGAGCGCAGGGTGTAGCTGCCGTTGGTCACCGCAAAGGCGAAGCCGCCGAGGCCCGTGGCATCGGGCGCGGGCATGAAATGAACGAGGTGGCCGCCATTGCCGGATTGAGTGGCCACGCCCATGGTGACGCTGGAGACGGTGAAGGTGGCCCCCGGCGGAAAACCGGCCGCGTAGCGCGTGAGATCGATATCGATGAACGAGGGCGCGGCGACAGTGTTTGTTGCGACGAAAGCATGTGGCAAGGCCAGCCAGTTGAGATAATCCTCGAGGTTGGTATATCCGGTGGCGGAGGTGGCACGGCCATCGGCGGCGTTGTCGGCAGCGAGTCCTTTGGCCGCCTCCCAGTCGTCTGGCATGCCGTCCTGATCGGAATCCACAAGAGCGGTCCCGCCGGCGATGGTGCCAAACCCATGGTTGGAGAGTCCGGTCTGTGCCTGGCTGGTGTAGAGCCCGCTGCCGGGGCCGGCGCTGCCCGCCCCATAACCGATAGGCCCGTAGCCGAGAGTCATGACCTGGCTGATGACCAGGGCATCGACCTCATCGCGGGGCAGTGCGCCGGCGTTGCAATTGTTATAGACGACCGCGTTGGCCGGCGTGAAGAGAGATGGGAGCAGCGCGGTGGTGATGGCGGACCATGGGGCAGCCATCACCTTGCCGCTGCCTTGATAGCCTGGATAGGGGGTAGTGGCGGTGCCAGCCAGCGTGCCGTTTTTGCCCGCTACGAGCAGATTGCCCGGAAAATACATGCTCTGGTTGGCGTCGATCTGAAACCATGCATTGCCGCCGCTACCCGATGCGGGCCCGCAGATGAAACAATTATTGATGACGTCGTGCTTGAACGGGGTAGCGGTGTGCGTCGTGTAGCCCGCGGAGAAATTATAGAGCGTGTTGTTGATGAATATCGTATTATCCTTGGCCAGCGGCTGGCGGTTGTGACCGTTGGCAAACACGTTGTTGAACCATGAGAAATCCCCCCCGACGCATTCCGTGTGAGCACCGAATTGTTGTCCGATGGGATTGGCGATGATCGATGCCTGAACCGTGATTTCCGATGACATGTGCTTGCTGTCGCCCACGGCATCAATGTTGTTCCACTTGGCATATTCCAGCGACGCGTGGTCCACAATGATGTTTCTGGCGCGATAGAAGCTCAGGCAGTTATTGGTTCTCGGGCTGGCGCTGCCGGGGCGGATCCGCAAAAACCGGCAGATAATGTTTGATTGGTTCGCAAATGATAACTCATAGCCGGCAATGCCGATGCCGCCCCCGGGGGCGGTTTGTCCGGCGATGGTGAGGTTGCTCTTGACGCTCACCGCGGAGGCGAGATTGATGTATCCGCCGACGTCGAACACGACCGTCCGGTTGCTGCTGGAAACCGCGTCGCGAAATGAGCCGGGGCCTCCGTCATTGAGGTTGGTCACGTGATAGACCGGCTTCGCGCGGCCGCCGCTCGCAGCAGCCCCGAAGCCCAGCGCGCCGGGAAACGAGACCAGCTGTGCCACCGCAGGCATGAATCCGGTGACAAGGAGGAATAGAGCGGGCTTTCTCAAGATGTTATTTTGCCAGATCCTTCGCGGGGACGCGGATCTTGATGTTGCGGAAGGACACGCGGTTGCCGTGGTCCTGCAGCAGGATGTGGCCGTCCGCCCATTCGCCGAATTCGGGGATGTTTTTGAATTTACTTTCGGCCACGGCCTTGCGGAATTCCTGCGATCCGCGCTCATAGTCGAGGATTTTCGCGCCGTTGAGCCAGTGTTCGACGTGATTACCGGCGACGACAATGCGGGCGCTGTTCCATTCGCCGATCGGGTTGACTTGCTTGGTCGTGGCGGCGGGAATCAGGTCGTAGAGCGAAGCGATGGTGCGATTGCCATTGCGGCCCAATTTGGCATCAGGGTGGCGCAGGTCGTCGAGGATTTGGAATTCAAGACCGATGGCAGAACCGCTGGCGGCGGGTTTGCCCGTGACCTTGTCAATCGGCTTCAAGTCCGGCTGGACGAAGTACTTGACGCCGCTGTTGGCACCGTTGGTGATTTTAAAATCCACCAGCAGCTCGAATTTCGAGAAGCGTTCCTTGGTGATGATGTCGCCGCCGCCGCTGGATTCGCCGCCGTTGCCGGGTTGCACGGTCAGGACGCCATCCTTGATTTCCCAGCCCTTTGCCGGGAATTTATCCGCCTTGGGGGTGCGCCAACCGTCGGATGTCTGCCCGTCCCACAGCAAGCGCCAACCGGCGGCCTTTTCCGCGGTGGTTAGAGTATTGGCCGGAGCCGGATCGGCCGCGGCGGCAGGAAGCAGACAGCAGAGGAGAGCAAGGGGTAGCAAGAGTGTGGTTTTCATGAGATGGCGTGGAATTTGGAGCAGGCGGGTGATGATACGGAGGTGATGGCTGGATTTCATCGGCAAATTGTCCGAAATGTCACGGTACTGGCGTCCACCTTGCTCGCTGCCGCGCGGATTTCATGGCCATCGGCAGTGGTCCAGACACGCGTCGGGATCAACGGGCCGGAGGTGACTGCAGGCGCGTCGTTAGTGCTGGTGGCTTCAAGTTTGCGCAACCCGTCCTTGATGATTTTCTCTAAACGAGGGTGCCGTACAACGTGAAGCCGGTCGTGTGATCGATGTGCAGGTCCACCAACCGGCCGGTCAGGCGCGCGGCGTCGCCCTCAAACACGACGATCTTGTTTTGCGACGTGCGGCCGGTTAGTCGGGCGCTATTGGTCTTCGACGGTCCCTCGCACAGCACCTGCTGGCGGGTGCCGACCTGAGCCTGGTTTTTGGCGATGGCAAGTCGGTTGACCACCTCCAACATGGCTTGGTTGCGCAGTTCCTTGACCGACTCGGATAGCTGGCCCGCCATTCCGGCGGCCGGGGTGTCGCGGCGCGGCGAGTAGCGGAAGACAAAAGCATTGTCGAATTGCAGCCGCTCCACGGCCGCCACGCTGGCTTGAAAATCCTCCTCGGTCTCGCCGGGAAAGCCGACGATCACGTCGGTGGTGATCGCCAGGTCGGTGCGGGCGGCCTGCATGGCCTCGCAGATGGCGATGAATTTGGCGCTCTTGTACGGTCGGCGCATTGCCTCGAGAATGCGATCCGAACCGCTTTGCATCGGAAAATGGATGTGCGAGCAGAGTTTCGGCAGGTAGGTAAAGGCCCGGATCAAGTCCGCGCGATAGCCGATGGGATGCGGCGAAGTGAAGCGGATGCGCTCGATGCCCTCGACCTCATGCACGGCCTCGAGCAATTGCACGAACGGCGATTTACCATCCAGCCGGGGAAACTCGTTGCGGCCGTACAAATTGACGATTTGGCCCAACAGCGTGACCTCCCGCACGCCAAGGGCGGCGAGTTGGCGCACCTCGCCGATGATTTCCCGGATGGGCCGGCCGCGTTCCCTGCCGCGGGTGTCCGGCACGATGCAAAACGTGCAGCGCATGTTGCAGCCCTGCATGATGGAAACAAACGCCGTGGCCTGCAGCGCCTTGGGCAAGTGATCGCGGATGGTGTTTTGCGAGCCTTCCTCTTCGGCGATGTCGCACACCGTCCCGCCCTTGAGCGAAAGCGCCGGATCATCCATCCGCGCCTCCAACCGCCGGTTCAGGATGGCGTCAACGTAATCAAACGCCTTGTGGTATTTTTGGGTGCCAAGCACCAGATCCAGATGCGGAAACCTCGCCAACAGTTCCTCGCCGCGCGATTGCGCCATGCATCCCATGAACCCATACACCACGTGCGGCCGGTGCCGGCGATGGACCGCCAACAGCCCCATTTTTCCCAGCGCCTTTTGTTCCGCCTGGTCGCGCACCGAGCAGGTATTGATGAGAATGGCATCGGCCTCGGCCTCGTCGGCGGTGACGGTGTAGCCGCCTTCGATGAACATCCTCACGACTTGCTCGGAATCGCGCTCATTCATCTGGCAGCCATAGGTTCTGACGTGGACCTTGGGCATGGGAGGGGAAACTCAGGAATTGCGGCGCTGCAACGCCGGGACGCTACAGCGAAACGGCCGGCGCGCAAGGCAGCGGCACGCGAGGCCACGCTCTCAGGCGAGCGTGAGGCGCGGGTCGGTATCGAGCTTTTCGCTGAGATCCGCCCAGCCGCCGGGAACCTGCAGGTTGAAGCAATGCAGGTACAGCGTGAACAACTTGGGGTCGAACAGCCCGAGCAGGCGGTCGATCGTCTCGGTCAGGCGCTCCGCATCGAGGCGTTTTGGCAAATCGCCGACCACCGAGCCCTTGCCATCGTGAGGAATGCCCATGCCATCACAAAACATGCCGAGCAGGGATTGCTGCCCGGCCATCAAATAGGCCTGCAGCAGGTGCTCGCCGATGGTGTCGCAGGCATTGATTTTCATCGTCTTGTGAATCCATGCGTATTGCTCCGGCAGGGATTTTTTCTGGATGAAAACGGGCCGCAACTTGCGGTTGCCCGCCAGCGTGGCAACCGCGGATTTGTACACATTGCGATCATTGGCACGAAACCAATCGAGCATTTGGGTGACAATGGCGGGATCGACGGCGGCGTAAAGTTCGTGGGCTTTCACGGTAGGGAAAATTGGGGGAAAATTGGTGGGAGGGCAGTCAAGCCGCTGAATCGACCTGTGACAAGGGCTAAGACACCGCCGCGCGATGTTTTCTCGAAATGGCGGCTCTCCCCCGCCCCAGACACCGGCAGCGAGCTTGAGCAAGCCTGATTACGTGTCAGGGAAATAGCCAAATTCTTACTTGCTGGCACTGCCGCTGCGGCTACGCGACGCAGCGGGCGCAAGGAGGTCGGGTTGATTTCGCCGTCATGGATCGGGCTGATTGCTGCTTGCATTTCCAACGGTTTGTGGTATGAGCATTCGTGTAGGAGGCCTTCATCCCTGTGGAACCCCAACCCATTGGAACCTATGAAAACGTCACATCTGATTTTCAGGCTGGTGGCAGCTTGTTTGGTTGCTGCAGGCCCGGTGCCTGCTCGCGATGGACCCACTGCCGCCGCCTCCGGTCGGGGCGACGCCGCGCGGGGATCGCCCGGCACCAGCGTCGCGCATGCTGGTGGCGGAGCGGCTTTCCGATCGCCCATAGCCGCACCAACATCCGGCCGCAGTGCAATTTTCGATTCGCGAGCGGTCCGGCCGCCGGCTCTTGGACCCACGGTCCGCCAGCCGTTCCAGACGTACACCCGCCCCTCGCTGCCGACTGCCATCCGACCGCCGGTGCAAGTGTACAGCCCGCCCGCACTTCCCACCTCGGTGCGACCGCCGCAACAGGCATACAGTCGGTCCGTGCCCACGCCTGCTGTCCGACCGCCGCTGCAATCATACGCCCGACCTCCGGCCCAGTCTGCCGTGAAACCCTCGGCATTTTCAGCTGGTGGGTTGGGCGCAGGTCGGTCGACCCCCGGCTTGGCGGCCGCCCGGCCGCCCACCCGGTCACTCACCGGCTCAAGTGCCCGCCCGGTGGCCGCGCGCCCGGCCCTCCCATCCGGTCCGACTTCCGTCCCGCCAAGCGGGCGGGTCGACTTGGCGAGCGCACGTCATCCGTTTGACCGGGCTCCCGGGGTGAGCCATGGCCGGACGGGCGTCGCTGGCAACTGGTGGCAAGGCGGGGCGATCCACCCGGCGGCTGACAGCGGTCTCGGGACCAACCGGATCAGCCCACACTTTCTGAACAACTGGAATTGGTCCACCAGCCGGCACCATTGGGGTTACCGTCCGTGGTGGGTGACGCCCGCCCACCATCCGTGGTACGGCGGCCATTGGAACTACGGCTGGAATAGCAGTTGGTACCAACGGTATTGCTACCCCTATTTCCCGTGGCCAGGGTATTTCTATGGGGATCCCTATCCCAGCATCACCGATTCCGTCGGCTGGGGCCTGACCGCATGGGGTTTGGGCAACCTGTATTATCAGACAGGGTATGGCAGCTACTGGAATCCCTACGCCGCCGCTCCTGTGGTCAGCGTGGGCGGTGGCAGCTTCGATTACTCGCAACCGATCGCCGCGCTCGCTGACCGCACCGCGCCCGCCAATGAAACCGCCGCAAGACAGGTGGCGGAGGATTCAAGCGGCCTGCTCGACGCCTCGCGGGACGCCTTCAAGCGCCAGGATTACCTCGGCGCGCTGATTCTCGTGGACAAGGCCGTGGCGATTCTGCCCAGCGATAGCGCCATCCATGAGTACCGGGCGTTGGTGCTTTTTGCGCTTGGCAAGTATTCTGATGCCGCCGCCGTGCTCAATTCCATCCTTGCCTCGGGTCCCGGTTGGGACTGGTCGACCATGGTGCGACTTTACGATTCGCAACCATCCTACACCGGGCAACTGCGCAAACTTGAGGCATACATTGCCGCCAATCCCAATGCCGCCGACGCCCGCTTCGTGCTCGGTTATCACTATCTGGTCTGCGGCCACCTGAGCAGTGCCACCGCCGAGTTTGAGGCAGTCACCCGTTTGCAGCCCGCCGATAGTGTCGCCAGACAGCTTCTCAACCTCACGCGCAGTTCCGCCAATCCGGGCGAGGCAGGCGGACTTCCCGACGGCGGATCCGGGCCAAGCGCAAATACCGGCCCGGCCGCCACTCCGCTCAGTCCGGATCAATTGGTCGGCAGTTGGTTGATTGACCGCGGCGAGGGTGGCAGCGTCACCCTCGAGCTTTGCCAGCAAGGGAATTTCACTTGGACCTTTGCCAAAGCCGGGAAGTTGAACAAACTTGAAGGTTCATACAGCATCAATGGCAAAGGGCTGCTAGTCCTCGCCAGCGGCGACTCCCAGATGATCGGCAGCGTTGCGCTGGACGACGACAAACACCTGCGCTTCATCCTCGCCGGCGGACCTGAAGGCGATGTCGGCATGTTGTTTGCCAAAGATCAGTGAGTTCACCGCAGGCATGCGTTGCCGCGGTGCCGCCGTCCCACCCAATCCTGCCGGCTTAGCCCCAAGGCCCATTGCATTTGGCTGGTCGAATCAGCAGGCTGGGACCGGGCAGGTACGGGCCGGGCGGGCAGGGACGGTTTTCCAGAATCGGTCCGGCTGATTTGAAAGCAGCCCATGGCGGTGACCGCTGCGGAAAAGTCGTTGTGAATGACTTGCTGCTTTGGTAAGCCTGCCGGGTCACCCTCCCCCCCACCGTGCAGCCACTCATTGAGACCGTTGATATTGTCCTGCCTTTGGAGCGCTCGGAGGATGAGGGGGCACGGCGCTCGGCTGCCGCCGCCAAATTGGGAGTGGCGGTTTCGCGCATCGGCGAGACCCGCCTGCGCAAACACTCGCTCGACGCCCGCCAAAGCACCATCAAGGTGCAACTGCGGCTCGAGGTTTCGTTAGATGGACCGCTGCCGGCTGAGGCCATGCCGCATTGGGCGGCACCGCCGCTGGGTGCCAATCCGCGCAGCGTGGTCATCGTCGGCTGCGGGCCAGCGGGGATGTTTGCCGCACTCCGCTGTTTGGAACTGGGCCTCAAGCCGATCCTGCTGGAGCGGGGCAAGGACGTCAGCGCGCGGCGCTTCGATCTGGCCCCGCTGCTGCGCGAGGGCCGCGTCGTCGAGGAATCCAACTACTGTTTCGGCGAGGGCGGCGCCGGTACCTTTTCCGATGGCAAACTCTACACCCGCGCTACCAAGCGCGGCCCGGTCGCCCGGGTGTATGAGCTCCTCGTCGCCCACGGTGCCCCCGCCCGCATCCTCACCGATGCCCACCCCCACATCGGCTCCAACCTCCTGCCCAACGTCGTCAAGGCGATCCGCACGGCCATTATCGCCGCCGGCGGCGAAGTGCGATTCCAGACCAAGGTCGTCGATTTATTACTCAGCGGAGACCGCCTCCGCGGCGTGCTCACCGCCGCCCACGAGGAAATCCCCGCCACTGCGGTCATCCTCGCCACCGGTCACTCGGCGCGCGACATCTACCGGTTGCTGGCGGAACGCTCCATCTTGCTAGAGCCTAAGCCGTTCGCGGTCGGCTGCCGCATCGAGCACCCGCAGGCGTTCATCGACCGCAGCCAGTACCATCTGGGCAGCGGCGCGGAGCGGCCACGCCTGCTACCCGCCGCCCGCTACCGGCTGGCGACCAAGATTCGCGGCCGCGGCGTGCATTCATTCTGCATGTGTCCCGGCGGCTGGATCGTGCCCGCCGCAACCGAGAATGACGAGGTGGTGGTCAATGGCATGAGCCTGTCGCGGCGCGATTCGCCGTTCGCCAACTCCGGGCTCATCGCCACCGTCGAACCGGAAGACCTGGCGGGTTTTTTCCGCCGCCACGGCGTGTTGGGCGGGATGGCGTTTCAAAAATCCCTCGAGCAGGCGGCTAAATCCGCCGGCGGCGGCGGCCAGGTCGCCCCGGCCCAACGGGTCGGCGATTTCCTCGCGGGCCAACTCTCCGCCAGCCTGCCGGACACCAGCTATTTTCCGGGCATCCGTAGCGCCCCGCTGCATGAATTGCTGCCGGCCTGGATCACCGAGCGGATGCGCGAGGGCCTGCGCCTGTTCGGGCGGCAAATGCCCGGCTATGTCGCGGCTCCGGCATTATTGTTGGGCTTTGAGACCCGCACCAGTTCGCCGCTGCGCATCCCCCGCCGCGACGACACCCTCGAACACCCGCAGGTGCGCGGCTTGTTCCCCTGCGGCGAGGGTGCCGGTTATGCCGGCGGCATCGTCAGCGCCGCGCTGGACGGCATGCGCAGCGCAGAGGCGGCGGCGGGTTGACGGAGAGGCGATCTCCCGAGTCGCCTCAAGGACGGGCGATCTCCGAATCGCCCAGGACCATGCGGGGCCAACGGGAAGCGGTTATCCTAGATAGGAAAATGGAAACCACGGATTTCACGGAATACACGGATAAAGAAAGAGTTATGAATTTTTTGGAATTCACCATTTGGGTGAGCCTGAGACTTGATAGATCAGGGCCATCTTATCCGTGTAATCCTCTTCAATCCGTGAAATCCGTGGTGAAAAAGCGCCACTGCAACCTATTCCATTTTCCATTCTAGGGTTAGCCACCGCGCATTGACCCGCCATGGTCCACGGCGGCTCGGAGGCCGCCGCTCCTGTTTATTTCAGGGTTGCCTGTGCATTCCAGGTTGCATTCGGCAATTTTTCCCTGATACTTGTGGGTTGAATCCACTGTGGATTCCGCTCAGCAAGCAACCCGATCTGACAAGCCATGCACCTCATGAAATGTGTCCTCTGGTTCCTGCCACTTCTCGCTGGCAGCGCCGCCGCCGACTTTACCGTGCCCGGCAATCCGGAGCCAGCGGCGGCGGTGGCCGCCACCGCGGATTACGAGATTCCCATCGTGCTTTCAGCCGCGCAATTGCTCGGTCCGGCGGCGACCGGCCCCACCTACCGGGTGCGCGAGGCGGTGCCCACCGATGGGTACATGGCCCATTTCACCATCGACTCAGACTACGGCGAGTTCCGCTGCATCGGCACCCCTCAAGCCGCGACCCGGATTCGCGAGATGGAAGCCATCGCCAAATTGATGGCCGTGAGCAAGAGCGACCTGTTCGCCGACGCGCTCAAACGCTCAATCGAACAACCCATCGACGCTGTCAAAAACATCGTGACCAACCCGGTGGCCTCGGTGAAGGCTGTGCCCAAAACCGTCGGCCACTTTTTCCGCAAAGTCGGTGCCTCGGTAGAAAACGCTGCCACCAATGTCCGCGATCGCCTGGCCGGAGATGACGACGGCGATACCGATGCCGACCTCGGCCGCGCCACCAAGAGCATCATCGGGTTTGACAAGGCGAAACTCGATTGCGCCAAGCAACTCGGCGTGGACCCATACACCGACAACGCGCGTCTCCAACAGGAGATCGAAAAAGTTTCTTGGGCGTTCTTTGCGGGCGGCTTGCCATTGCGCGTCGGTGCCGCCGTCGCCTCCGGAGGTGCCTCCATCGCACTCACCGCCACCAAGACCGTCGGCCTGCCTGACGAAATCTATGCCCTCACCCCTGCGGAACTCAACCTGCGCAACCAACAGGCGATGGAGGCCATGGGCGTTGCCACCGACGTTGCGCGGAAGTTTGCCTCCAGTGAAGTGCTCTCCATCACCTTGCGCCGTTCCATCATCCACTCGATGCAAACGCTCGGCGACCTGCCCGGCCGCGCCGCCATCATTGGGGTAGCCGCCGATTGCGACAGCCGTCGGCAGGTCGAGTTTCTCGATCAAGCCCTCGGCCTGTTGCTGCGCCACCAGGCTTCCGGCAAATCGGCCTGCACCGCCCTCGAAGTCATCGGCCGGCTCCCCGCCGCGGTGGATGCCAGCGGCCTGTTGCAAATTCCCGCGCCGGTGGACTTCCTGAGCTGGACCCAGGGGGTTGCCGAATTCGCCCACCGCGATGATTTATTGGGCCGGAAACCCGTCCTGCTGTTAGCCGGAGCTGCCAGCGAG
>CAIVSK010000090.1 GCA_903908495.1 Akkermansiaceae bacterium
GGCAGATAAAGGCATCCGCTTCTTCCTCGAGGTGAAGGAAATGTCCTATCCGGAGGAGCTCGTGGAGCTCCATCCCGAACTGATGGTAACGAAGGGCGTGGTCTGCCCCACGCATCCCTTCTGGTGGGAGTTCATGCGGGCCAAATATCAGGAACTGGTCGAAGATATCCCGGACATTGGCGGGGTGTTGGTGAGTCCGGGCACCCGCGAGAGCAAGCTCTCCCTGTCGGTGCACAATTGCACCTGCGATCGCTGCCGGTCCTACGATCCCTCCGTCTGGTATAAGAATATTCTTCAGTCGATGTACGAGCCGCTGCAGGCCAAGGGGAAACTGCTGGTCGTCCGGGACTTTGCGTACAGCAGAACCGAACAGAACCTAATCCTAGATGCATGCTCCAGCGTCTCCAAGGATATCGCGGTGACTCTGAAGAACACGCCGCATGACTTTTATCCGCCATTTCCGGACAACCCGCGGATTGGCCACATGGGCGATCATCCCCAGTGGATTGAATTCGACACCTGGGGTAATTACTACGCCTTCGGGTTTTTCCCGGTCAGCGTCGTGGAGGATATGCAGCGGCGCCTCCGGTACGCCAAGAAAAACAAGGCCATTGGCGCTATGTTTCGCGTCGATCTGGAGTTCATCTCCGATGGGAGCGACTTCAACAGCTGGGACCTAGTCAACGTGTTCGGCGCGGGGATGCTTTCCCAAGAAATCGAACAGGATCTCGATAATGTCTACCGCGCGTGGCTCGCTTACGGCGTGGCCGATCACTTGATCGCGGAGTCCGAGCAGCCGGCCCCAGTGCCGGTGCCCCCGGCTTACCTGCCACAGTTCCGGGACTTCATGCGGGCATCGTGGGCCGTGATGGAAAAGACGTTGTACGTGCGCGGGCACGTGTTCAACGACGGGGGCTGCCAGTTTCCCTTCTCCATCAAACGCGCCTTTGACAACATGTATATATTTCAGGGGCGGGAGGATTGGGAGCCGGGTTCCCTGAAACGCGTGGAGGCCACGGCGGAGAATCTGAAGATCATCTTTGCAGAAAAAGAGCAGGCCGAGCGCGAAGTGGCGCTTCTGCCCGAGATCTTGAAACTGGAGGAGACGCCGCTGCCCGCCGGGCTGAAAGCCTCGATGCGGGAGGTGTTGGACCTCTACCAGCGCTATGTCCAAGGCTTCAAGTATTGCGCCGTCGCCTGTTTTACCACCAAAAAGGCAATGAACACCCATGACGCGGCGGATATCGCCGCCGCCCTACGGACGGCCGACGAAGTCGACGCCTATCGCCAAGAGGCCGCCCGCCGTCTGGAGGGTACCTACTACCCGCATTACGTGTACTGGTTTTTACCCTTGGACTACTTGGATCGACTCACCGCTGATGTCCGTGAGAAAATGACCGCGATTCAAGCGATCGGAACTCCCGTTGCCAATCGGACCTGAAAGCCTCTCGCTAAACAGGAGGCAGGCTCTAAATGGACCGACACGCATCATCATTTCCCGCGGTTCTGGCCGCGGTCGGAGCGGATCAATCTGGGCAGCCGGATTTTGCCGTTCGCGGATTTGAACTCCATGGTAACGACAGATTCCAAACCGGCATGTGGCGGTGGAAAGCACTCGAGCGAGTGTTCCGCGTGATGGAGCAGCTCAAGTTCAACACGCTGATCTTCCACCAGAACACCCTCACCGACTGGGTGGTCCTGCCGCGAGCCTACTTCCCCACCAAGATGATGCACGCGCGCTGGCCCGTGCGCCTGGCCCAGGTTGAGAACGGCAAAAGCCACATTAGCGAGGTGGCTAAAC
>CAIVSK010000091.1 GCA_903908495.1 Akkermansiaceae bacterium
CCGCCTTGATATACCAGCGCTCCGCAGCAGGATCGTTGGGACGGAGTTCCGTGACATGAGGTTCCCGGATGTGCGGAACCACCGGCACGGCAGCCGCCGGCTCCGCAGCCATGTGGCTTGGAATCCATGCCACCAGCGAAAGGGCCGGGAGCATGGCGAAAAATCCAGGTAGATATCTTTCAGACGTCTTCATGCAAGACATGCCCGATACTGGCAAGAACTCCTTGGTTTTACTTTGACGTTTGCAGCAGGTATTTGTAAATTCGCCGCATGGACACCCATCACCAGCGTGCCTTGGAATTTTTCCAGCGAGTGGCCGAGCCGGACTTTTTCGCGCAGCTTTTCGACCACCTGCCTCAGGTTTTCCTCTATGTGAAGGACCGCCAGCACCGCTTTGTCAGGGTCAATTCCGCCATGGCGCAATTGTGCGGATGTTCATCGACCGGCGAGGTGCTCGGCAAATCCGATCACGACTTCTCACCGCCCGCGCTGGCGGACCAGTATGTGGAGGAAGACCGGCAGGTGATGCGATCGAAGCAGCCGCTGGTGGATCAAGTGTGGTTGGTGCCCGATGCGGCGGGCATTCCCTGCTGGTATTTCTCGACCAAGCTGCCCATCCCGGGCCGTGGCGGACAGATCATCGGCATTGCCGGAGTGATGCGGCCCCACGACCAGGCGGGCGATGCACCGGGCGACTACCGCCGCATGTCAGGCGTGTGTGATCATGTGCTCGCCCACTATGGTGAGCCGGTCACCGTGCCGGAACTCGCGGCAAAAGCCAATCTATCTGTCAGCCAGCTCCAACGGGAATTCCGCCGACTCTTTCACATGAGTCCCGCCAATTACATCCAGCATGTGCGGCTCACCGTCGCGCGCCGCGAGCTGTCACTGACGTGCAAACCGGCCGGCCGGATCGCCTTGGATTGCGGGTTCTATGACCAGAGCCATTTCACCCGGACGTTCCGCTCCGCAACGGGAATGAGCCCCTCCGCCTATCGCCGGCGCTTCGCCGGCTTGTGAGCGGCCGCGGGGGATGCCAGCTTGCTTCGTGGGCATAGCGACCTTTGGGATGGCTTTGATTTTGACGCCGCCTTTTGCAGGGGTCACGCCGCTTCAATGGGCTCTCCGCCATGACCCCGGTAGACTCTCCCCTCGAATGGGGGGATTGACGCGTGGCCGCTTCATCAGCGACACTCCAGCCCGTCGGGCGCTGCCACCCACCTGCCTCCACCATCATGAGAATATCTTCTTGGGACCACCCCCGTCCGCAGCCGCATTCTGACCATCATATGTCACGCCACCCTACCTTGGTCTTGCTCGCCAGCCTGCTGCTTCCCGGCGCTTGTCGCGCGGCCGATTCCATCGTGTTTCCTGTGGCGGCCGGTGCCATCAATGTGAAAACCCAGTTCGGCGCCAAGGGCGATGGCGTGACCGACGACACTGCGGCGATCCAGACGGCCATCGACGAAACCAAGGGCAAGCCCAATACGCTGTATTTTCCTGATGGCGTCTATTTGCTCAGCGACCGGGTGGGCATGGTGGGCGGCAAGGCGCACAGCAGCGACCGCTTCCTTGCCTATCAGGGGCAGAGTGAGCAAGGCACGATTCTCAAGGTGATGGACAACTGCCCCGCCTTCCAGAATGCCGCGCAGCCCAGGGAGGTTTTTTCCGTTTACAATGGCGGCAGCACCGGTGACTGCATGCACGCCTATTTCAATGACATGACGGTGGACACCGGCACGGGCAATGCCGGTGCCTCGGGTGTGCGCTTCTTTTCCAACAACACCGGCGGCATGAGGCATGTGACTATCAAGAGTTCGGACCCGAAGCGGGTGGGTGGCACCGGGCTTGATCTAACGCAAGGGCAGATCGGGCCGGCCTTCATCAAGAACGTCACGGTGATAGGGTTTAACACAGGCATCGCCATGGACAGCGCCTTCAGCATGGTGTTCGAGCACATCACCCTCATGCATCAAAACAAACTTGGCATCAGTTGCATGCCAAGGATCGCGGTGCGGGGGTTGCTCAGCGACAACAGCGTGCCCGTCATCCGCATGGCCAGCGGTTGGGCCACCCTCGCTCTCGTCGATTCCACCTTCAAAGGCGGCTCTCCCGACGTGGCCGCCATCCTTTCTAACGATAAGCCTGCGGTTTACCTGCGCAACGTGAAGCAGTCCGGCTATGCTGCCTTGGTTAAAGACTCGAAGGGAAAACTGATCAACCTGCCCGGCGTGGCGGAATGGAGCGAGAACGGGATCGGGGCGTTCGGTCAAATGGGCGCGGGACTCATGCTCCCTGTCAAGGAAACCCCTGATATTCCATGGGAAACCGACATGGCCAAGTGGGAAATGGTTGCGTCGGGTGCCGACACCGCCGGAGTGCAGAAATCGTTCGACAACGCGGCGAAAGACAAGAAAACCACGGTCTGCTTTCCCTCGGGGCAGAGTGTGAAGCTCGACGGCCCGATCCGCGTGCGGGGCAGCGTATCGCGCATTGTGGGCATGGAGAGCATCGTGGACATCTCCGATCCGTCCGGCGTGTTCAAGGGCAATCAGGCGGTTTTCACTTTCGAGGAACTAACAAGTGAAGCGCTTGTGGTCGAGAGGTTCTTCATCCTCGGCGGATGGAAATGCCCGGGATACATCAAGTTGTTCGAGAACAAAACCAACAAGCCCTTCGTCATGCGCAATATGGGCCATAACGGTGCAGCCCGGATCCCGGGTGGCGGCGGCGAGTTCTACATCGAGGATGTGTCGCCGGGACGCAATGGCACGCTCTTGGTCGGCAAGGGTGAGAATGTCTGGCTGCGCCAATTCAACCCCGAATCCCCGGATTTGACGATGGTGGAAGTGGACGGCGGCACCGTGTGGTGGCTCGGACTCAAGACAGAGGGCCGCACCACCCACGTCTCCGCCACCAACGGAGCCAGGGTGGAAATCCTCGGCGGCGCATCCTACCAATCCTGGGACAATCAGAAGTTTGACCCGCCCATGTTCAAATCCATCAATTCCGACGTATTCTACTCGATCGGCTTCTACTGGCACAGTTTGCCATTCAGCACCATCGTCGAAGAAACACGCGGCGGCAAAACCCAGACGCTGCCGAAGGAGAAAC
>CAIVSK010000092.1 GCA_903908495.1 Akkermansiaceae bacterium
CATGTCGCTGACCCACAAATTCGAGATCGCCGGCCACGAAGGATATATCACCGTCGGCCTCTACGCCGACGGCCAACCCGGCGAGTTGTTTGTGCAAATGTCCAAGGAGGGCAGCACCATCGGCGGCCTCATGGATACCGTCGCCACCCTCACTTCCATCTCCCTGCAATATGGCGTGCCGCTCGAACAAATGGTGAAAAAATTCGCCTATCAACGATTTGAGCCCAGCGGTTTCACCAAGAACCCGGACATCCGCACCGCCTTCAGCATCACCGACTACGTCTTCCGTTGGATGGGCTGCCAGTTCATCAAGGGCTATCGCGAAGCCACCTCGCCGGACTCCTATCAGGAAGACCTGCCCATGCCCGAAATCACCGAAATGGAAAAAGCCGCCGTCAACCGCCCGGTGCGCGAGTTGAGCCGCACCGGTGACGACCTTTCTGACCCGCCCGCAGCCTCCGCCAACCATGATCGCGTCAAAACCGCGCTCGGCAGCGCCTTCATGGGCATCACCTGCTCAAACTGCGGCTCGGACAAGGTCATCCGCGCCGGCGCCTGCGGCTGCTGCACCCAGTGCGGCACCTCCCAAGGCTGCAGTTGAAACAGGAGAGGCGATCTCCGAATCGCCCTCAAGGAGGGGCGATCTCCGAATCGCCCCGGACCATGGGGATCCAATGGAAAGCGGTGAATCACCATTCGTTGGCTCATCATGGTCCACGGCGGATCGGAGTCCGCCGCTCGGGAGGGGGCGGCTCCTCCTGTCCCCCAGGCCATGGATGGATCACCCGCCCGGCTCAAACGGATTGATGAGCGGAATGCCGCTTGCTGCAATGCCCAAGCGCTCACTGCGGGATGCGGCTCCCGTCGCATGAGTTCGCTGATGATATTGGTGTCGATGAGCGGTGCCATGCGTTAGACCGGAAATGGATCCGCGGCGGCCTGTCGCGTCGTGCGTGGTTGGGGCTCGAAGTCCTCGGCCTCAACGAGCAGAAGCGGATGCAGGCGGGTGAGGGTGGCGGCTATGGAGCTTGCGCCCTGGGATGGCATGGAATCCGGCGAGTGGATGATGACGAGGGGCTTCCCCCGTAGCGTGACCACAAGCGGATCTCCCGTCGCGCGGACTTCTTTCAGTAACCCAAGACATCCGGCTTTGAATTTTGAAACTTGGAGCGTCTTCATCTTCATGCCGACGGAAATTAACCTGGTCAATTGAAGTGGTCAGATAGAATCAGCAGCGGCCGTGAGAGGCGAATTGCTTGGTGCCGGCAGGATTCGTTCCGCGTTCACCCCTGAAGTCAGGTCCGGCGTCCGGAGTTTGGAATGTAGGAGTTTGGAATCGCCAACCACCGCGTCCTGTGTTTCGTTCTTTGCCAACGCCATGACCTACGCCGAAGCCATCGCCTGGCTGTTCTCCACCCAGATGTTCGGCATCAAGCTCGGGCTGGAAGGGCCGCGGCGTCTGCTCAAGGAGTTCCTCGCCTATCCCAAACACGGAGTCACCGTCATCCACGTTGCCGGCACCAATGGCAAGGGCAGCACCTGCGCGATGATGGACGCCATCGCCCGCGCCTGCGGTCAGCGCAGCGGCCTGTTCACCTCGCCACACCTCATCGATTATCGCGAACGCATCAAGGTGGCCGGCCAGGAGATCCCGGAGGCGGATTGCGCCGTTGGTCTAACTGAATTGCGAGCCATTTGTGAACGCCTCGACCCGCACCCGACGTTTTTTGAAATATCGCTGGCGCTGGCGCTGCGCTGGTTCAGCCGCTGCGAGTGCGAGCTCATCATTCTGGAAACCGGCATGGGCGGCCGCCTCGACGCCACCACCGCCGTCCCCGCCGATGTCTGCGTCATCACGCCCATCGGCCTCGACCACACCGAGTGGCTCGGCGATTCCCTCGCGCAAATCGCCGCTGAAAAGGCCGCCATCCTGGTGCCCGGCAAGCCCGCGCTGTCCGCCCCGCAGCATGAAGATGTTAGGCAAGTCCTTGAGCAGGCCGCCAGTGAGCTCCGCACCCCGCTCGAATTCATCGAAGATCCACTGCATGGCTACAGCGTCGCTCTGGCCGGTCCGCATCAGCGTTGGAATGCCGCCCTCGCCGTCGCCGCACTGCATCGCGCGGGCATCGCCTTGAACTACGACAGCATTCAATATGCGCTCTCAAACATGCGCTGGCCGGGGCGCTTCGAGGTTTTCCCCGCCACAGCAGTTGCCGGTGCCAGCCAGCCCGTCGTGTTGGATGGGGCCCACAACCCGCACGCCGCCGAGGTTCTTGCCGCCACCTGGCAGACCGCCTTTCCCGGCCAGCTCGCGGCAATGGTCTTCAGCGCGGTGGCCGCCAAAGATATCGCCGGAATCCTCGCCCGTCTCGCCCCACTCGCGTCCAACATTTTCTTCTGTCCCGTGGCTAATCCGCGGGCGGTTTCCGGTGCCGAGCTTGCCGCCGCCTTGCCGCCTGGCGCGCCGCCGCACCAGGCGTTCGGCGACTTTGCCGCGGCCTTCGCCGCGGCTCTAGCCACCGGCGCGCCGGTCCTCGTCGCCGGGTCGTTGTTCCTGGTCGGCGAGGCGCGCGCCGCTCTAACGGACGCGCGCTTCCAGTCCTCGGCGCAATAATAGCAGCCACATGGCATCAGGGATGCCTTGTAGCGGCGGTCTGTGACCGTCGTTGCGCATGGCCCGCGCACGGCCCATTGGCCGCGCATGGTCAGCGGCGGTCATAGACGCGCCGCTACAATGCGACAGTTCCTCTCGCGCGGCACCTAACCGGACGCGGTGTCTGCCGTCCCTTACGGCCAGTGGGTGATGGACTGGAGGAAGGCGAGGCGCTGCTCGATATCGGCGCGGGTGATTTCCTGCAGGCGGCGGGTTGAAAACGCCTCGCAGGTGAAGGAGGCCACGACGCTGCCTTCGACCACCGCTTGGCGGATGTCGTCAAAGCTGAATTGCGCGCGGCCGGTGGCCGCCAGATAGCCGGCCAGCGCGCCCAGAAACGAGTCGCCGGCGCCGGTGGGGTCGGCCACCTCGTGGAGCGGAAACGCCGCACAGCGGAAAAAGTTGGATGCCGATAATTCGGTGGATTCCGTGGCAGAAAACAGCATCGCGCCGAACTCGCCGAGCTTGATGACAACGAAGCGCGGACCCTTGGCCAGCAGGCGCTTGCCCGCAACCACTAGATTGCTAGTAGCGACGAATTCCCGCGCCTCGCTCTCGTTGATGACCAGCAGGTCGATGCGCTTGAGCACATCATGAAGGCGCTCATTGGCAATGTGAATCCACAGGTCCATGGTATCGGCCACCACGAACGACTCCGGCGCGCTGCATTGGTCGAGCATCTGGATTTGATTTTCCGGCGACATGTTGGCGAGCACGACCACCGGCGCGCCGGCAATCGCTGCGGGAATCTTGACGCTCCAGTTCTCCAACACATTGATATCGACCTGGCGGGTGGTGCGGTCGTTCATGTTCTCGTGGTATTCGCCGGACCATGAGAAGGAATCGCCCTCTGAGCGCTCGACGCCGTCAAGCGTGATGCCGCGGCTCTGCAACATGGCGAGATGCTCTTGCGGGAAATCCTTGCCAATGATGCCGATGAGATGCACCGGCGTGGTGTAGTAGGAGGCGGCCAGCGCGGCGTACGAGGCGGAGCCGCCGAGCAGATTGGCGGCCTCGGCGGTGGGAGTCTTGACGTGGTCGATGGCGATGGTGCCGCCGATGAGGATGGGGGTGGACATGGGGTGCTTGGTTATTGGTTATTAGTTGAAGACAGAAGACAAGAAGTGGCTGGATTGCACGGGTATTGGCGGGGGAGCACGCCGCCTGGCGGCCTCTTCCCTGAGAACTCTTAACCCTTAACCGATAACTCCACCCACCCCCTTCGTTTGGCCGCTGCCGCGGACGCGGTATTGATAGGAGGTGAGCTCGCGCAGGCCCATCGGGCCGCGGGCGTGGAGCTTGTCGGTGGAAATGCCGATTTCCGCGCCGAAGCCGAATTCGCTGCCATCGGCGAAACGCGTCGATACATTGTGAAAAACACAGGCGGAATCCACTTCGCGCAAAAACTTCTCGGCGGTGGCTTGCTCGGCAGTGACGATGCTGTCGGTGTGGTGCGAGCCGTATTCGTTGATGTGGGCAATCGCCGCATCGACGCTATCAACCACCTTGATCGACAGAATCAGATCAAGGTACTCGGTGCGCCAGTCGTCGTCGCTGGCCGCCGTGACATCGGTTAGAACCGCGCAAGTGGCGGCGCAACCGCGCAACTCGACGCCCTTGGCGCGCAGCGCGGCGGCAACCCGCGGCAGGAAGCTCCCGGCGATGTCGCGGTGAACCAGCAGGGTTTCCAGGGCGTTGCAGACGCCGCATTTCTGGGTCTTCGAATCGACGGTTAGAGAAACCGCCATCGCCGGGTCGGCGGCGGCATCGACAAACAGGTGGCAGATGCCGTCGTAATGTTTGATGACGGGCATGCGTGCGAGGGACACGACCGTCTCAATGAGGCCTTTGCCACCCCGCGGAATGATGAGGTCGAGCCAACGGTCCATTTGGGCGAGAACGGCCACGCTTTCCCGATCGGTGAATGGGATGAGCTGAATCGCATGATCGGGCAGTCCTGCGGCGGCACCACCCGCCTGGAGGACTGCGGCAATCGCGCGGTTCGAGTGGATCGCCTCGCTGCCGCCGCGCAGAATGGTGGCATTGCCCGTCTTGAAACACAGAACGGCGGCATCCGCGGTGACGTTCGGGCGGCTTTCGTAAATGATGCCGATGGTGCCGATGGGCACCCGGATTTGCTCGATGCTCAGGCCGTTGGGCCGCTGCCACGAGTCGATGACTTGGCCCACGGGATCGGCCAGGGTGGCCACTTGCTCAATGCCAGCGGCCATCGCTTCGATGCGGGTTTCATCCAGCCGCAAACGGTCCAGCATCGCGGCGGAGAGCGGCTTGGAAGCTGCTACGCCCGGTCCGGCATCGCCGTTAGAAGCGGCGGCCATGTCCAGCGCATTGGCGGCGAGCAGCGCGGGCGTGGCCTCCCGCAGGGCGGCGGCCATCGCGCGCAGAATGGCGTTCTTGCGCTCGCTGCTGAGTTGGGCGAGTTGGTAGGCGGCAGCGCGGGCCTGGCGGCCCATCAGGTGGATGGTGTCGGGGATGGATGAGGACATGACCGGAAGATAGCTAACGAAGGACGGCAAAAGCAACCATTCGCCACCCCGGACGCTGCCGGGGCGACAAACATGCTAGACACGGCGGGGGAAGCGGGTGGACAGGCCGGTTCCGGCGAGGATGCCGGCCAGGCGCTCCGGGTGACGGCCGTTGGCAATGTGGGTCTCGATTCCGGCATCCACCGCGAAGCGGATGGCATCGAGCTTGGAGGCCATTCCACCCATGGAAAAACGGCCCTTCTCCAAGCGCACATGATGAATGACACTATCAATATCAGTAACTTCGGGGATGACCGCGTTGGTCGTTGGGTCTAACAATCCGTCCACGCTTGTCAGCAGGATCACGCGGCGTGCATCAACGAGTTTCGCCACACGGACCGAGAGCATGTCGTTGTCGCCGAACTTCAACTCCTCGACGGCCACCGAGTCGTTTTCATTGACAATCGGCAGGATCCGCGGCTCGACCAGCAAGCGCCGAAAGGTGTCACTGACGTAGGCGGCGCGCTCCGGAGTGCCCAGATCCGCCGCGGTGAGCAGCACTTGGGCGACGGTGATTTCAAAGTTGGCAAACAGGCTGCTGTAGGTCTGCATGAGTTGCGCTTGGCCCACCGCCGCGCAGGCCTGGCGGGTGGCGGTTGCTTGCGGGTACTCGGCCAGGCCGAAGGCCGAGAGCCCGGAGCCCACAGCACCGGATGAGACAAACAAACAGCGATGCCCGGCGTCCACCAGGCCGGCGATCGCCGCGACGAGGTGCACCAGCGCGGCCCGGTCCAGGGCACCGCTGCCGGCTTTAGTTAGAACGCCGGTGCCGGCCTTGATGAGGGTGAGATCGGAGTGCATCGATAGGTGTCTAATAACCAATAACCAATAACCGTTAAACTCAGTCGTCGTCTTTCGCCCCCTTGACGCGGACTTTGCCGCGGAGCTTGGCTTCGATGAAGGCGTCCAGATCGCCGTCCATCACATCCTGGATATTGCCGCTTTCCTCGCCGGTTCGCAGGTCGATGACTTTTTGATAGGGTTGGAAAACGTAGGAGCGGATTTGGTTGCCCCATGAGACATCGCCCTTTTCGCTGTAGGCGCGGTCGGATTCGGCGCGCTGTTTGTCTTCCTCGATGGTATAGAGTTTACCCTTGAGGATTTCGAAGGCGAGCTCGCGATTGGCGCCCTGCGAGCGTGCGGCGGTGGATCGAATCAGAATCCCGGTGGGTAGGTGGCGCAACAACACGGCCGTTTCCACTTTATTGACGTTTTGCCCACCCTTGCCACCCGAGCGGGTGGTGGTGATCTCGATGTCCGTCATGTTGATTTCAATCTTAATTTCCTTGGAAATCTCCGGGTTGGCGTCGATCGATGCGAACGAAGTATGGCGTTTGGCAGCGGCGTCAAACGGGGAAATGCGCACCAGGCGATGCACGCCGCGTTCACACTTGAGGAAGCCGTATGCGTATTCGCCGGCGATGCGCAGCGTGCATGAGCGCAGGCCGGCTCCATCGCCATCCTGCCAGTCGAGGGTTTCGACGGTGAACCCGCGGCGTTCGGCCCAGCGGCAGTACATGCGGTGGAGCATTTGCGCCCAATCGCAGGCTTCGGTGCCGCCCGCGCCCGCTTGAATGACCAGGAAGCACGAGGAATTGTCGCCGGGTTGGTCCAACAAGGTGAGCAATTCGTAGGCGCGAATGTCGTCCTCCAGCGATTTGGCGTTGTCGATCGCCTCGCGGGCAAGCTCCGCATCGTCGTATTCCTTGGCCAGGGCCACCCCATCGTCGATGTCCGCCACGCGCGACTCGAGCTTGAGAAAACTCTCCAGCTTCTTCTTCAAGCCGCTGGCTTTGGAGCTGATGGACTTGGCGTGGTCCGAGTCATTCCAGAAATCCGGAGAGCCCATGGCATCCTCCAGCGTATTGATTTCATTCTCGAGGGTTGGGACGTCAAAGATACCTCCTGAGCATCGACAGGCGGCGTTTGAGGCCGCTGATGTCGAGCGCCAGGAGGTCGGCGGTAGGAAGTGATGACATGGGGCCGGAAGAAAAGGCCATTTCCTGCCAGCAAGCAAGCCGGAAACTCACCCCCGGCGGATAATCCGGGCAATCGCCGCAGCCAGCGTCAGCCGCCGGTGTCGCGCAGACGCTCGACGTGGGCGGTGGTGGAATGGCCGTCGACAAACGGCAAAAAGCGGATTTCCACGTCGGCGGCAAGCAAGGCGGCGCGCTCGGAGGCATCGAGGGTGTCGAGGGAGTAATCGCCGGCCTTGGTGTAAATGTCCGGTTTGAGGGCGGCGATTTCACCGGCAAGGCGGGGGCCGGGGAAAATGAAGGTGGCGTCCACGCTGCGCAGGCAGGCCAGGGCGTAGGCACGGTCTTGCTCGCTGTTGAGCGGGCGGCCCGCACCTTTGAGGGCGCGCACCGAAGCATCGCTGTTGACTGCGACGATGAGCAAATCGCCGAGTGCGGCGGATTGTTGCAGATAGGTTAGATGGCCGCGGTGGAGCAGATCGAAGCAACCATTGGTGAGCACCACGCGGCGGCCCTGCGCCGCCGCCTGCACGCGAAAGTCGAGCAGGGCGGCAAGGGAGAAAATGCGGGTGCTGGGGTCGGGGTGGTTCATCGGTGGAGGGAAAAGATACCGGATGGCCGCGCCAATGGAATCAAAAACCGGAAACGATCCGGCCAGGCCCAGTGCCCGCAGTTCGGCGCGCAAATCATCCAGCCCGCTGGCGATGCCAACCCCGCCGGTGCCGGCCGCCTGCGCGGTGGCCAAATCGCTGCCGCGATCCCCGAGATAGCACAGTTGCCCGGGTTGGAGCGCGAAATCGTGCATGATTTCCCGTGCAAACAACGCCGACGGCTTGCGATAGGCCGATGGCTCGTCCGGCACTTCCGGCGCGATGCAAATCCGCTCGAACGGCTGCGGCCCCATGTCCAGCAACTCGATGAGCCGCCGGTTGCACGCATCCACCGCAGCGAGATCGAAATACCCGCGCCCCACGCCCGATTGATTGCTGTGCAGAAACAAGCGCGCACCGGCAGCCTGCGCGGCTTGCAATGCCTCGCGCACGCCCGGCAGCAGCCGCACCTGCCCCGGTTCGCTGAGGTAGGGCACGTGCTCGATGAGCGTGCCGTCGCGGTCAAAAATCAGGGCTGCCGGTCGCATGCGGATATTTGCTAGATATGGGATTGAATGGCGGCGAAAACCTCCTCGGCGGATAGATCGGCGAGGTCGTCGCGTTTCAACCAACTCACCTGCGGGCCCCGTGGCAACATCCGCACCGGATCGGTCACCCGCGACATCAGCACCAGGGTGGGAGCTCCGACCATGCCCGTGACATGCACCGGACCGGTGTCGTTGCCTATCACCGCAGCGGCACCGCGCGCCAGCGCTGCCACCTGGCCGAGCTCGGTGCGGCCCGCCAGATTGATGAGGTCTGGCGCCAGGGCTTGGATTTCACCGATGGCATCGTTGTCCACCGCGGTGCCGATGGCCACGGCGGCGATGCCTCGCGCGGCGAGCATTGCCACCAACCCGGCATAATGCGGCGCCGGCCACCGCTTGTAGGGGTGTTGCGGGGCGCAGCCGGGGACGATCAGAGCATAGCGGGACGGCAGGTTGTAGTTAGATATGTCTCCGTCCAACCAGGCGAGGTCGGTAGCGCCGGCGCGCGGCACTCCGGCCGCCTCGATGAGCCGCAACAAGCGTTCCGTGACCGGCAGGTTTTCCCCGCCAAAGTCCGGCCGCGGATGGGAACACCCGCGGGCCACTCCGCACCACTCCGGCCGGCCTGGCCCTAACAATCGAAAGTAGAATCCGGCGCGGCCATTGCACTGCAGATCGTAGACCCGGCTGAAATTTCCGCCGCGGAGTTGTTTGCGCAACGCCAGCCACTTGGGTACTTGGAGGAGTTTGGGCGCGGGATCGGGCCACACCGCGTCGAACCACGGCATCCGCTCCGTGAGTGACACGAACTGGCGGCGCGTCAGCAGCGTGATGTGGTCATTGGCGTGGTGCCGGCGGATCGCCTGGAACGCTTCCATCGCCAGAATGATATCACCCAGCGCGCCGAGTTTTACCACCAGGATGTTGCGGGGGCGGGGCGGGGCCGTGCCGGATGCCTGGGCTGGCGTCGATCTTCCTGCTGGACTAACTGCGGGTTTTACTGGCATGGCATTGCTCGTTAGAATTGCGGCGGCAGCGAGACCAGCGGAATGGCTTCGCGGCGGCAGGCTTTCCTCAGCGCCTTCGGGGCGTTGCAGGTGAGGATGAAGTCCACCGGCAAGTCCGCCGCCAAATCCATTGCGGCAATGAGCTTGCGCAGGGCGTGGCGCGCCGCCCCGCGCGGCGCGATGTGCCTCAGCGTGGTGTCCGGCAGCCATGCGGGCAGGGCTTGACCCGGTCCTAACACAACTTCATAGGGCACATCCGGATGCACCCACGCTTCGGGCAATCGCCACTCTGGCGGCGCATCCGCCAGCCAGATCAAGGCGCGGTGCGGCTTGCCGCTGCCGTGCGGCTGGGTGCCCAACCAATCGCGCAGGGTGAAATCAGGCTCGATATAGACTTTCCAGCGTTCCTGCAGCCAGAACACATCCAACGGGCCGCGCTGCATCGCCTGCTGCAGCGTCACCATGCACCCGTCGGTGCTGGCCGAGGCACCCAGCGCCACAAACCGCGCACTCCACTTGCCCGCCGCCACGGTAGTTAGAGACAACGCCAGCACCGAGCATTTCGCGCGCCGCGCCAGCAGGCTGGGCAGCGGACTGGCCCGCGTGAGACGGCCGAAAAACCGCACCACCTCGCCGGGAGCGCCCACCCGCTGGTCGGCCAGAATCCCGACGATGCCCCCCTCCCTCAGGAAGCCTGCGACCAGATGCGGGCTGTCGCGTTTGGAAAACATGCGGGTGCCGTCGGCCTGGCGCCGCTTGAGCACATCCTGGTCCAGCAACGGGTTGTTGAGCGGCCGATAGAACGCGCCGGCGCGGGCACCTGGCGGGAACAAGTGCACGATGCGGCTGAGCAGTTCCCAGTTGCCCATGTGCGAGAGCAAAAGAACCACTCCCTTGCCACCGGCGAGCGCCTGCTCCAGCAATTCGATATTTTCAATTTGGATCACACTGCCGAGTTGAGCCGGTGCCAAGCGGGCGGTGCGCGCCGCGGAAAACAGATTCGCGCCGGTCCGCTGGAACGTCGCCCGCGCCATGCGCCGCAGGGCCGGCAGCTCATATTCCCCGCAAAACGCGATGCGCAAATTGCGCAGCACCGTTTTGCGGCGTTGCGGCATGCACTGCCAGACCAGCCAGCCGAGCCACTCTCCGAGCCGGAACACCCATGGCCCCGGCAGCCAGCCGACGGCCTTTTCCAGCCCGGTTTGGAACAACCATTCGAGCCGCCAGCGCCAGCGCTTAGGGTGTCTATTCAGTGGGTTACTCATGCATGGCTGCGGCAATGCCGGCTTCAGCTCTGCTCCCACTGGCCGCGGACCTCGCTCGTCATCCGGGCGTTGAGCGGCGCGGGCGACAGGATGCGATAGCCCTGCGGGTCCCACACCACTTCGCCGCCGGACTTGATGGCCAGCAGCGAGAGGTGGCTCAGCGCGTCGGAGCGCACCGCGTCCTCGATCGGCGCGATGGAGGGCGTGCGGTCACGCACCGAATCGACGAACGACTTATAGTATTGATTGTGATAGAGTACGCGGCGGCTGCCCTCGCATTCGCGCAGCTTGAACCACTCGGGGTTGCTGGCGGCGACGCCGCTGCGGCTCAGGCTGACCCAGCCTTTCGAGCCGAAAAACGTTGTCCCATCGCCATCCCAATTTTGCCGGTATTTCCTGACGATTGCTTCGGCGTGGTTGCTGCTCATGAAATGCATCGGCAGGCCGCCGGCGAATTCAATGTTCACATCCCATGTGGCGCAGGTATCGAACAGTGCCGTGGGCGTCGGAAACTCGCCCGTGCCGCGGAATTTGGCCGGTCCTTTCTGGTCGTAGTCCATGCCCCAGATGGCAATATCAAGCGGGTGCGCGCCCCAACCGGCAATGAAGCCCAGCGCGTAATCCGAACAATGCCAGGAACCATTGCTCGTGATCCGATCCGCGCTGCACGGCTTCATCGGCGCGGGCCCGATATATAAGTCGTAGTCAAGGCCGGCCGGCACCGGGATTGGATCGAGCGATCCGCCGCCAGTGCCCGCCGGTGCCCACACCTCGATGCGCTGCAAATCACCGATATACCCGTTGAGCACCAGCTCGATGCCGCGCTTGAGCAATTCCTGGCTGCGTTGCTGGGTGCCGTACTGGAAAATCCGCCCGGTTTTCCGGCAGGCATCCAACATCGCCCGGTTTTGCGCGAGGGTGTGGCCGAGGGGTTTTTCAATGTAGACATCCTTGCCCGCGCGCACCGCCGCCAAACCCACCGGCACATGCCAGTGATCGGGCGTCGCGATGATCACCGCGTCAATCGACTTGTCCGCCAGCAACTCACGAAAATCGTTGTAGAGCTTCGGCTCGTGGCCCTGCGATGCCTTGACCCGCCGACCCGCAGCTTCGCGCCGCTGCTGGTAGGGATCGGCGATGGCAACGCTCACCGCACCCTCCACTCCGAGGAAATTCTGCAGCAGCCCACTGCCCTGGCCACCGGTGCCGATGTGGCCTAGCTGGATCTTGCGACTCGGTGCCGTTTCCCCCCCGAGCACGCGGCTTCGGATGAATTTCGGCGCCACCGCCGCCGCTATCACGCCACCCAAAAACCCGCGGCGGCCGGTCGGATCTGCGATCTTGATTTCACGGAGCTGGATATCGTTTTTCATGTTAGGGGTTAAGGCATTGCCTGTCCCGAGCATATCGCCCCCACTGGCCGCTCCAAGGATATTCTTGGTATTCTTGCAGGGCCAGAGCCCGCCCTCCCTCAGCCGACGAAGCGCTGGACGATGGGCATGCGGCGACCGATCCCAAACGCCTTGGAGGTGACGCGCAAGCCTGGGGCTGCCTGATGGCGTTTCCATTCGTTCAGGTCGACGCGGCGCTGGATCCAGCGGACGGTGTTTTCGTCGAAGCCGAGGTCGATAATTTCGTCGGTGGAGAGTTGCTGTTCGACGTAGAGTTCGAGGATGGCATCAAGCGTCTCGTAGGGTGGGAGCGTGTCCTGGTCCTTTTGATCGGGCCGCAGTTCGGCGCTGGGCGGTTTATCGATCGTGTTCCAAGGGATGACTTCCCGCTCGCGATTGAGCCAACGGGCAACCTCGTAAACGCGCACTTTCGGCAGGTCTGAAATGACGGCCAGTCCGCCGCACATGTCGCCGTAGATGGTGCAATAACCGACCGCCAGTTCGCTCTTGTTGCCGGTGGTGAGCAGGAGCCGGTTCTCCTTGTTGGACAACGCCATCAGAAACAGTCCCCGAATGCGGGCCTGCATGTTCTCCTCGGTGACGTCCTCGGGTTTACCCGCGAACACCGGTCGCATCGCCGCCTTTACGGCTTCGAAAGCCCCGCCGATCGGCACCACGTCGCAACTCATGCCGAGGTTGCGGGCCAGCGCCAGCGAATCGTCCACACTGCCCGACGACGAATACCCGCTGGGCATGGTCAAGCCGTGGACCGCTTGCGGGCCGAGGGCGTCCACGGCGATGGCCGCCGTGAGGGCGGAATCGATCCCGCCACTCAAGCCAAGACAGACGCTGGAAAACCCGCATTTGGTGACGTAATCGCGCAGCCCCAGCACCAGCGCTTGATACAGCTGGCCCGCGGGATCCTCCTCGGCGCTCGCGTCGGTTGCAGGGGTGGCGAATGGATCGACGACCCGGCAGGTTTCGGCAAACCCCGGCAATTGCGCGCGGATGCAGCCCCCGGCGTCGGCCACCAGCGAGTGGCCATCGAACACGAGTTGGTCGTTGCCGCCCACCGAGTTGCAGTAAATCACCGGCACCCGCGCGCTGCGGGCCACCCCGCCGATCAACGCACGGCGCTGCGCCGGCTTGCCGAGGTGAAACGGCGAGGCGCTCAGATTGAGCAGCAGGTCGATGCCCCGGGCGGACAACTCAGCGACCGGATCTCGGTCGTAGAAGGGCCTCTGGAGCGACTCATCCGTCCAAATATCCTCGCAAATCGTCACTCCGACGCGCCAGCCGTTCCACAGCACGGGTTCACAGGTTGTCCCGGGTTCAAAGTAGCGCCGCTCGTCGAACACATCGTAGGTGGGCAGCAGGGTCTTCCAGATGCGATGGCGGATGGTGCCGTGTTCCAGCCACGCGGCGGCATTGCGAAACGGCTTGCCCGGGCGGGTCGGGTGATGGACATCGATGTAGCCGACCACCAGCGGCACCGCTCCGATCTCTCCGGCGAGGTAATCGAGCGCCTGCAGGCACTGCGGGACAAAGCGCGATTTGAAAACCAAATCGCGCGGCGGGTAGCCGACCAGTGCCAGCTCCGGGGTGATGACCAATTCCGCGCCTGCCTCGAGGCATTCGCGGTAAGCAGCGAGGATGCGCTTCACGTTTGCGGGGAAATCCCCGACCACAGAATTGATTTGAGCCAGACCGATTTTCATGAACGCAGGTAGACAACACCGAGTCGCTGCTCAGGAAAATAGAAAAATGCCGCCAATGCCATCCTGCGGCGGATAATTCCGGAAATTGGCCCAAATGACCGCTTGCTGTGGCGGCACTTTCCACCTACCTTGCGGGCGAAGTCGCAATAGTTATGAATACTTTCCGCATTTTACCCTTCTTGCTGGCCTTGGTCCCGGTTTGTGCCCAAGCCGAGCCGGCCTCCCCCCCCGCCAAACCCGAGGCGGCCAAGCCCGCCACCAAACCCGAAGCGGCCGCCGCTCAAAAACCCCTGCTTCCTAACCAGCAGGCATTCCTCAATTTGCCCGAAGAACGCCGCAAGGAGTTTGGCAAGCAACTCGGTGAGGCCCAACGACTGTTCCAGCAAAAACGCATTTTCGAGACGTTCGACGCCCTTGACAAGGCGGATGCCGTGTTCCCGGACAGCCCGGAGAGCCTCAACATGCGCGGTGCGTGCTACGTCGAAATCCGCAACTTCGACAAGGCCTCAGCCACCTTCAACAAGGCCCTGCTGCTCTCCCCGGAAAATCCCAGCATCAACTTCAACATCGCCGAAGTCCTCTTTGTCACCAAAAAATGGCAGGAGTCCCACGACCTGTTCATCAAAATCTTCCAAGACCTCCCCAAGGACAATCAGGCTCTCTCGCGCCTCGTCGAGTTCAAGATCCTGCTGTGCAAAAAGAAGCTTGGCCTGAAGGATGACGCGGTTGCACTTGCCAAAAAATACGGCCTGGATGACGACTCGCCGTATTATTGCTTCGCCCAAGCGGCCATCGCCTACGATGACAAGGACCTCGTCAAGGCCGAGGAGTGGCTCGCCCGGGCCTCCCGTATTTTCACCAACCCCGAGGTGCTGGCACCTTGGCAGGATACACTCGTCGAGTTTGGCTACATCAAAAGCTTCTACGGCGGCGAACTCAAGGAGGAGTGACCGCTAGCCGGCGCTGTCAGGGCTGCGGTCCGGCAGCGCATAGGGAATCTAGCAATCCAAGCAGCGCCTCAGGGGAGTCGCTGATCGCATCCGGCGATGTTGCCACCAAGGCGTCGTGATCGTGATAGCCCCAACTCACGGCGACGGCCTGCATGCCCGCGCGCCGCGCTGTTTCAATATCCATCGTCGAATCCCCGATCACCACGCAGGCCTGCGGTGGCAGTCCTAGCAGGGTGGCAATTTCCATCGCTCCGGCAGGGTCCGGCTTGTGCGGAATCCCGGGCCGTTGGCCCAGCACGGCGGCAAATCGCAGCGCCGGAAACAACGCGCTTACCATCGCCGTGGTGAAACCGTGCGGTTTATTCGATAACACAGCCAGCGGAATTCCCCGGCTTTGCAGCGCGGTCAGCAACCCGGCCACTCCGGGGTATGCGGCGGTGCCCTGCGGCCACGTTAGATCGTAATCCGCCTTGAATGCCTGCTCAATTGCCGCCACGAGCGACTCATCCGCCCGCTCCGGTGCCGCGCGCGCTGCCAGCACTCGCGCCCCATTACCGATGAATCCGCGAACGGCGCGCAACGAATGCGGCGGCAGCTCCAAGCTTGCCAAGGCCCGGTTCAGCGAGGCGGCAATCCCGGGCAGGGAGTCCACCAACGTCCCATCCAAATCAAAAATCAGTCCTTGCTGCGTCACACCGCAAGCTTGGCATCTTGCGCCCCGGTTGCAAAGCCCGGATGTCTGCGCGTTCCAACTGCGGCGGACTCAGTCACGGCAGCGCCCGACTGGATAGATAACTTGTTGGAGATACAATCCGTCCGCCGGAGCGCACAGCGGGGACTTGCCACGAGGCAACCCAGGCCCTTGATCGAGCAGCGCGGTGAGGCCGGCGAGAGCCAGTTTGCCTTGCGCCACCTTGACCACGGCCCCGGTGAGCAGACGCACCATTTTGTAGAGGAATCCATCGCCGCCGAAGGTGATGCGCCAACCGTCCGCCAGAGCCTCCAGGTCGGCCACGTGGATCGTGCGGTGATAGTCCATCGCCGGGGTTTCATTGCCGCGATAGGCGGCAAACGCGTGGAAGTTGTGCCCACCGCACAGGCAGTGCAGCGCCTCGGCAAGCAATTGCGCATCCATCCGCCGCGGCAGGTGCCAGGCCAATCCGGCTTTGTGCGGCGGCAGCACCGGATCGGTGCAGATGTCGTAATGATAGATTTTTCCGATCGCGGAAAACCGGGCGTGAAAATCCTGTGCCACGGCCTCGCAAGCCATGATGCGGACGGTGGCGGGGAGCTTCGAGTTGAGCGCGGCAAGCCAGTTGTTTGGGTTCATTGTGGTTGGCAGTGGTGCCTCGAAGTGGGCGATCTGGCCAAGCGCATGGACTCCTGTATCGGTGCGCCCGGAGCCGTGGATGGAAACGGGCTGTTTGGCGATTTCCCCCAGCGCTTGCTGCAGGTGGTCCTGCACCGTCCTGCCGTCCGGCTGCGATTGCCAGCCATTGTATGGGCGCCCGTCATAGGCGATGGTGAGCTTCAGGCGCATGTGCAAAGGGTGAAAGGTTGGTTAGACGGGTTGCGCGGCGTTCTCTGCACTGCGGCTGCCGCCTGCAATCCCTGCGTCGTGTGATGGCTTGGCCAGGAGTTCACGGCAAAGCATGCAACTTTTCCCATCGCAGCCACGGGCGGAGCAATGTTCCCGGCCGTAAAAAATGATTTGAAGGTGCAGACGGTTCCAGGATTCGCGGGGAAAGAGCCTTTTGAGGTCGCGTTCGGTGTGCTCAACGTTTTTTCCGGAGCTCAGTTTCCAACGGGTGGCCAGCCGGTGAATGTGGGTATCGACCGGGAACGCGGGCACGCCGAACGCTTGCGACATGACCACCGAGGCGGTCTTGTGGCCCACTCCGGGCAGGGCTTCGAGCGCGGCAAAATCCGCCGGGACCTGACCGCCGTGCTGTTCAACCAGAATTTTTGACAATTGTGAAATCGCCGCGGCCTTTCGCGGGCCCAGACCGCATGGCCGGATGACGGCCAGAATATCATCCACCGGCACCTGCATCATGTCTTGCGGGTTATCCGCGAGGGCAAAAAGGCCGGGGGTGACTTGGTTGACACGGATGTCGGTGCACTGCGCGGAGAGCAACACGGCCACCAGCAGCGTGTATGCGTCCTGGTGATCCAGCGGAATCGGGGTTGTTGGGTAGAGATCGTTGAGACGCCGCAGGAGATGAGCGGCGCGTTGTTGCTTGGTCATGGGGGGGCAGGGAATGTGATGCAGCGCGGGCATTTTGCGCGATGGGGGATGGCCTTGTCGAGCCAGACTCAGACATTCCTGATGGGCCACCATAAGGCGACACAAAAAACGGGCGGGAAGCGAATGCCTCCCGCCCGTTGGTGAAAATAGTGCGAAGGGTGGATTACTTGGCGGCGTCGGGCTTGACCTCAGGACGGCCCTGGGGGCGCAGTTGCTTGAGCTTTTCCTGTTGCTCAGGGGTGAGAATGGCAGTCACCTCCTCCATTTGCGATTTGAATGATTCGCGCATGGCCGTTTTGTCTGCGTCGGTGAGGTTTTCCATGCCCTTGGCCATGAGTTCTTTGACCTTGGCGGCGCTCTTCTCGAAGACCGCCTTGATCTTGGTCTGTTGGTCGGCATTGAGCCCGAGTTGCTCGGTCATGATTTTGAGCCGGGCTTCCGGGTCCATGCGACGACCGGCGCCGGGGCCGCCGGGGCGGGCCGCACCCTCAGGGCGGGCGGGGCTGTCACCGGCGGGTTTGTCCTGCGCGAGGCTGGTGGATGGGATGGCGAGGAACGCCGCGGCTGCGATGCTCAAGGTAAGTGTGAATTGTTTCATACGGCCATAAAAACCCTGCGGGGACTGAAGAGTTGCGCAAAATCTCCGTGTTTCCCTCTCAACCAGTGTGCCCTTGACAGCGCAGCCGGCTCTGGCAGCATCCGCGGCGATGATGCATCGCCGCGGATTTCTTGTTCTAACTGCCTGGCTGACTGCCCTTGCCGTGTGGGGCTGCGGCGGCAAGCCGCCGTCCACTGCCACGGGCGAGGTGCTGCGGGTGGGCATGGACCTGCGCTATCCGCCATTTGAGATGCAGGACAAGGCCGGTCATCCTGATGGGGTGAGCGTGCGTCTGGCTGAAGCGCTGGCGGCCCATCTCGGGCGGCCGCTGGCGATCGTGCCGATGGATTTCTCCGGCCTCATTCCCGCGCTCAAGACCGGCAACATCGATTTGATTATTTCTTCGATGACCGCCACCGACGAACGCCGGGAGTCGCTCGATTTCTCCAAGCCCTACGCCTTCACCGGGCTGGCGTTGCTCGTCCGGAAAGACTCGCAGATCCAATCGGTCGCCGATCTGGCAAAAGCGGGGAACACGATCGCCGTCAAGGCTGGCACGACCGGCGAGATCTGGGCCATCAAGCACTTGCCCGACGCCAAGCGGGTGGTGTTTGAGGACCAGAGCGCCTGCGTTCTGGAAGTCGTTGCGGGCCGCGCGGACGCATTCATCTACGATCAACTCAGCATTTACAAATACGCCGCGGAAAACCCGGCCACCACCCGCGGGTTGTTGCAGCCTTTCGTCGAGGAGGAGTGGGCGATCGGCGCTGCCAAGGGGCACGCCGCACTGCTGGGGCAGGTCAATGGATTCCTGGATGAATTCCGCGCACGGGATGGCTTTGGCAAGCTCGGCGAGCAATACCTGCGGGACGAGAAGAAATTCCTCGAGGCGGCCGGTATTCCGTTCATCCTGAGGTAGACCTAACAAAATGGGAATGACCCGCCGCCATCTCATTGCCAACGCTCTCGTCGCGCTTGCCTTCACCGCGCTGTGCGGCTGGCTGTGCACGACGGTGTTTGCGATGTTAGGAAACCAGGCCGATTGGTCGAAGACGTGGGAATACCGGGAAACCCTCTGGCGCGGCTGGCTGGTGACCCTCGGGATTGCCTTTGCCGCGCTGGCGGGCAGCATCGTTTGCGGGTTGCTGTTCATGCTCGGCCAGCGCTCGTCGCTGGTGGTGGTGCGCTGGACCTGCCGCGGATTTCTTGAGTTTGTTAGGGACACCCCCTTGCTGGTGCATTTGTTGTTCGGTTATTTTGTGATCTTCGCGCCGCTGGTGTCGCGGCCGCTGGGCGCACGGGGTTGGGACGACAAGTTGATCATCGGGGTGTTGATACTCTCGGTTTTTGAGGGGGCCTATCTGGGTGAGATTCTGCGTGGCGGCGTGGAGAGCATTCCGCGGACGCAGTGGGAGTCGGCGCGGGCGGTGGGCTTCAGCCGGTTGCAGGTGTACCGCTATGTGATTTTTCCGCAGGCGCTGCGGCGGGTGTTGCCGGCGATGGCGGGGTTGTTTGTGTCGCTGATCAAGGATTCGTCGCTGCTCAACGTGATCGGCGTGACCGAGTATTTCTACAACACCCGCAATTTCATCTCGCGCTCGTATGCCGGGCTGGAGGGCTACGTTCCGCTCGCCCTGGGTTATCTGGTTCTCACTCTGCCGGTGGCGTGGCTCGCCCACTGGCTCGAAATGCGCTTCCGCCATGAAACTTGAAGTCACCGGCCTGACAAAATGTTTTGGTGCCACCCGTGCGCTTGACGGTCTCTCACTGCCGGTGGCATCGGCTCGCGTGCTGGTGTTGATTGGTCCGTCGGGTGGCGGCAAGAGCACGCTGCTGCGGGTGCTCGGCGGTCTGGAGACCCCTGATGCCGGTGTAGTTAGAATCAATGGTCAGCCGCTGCCGACCGATGCCGCGGCGCTGCGGGCCTATCGCGGCAGGAACGGTTTTCTGTTCCAGCAGTTCAATCTGTTTCCGCATCTGACCGCACTGCGCAACATCACGCTGCCATTGGAAAAGGTCCATGGCCACGCGCCCGCCGCGGCGCGGGAATTGGCCGAGCAGGCGCTCGGGCGGTTTGGATTGTTAGATCATGCGGACAAGCTGCCCGCCGAGTTGTCCGGTGGCCAGCAGCAGCGGGTGGGCATTGCGCGGGCGGTGGCGCACAGTCCCGAAGTGTTGTTTCTGGACGAGCCGACCTCGGCGCTGGATCCGGAGATGGCGGCTGAAGTGTTAGATCTTATCGCGGAGCTTGCGGGTGCCGCCCAGGACATCATACTCAGCACTCACGTGATGGGTTTCGCCCGGGCGGTGGCTGATCAGGTTGGGTTTGTCGCTGCGGGGAAAATCGAGGAACTCGGTCCTCCAGCCGGCGTGTTTGGATCGCCGCGCTCCGCCTTATGCCAGCGTTTCCTGTCCCGGGTGATGCGGTATTGAAGTGGAGGAAGCGGGGTTATTCTGGCAGGCGGATGCGGGCGGGCACATCCTTGATGGGGATGCCGGCCTTGATGAGTGAATCCCAGACGCCGAGCAAGCGTTCGAGGGGGAGTTTGCGGTCGGCCTCGAGTTCGAGTTTGCGGCCGGGGTTTTGTTTTTGATAGGCTGCGAGGTACGATTGCAGCAAGCCTTCCGGAACATTGAGGGTGTCCAGCGTGATGCGTCCCTCGGCATCCACCGAGATGACCGAGCGCAGGTCCGCCACCTGGTCGGAGGGGACCTCGCGGACGGTGGGCAGTTCGATGCGCAGCACGTTGCGCGGTTTCTTGAACTGGGTGGAAATGATCAGGAAAATGAGCAGGAAAATGAGCACGTCGATCATCGGAATGATCTGCACCTGGCTGCGGCTGCGAACGGGACGCGGGAAATGCATGGCAGGTCAAAGGGGGGGGGCTGGCCGGGATTGGCAGGCGTGGACGAAATCACCTAACAACGACTCCAGCCGCACGGTGAATTTTTCAATGCGGCGAATGAAATAACTGTGGGCCACCACGCACACCACGGCGGTGACGATGCCGAAGATGGTGGTGTGCAGGGCCACCGCAATGCCGTGGGCCACCAGCACGTGGTCGGTGGTCTCGCCGAGGCCCTCGAAAATGACGACCAGGCCGGAGGCGGAGCCGAGCAGGCCGAGCAGTGGGGCGACGGTGACGAGCACATCGAGCACGCCGATGCCGGAGTGGAGGTGGACGGACTCCTCGCGGGCGGAGGATTCGACGGCCTGGGTGATGGCGGCAAGGTCCTTGCCGCGATTTTTGATAGCCACGGCGCAGAGGCGCGCGAGGGTGCTCTGGCCTTCCTGGAACTGGCGCACGACGGCTTCGGCAGTGTTGTCGGAGATGCGGTGCTCGAAGGCCTCGACGTCGCGGGCGAGGGGATCCGGAATGACCCGGCGGCGGGACAATGAGAGGAATTTGTAGACGATGGCCATGATTCCAATCACCGAACAAAGGGACAGCGGGATCATGAAAAACCCGCCTCTAACGAGAAATGACCAGGTGGATTGGAAGGCGGCGGTGGGCGAGAGGGTGGCGAGGAGCAGGGCGTGGGACATGACTGGATGTTAGAAACGCGTATGGGTGTTAGAAATAGAAGTTGAAGATGAGTTCGAGCGGGTCTTCCTGGAAATCCTTGCGCACTTCGGCGGGCATGGCGGGGATGGCGGCATCGCGGATCGAGTTGAGGGTGAAACCCTTTTGTTGTTGGCCGGTTTGCATGGCGCCGACGAATTGGACGTTGCGCACCTTGCCCGTGGAATCTACGAAAAATCGCACGGTGAGGAAGCCGGGGGTGATGAAGTCGCGGTAGCGCACGCAGTTGCGCTGCCACTCGAGTTCGACGGCACGGCTGATGGTCGCCTGGTAGCGGCCGAGGGGCGAGTCCTCGACGTCGAGGGCGCTGCGGCCGCTGCGGGAGATGGATCCGCGGATGGTGGTCTTGCGCTGGTTGCCGCGGAAGGCCGGGTCTCTCGGTGTGTCCGGCGGGGATGGGGGGGGGGTGGCTGGCTTGAGGTCGTCGGCCGTCGGCAGTTTTTCGGGGTTGCCGGCGCGGGGCAGGGCCTGCGCCGCGGGCGTGGGGGTCGGCTGCGAACTTGTCAGGGGGATCGGGACATCCACCGGATTGGGGCCCTCGGCCAAGTGCGCGGGCGGGGCCGGGTTGGCGGCTTTGTCGGCGGTGCCGGGCGAGTCGGTGATTTCGCCGGGCGCGGCGGTGGCGGGAGGGGCGGGCAGGGGTTCGGGCGCGGTGGTCGGCAGGGGCGTGGGCGGCTCCGGTGCCGGCGCGCTTGAATCGGTCAGGGCACCGTCCTTGTACTCACTCACCGTCGTCTCGAAATCGCCGGGGTGGCGGGGTGGGACGCCGGCCTGGGCGGGCATGGCGGGGGCGGTGGGATCCGGGGTGGTGTCGCTGGTGGCCTCAGTGTCGCGCTCGCCGATGAAGGCGGGGTGGTCAGGGCGTTTGCCGCGCTGATCGTCGGAGGTGCGGGCAAAACTCGGACCGTGTGCCGGAACCGGGGGGGCACCGCCGGGTTCGGCGGCCGCTTCGGCTTCGGCGGTTTCTGCGGCGGTTGGGTCGGAGGCGGAGGCTGGGTCGGTGGCCGGGGTGGGTTCAACGGCGAGTTCCGGGGCGAGGAAGCGCACGGTTTCTGCGGGTTGGGTGGGGGGCAGAGCGGGGTGCTTGAATTGCTGCGATTCAACGAATGCGAGGCCTGCTAAAAACAGCAACGCGACATTGCACAGCAACGACAGCCCGAGGGCGGTCACCCACAGGCGAGCGTCTCCCCGCTTCGCGGTTGCTGATTGCGATGTCATGGCCAACGCCCGCAGCATGGCGGCTTTTCCGTTCCAGCGCAACCCGTGAAACGCCCGCAGCGGCAGGTTTTGCTGGACAAAGCCGCCAGGCGGTGGTCCGCTGTGGCGATGAACTTGCTCCCCCTGATGGCATGGCTGGGTTTGATCGGGCTGGCCTGTGGTGAGGAAATCGCGCCCAAACCCCGGCCTGCGAGCGATGATCTATCGAAGTTTGCGGAGGCTTTGTTAGGAAAAAACGGAGGCAACCAGTTGTTTTATTTTCCGACCCATGATGTGCCGGCGACGCCCAAGGACTGGGGGCTGAAGTATGAGGATGTGGATTTCAAATCGAAGGATGGCACGAATTTGCACGCATGGTTTTTGCCGGCGCTGGGGAAGACGGCCAAGGCGACGGTGGTGTTTTCGCACGGCAATGCCGGCTCGATCGGCCACCACCTCGGGTTTGTCATGTGGTTCGCGGAGGCTGGCTACAACGTGCTGACGTATGACTACCGCGGGTTTGGCAAGTCCGGCGGCACGGTGGACCGGCGCGGGATGATCGATGATGTTCGGGCTGCTTTTGATTATGTCAGGACGCGCCCGGACGTCAATGCGGAGCGGCTCATTTCCTACGGCCACAGTCTGGGCGGGGCCAAATCGCTGGCGGCGCTGGCAGAGGCACCGGTCAAGGGCTTGCGGGCGGTCATCACGGATGCCGCGTTTTCCTCCTATCTGTCGATGGCGCAGGTTCTGGCGGGGCGGGTGGGTGCCAATCTGGTCACGGATGAGTGGGCACCGAAGGATTTGATCCAAAAACTCGCGCCGGTGCCGCTGCTCATTGTGCACGGCGACAAGGACGAGTTGGTGCCGGTGGCGCAGGGACTGCTGTTGTTCAAGACCGCGGGCGAGCCGAAAACGTTGTTCGAAGTCAAGGACGGCCATCACGGCGATTCGCTGGTCTGCAACCACGGCGCCTATCGGAAAAAACTGCTCGCCTGGCTAGACGAGGCACTCAAGGGGTGATCCGTTAGATCAGCAGCATGCAATCGCCGTAGCTGTAAAAGCGGTACCGCGCCGCCACCGCCTGGCGGTAGGCGTCTAACACCAACTCGTGTCCCGCATAGGCGCAAACCAGCATCAGCAAGGTGCTTTGCGGCAGGTGGAAATTAGTCAGCAAGCCGCCGACCGCGCCGAATTGATAGGGAGGATGGATGAAAATGTCCGTCGCGCCGCGATGCTCGCCGGGGGCGATCCGCAGCCCGGGGTCCGCCGTGCGCAGCGACTCCAACACCCGTGTCACGGTGGTGCCCACCGCCACCACTCGCGCCGCGGCATTCACCTGGGCGGCGGTGGCCGCCGTGACCGCGAAATTTTCCGCGTGCATGATGTGGTCGGCCACCACCTCGACGCTGACCGGGCGGAAGGTGCCCACGCCGACGTGCAAGGTGAGGAAGGCGTGCGGCAGTTTACCTAACATATCCGGCGTGAAGTGGAGGCCGGCGGTGGGGGCGGCGATGGCGCCTTCGGCGCGGGCGAAGACGGTTTGATAGCGCTCGAGGTCCGCGGCGTCGTCCGGGCGGCCCATGTAGTGCGGCAACGCCAGGTGGCCGTGTTGATGGAGGTCGAGCGGCGCGGCCCAGCGCAGCAGGCGGTCGCCATTAGCAAAGACCTCCGCGACGGTGCCGCCGATGCCGCCGACGGTCACGCTGCGGCCCGCTTTCATGCGTTTGCCGGGCCGCACCAGGCAGCGCCATTCGGTGGGTGAGAGGCGGTCGAGGCAGAGCAGTTCGGTTTTGCCGTCGTCGGAAATCACTCGTGCCGGGAGCACTTTGGTGTCGTTGAGGACCAACAAATCGTCCGGCCGCAGAAAGGTAGGAAACTCGCGGAACATCCGGTGCTCGATGAGCCCGCTGGCGCGATGCACCACCAACATCCGCGAGGCCGAGCGCTCGGCCAGCGGTCGCGCGGCGATCAACTCGTCG
>CAIVSK010000093.1 GCA_903908495.1 Akkermansiaceae bacterium
AAAATCCGGCCCAAAGGCACCCGTATTCAAGCCCAGCGCCGCGAGTTGTGCATTGTCGCTGAGCGTGGTGAAGGACATATCGTCACTTCTGACAATTCCGCCGTAGCTGGAGGCCACCACCCGGTAATGATAGAGAGTGCCGGGCGTCAGGCCGCTGATGGCGGCGCTCACGCCAGTATCGCTGGTGCCAGAGGCAGCCGCCGGGGTGGCCACAACAACGTGGTCGTAGGCCGCGCTCAGGCCATATTCGAACGTCACCGTGGTGGCATTGCCCTCGGCATTGACGCTGCCGTTCAAGGTGGCGCTAAGGCCGCTGATCGCCGTGGCTGATCGGGGCGTGGCCGCTGACAACGGCAAGGCCACCAACGCAAGACTGTGTGAGGTTCCGCCCGCGGCTTCCAAGCAGCGCGTGCCGGGCACGAAGCCATCGGTGTTCACTGCGACTGGCACTGAACTGCTGGTTGTAGAATTGTTGCCCAATTGGCCATAATTATCGTATCCCCAGGCGGCCAAGCTTCCATCCGAGCACCATGCCAAACTGTGAGAGGTGCCGGCCGAGATGGCGGCAATGGTCTTGCCAATGAGCGCGCCTGTTCTGTCCACCAACACAGGCACCTTGCTATTGGCTGTGCTGTTGTTGCCCAACTGGCCGAAACCATTTTGCCCCCATGCGGCCAATGTACCGTCGGAACAAAGTGCCATACTGTGGGCGGTTCCTGCGGTGATCGCCGTGACCACCTTGCCGGAGAGCATTCCCGATCTGTCCACCAACACTGGGACCGAACTAAGTGTTGTGCTATTGTTGCCAAGCTGGCCATACGCATTATATCCCCATGCGGCAAGAGTTCCGTCCGTGCAAAGCGCAAGACTGTGACTGGCACCGGCCGCAATGGCCGCAATTGTCTTGCCTGAGAGCACGCCCGATCGGTCCACCATGACTGGCACCAATGCGATGCTGGAGATCGTACCATTGTTGCCCAACTGGCCATAAGAATTGTACCCCCATGCGACCAGGGTGCCATCCGAGCAGAGCGCGAGCGTGTGGCTGAATCCTGCAGAGATCGCGACAACCCGCTTGCCCATGAGCACACCCATGCCGCTCACCAACACCGGCACCTTGCGACTTGTAGTGGTGTTGTCTCCCAACTGAGCATAGGAATTCACGCCCCAGGCAGCCACAGACCCGTCCGAACACAGCGCGAGACTGTGATAGCTCCCCGCGGAAATGCCCACGACGGTCTTGCCGGAAAGCACGCCTGTCCGGTCCACCAACAACGGAGCATTGCCATTCGTCGTACTATTATTACCCAACTGGCCATTGGAATTATTACCCCACGCGGCCAAAGTCCCATCCAAACACAGCGCAAGACCGTGGGAATCCCCTGCTGCGGTGGTGACGACCGTCTTGCCAACCAGCACGCCGCTCATGGCCACAGGTGTCGCGATGCTGCTATTGGTTGTGCTGTTATTACCCAACTGGCCATCGTAGTTATAACCCCAGGCGAGCAACCCGGTATTGGCCCATTGCAACAACAGATCATTGCCGGCACCACCGAAATAGTTGGCGGCAAATGAGTAACTGATTCCTTCATGGGTCAACTGCACCAGTTGTCCCTGCGCCAGATTGTCGAAGGTGCCCTGAATCGGGCCCGATCCCGTGTTGTGTATCACCGTTAGACAGGCTCCCGGAGCCGGGGCATGGTTCAAGGCGAAACCCGGCGTGCTGCCCGTGGCGACGAAACCACTGACCGCCACAGGAACGTCCGTGGCGGTATCAAAGGTGAATACTTCGGGCAAACGCGTCACGATCACGGTATAGGTCTGAATACTGATACCATCCTCCGATGTGATGACGGTTGCAATCACATTGTTGCCCACTATGAGATCGACGGCACCTCCAGCCGCTCCAGCCGCCAGGGCGACGCCATTGACCTGCAGTGTGGCGCTGGCGTATGCCGCAACCGGGAGCACTGTGATGCGATCCGTCGCAAAGGGCACTGTGGCGATATATCGTGTGTTGATGCTGGCAAATGAGGGATACACTGTGCCACGGCTCAACGCCAGACCTGCAAGCGAGGCAAATGTGGTGGTCGTAAAGGTCATGTCCTCTCCAACCACCGTGCCACCTCCGCTGCTGGCGACAACCCGATAGTGATAGATTGAACCGGCGAGCAAACCGCTGAGGTTGGCTTCCGCCGTCGTGGTGGTAGTCCCGGATACGGATGCGGGACTGCCGGTGGTAGTGCTGCCATAAGAACTTGTCAGACCATACTCAAAGGACACGGTGGTGGTGCTGCCGTTGGCATTCAGATTACCAGTGAGGGTGGCACCCGTATCGAGGATTCCGGCTGCCGCCAATGTTGCGATCACCGGCGGCGGTGGAGATGCCACCAGTGCCAGGTTGTGCGACAACCCGCCGCTCGCCGCCGCAAAATATTCGCCGGTGCGCAAGCCATTCGGATCGACCCACACCGGCACACTGCTTTGGTTCGTGCTGTTATTGCCTAACTGTCCGCTGCTATTGAATCCCCATGCAGCCACGTTCCCGTCCGAGCAGACTGCGAGACTGTGTGCGGATCCGCAGGTGATGCCAACGACTGACTTGCCGGCAAGCACACCGGATTGGCTCAACAATACCGGCACGCTGCTTGTCGGCGTGGTATTGTTACCCCATGCGACCAGGGTCCCATCCGAGCACAATCCCATGCATTGGGAGGATACCGTTCTGATGGCTGTGACCGTCCTGCCAGCGAGCGCACCCGTGTTTTCCACCCATACGGGAACATTGCTGTTCGTGGTGCTGTTGTTGCCTAACTGACCGGATAAATTGTATCCCCACGCTGCCACGGAACCGTCCGCGCATAGCGCCAGACAGTGGTATAATCCAGCAGCCACGGCGATGACCGTCCTGCCGGCCAGCACACCGGATTGGTTGACCAACACCGGCACGCTACTACCGGCGCTGCTGCCATTACCTAACTGGCCGTAGCTATTGGAACCCCATGCAACCAAAGCTCCGTCCGCGCATAATGCGAGACTATGGGTGCCTCCCGCAGCCACCGCTACCACCCGCCGTCCAAGGAGGACGCCCGTGGCGTTCACCGGGGTGGGCACCTTGCTATCAGTCGTGCTGCTGTTACCTAGCTGACCATAGAAATTCCACCCCCACGAGCCCAGGGTTCCGTCCGAACATAGCGCCAGACTGTGACCGCCGGCGGCAGAAATGGCGACAACCATCTTGCCTGCAAACACGCCTGTTTGATCCACCAATACCGGCACTATGTTATTGATCGTGCTGTTGTTGCCGCACTGGCCATAGTAATTGAACCCCATCGCGGCCAGGGTCCCGTCCGAACAAAGTGCCAGATTGTGCGAATCCCCGGTGGCGACGGCGATAATTGTCTTGCGGGCGAGCACGCCGGTCATGTCCACGGGCACAGCGACACTGCTATTGGTCGTTGTGTTGTTGCCTAACTGACCGTTACCGTTTGACCCCCACGCCATCAGCCGCGTGTTCGCCCATTGCAGCACCAGATCGTTGCCGGTGCCGCCGAAGTAATTGGCCACGAACGGATAGGCCACCCCTTGGTAAGTCAGATTCACGCTCTGCCCCTGTACCAAATTATCGAAGCTGCCCTGGATCGCATTGCGCCCGGTGTTTTTGACCACCATCAGATCAGCCCCCGGCGTCGGCGCATAATGCAGAACCAAGTCCCCCACGCTGCCGCTGGCCAGGAACGCGCCTACTGTTAGAGGCACGTCCGTCGCGGAGTTGAAGATGAATGCCTCCGGCAGGCGGATCACCGTCACGGTGTAGGTCCTGGCGCTCATGCCGTCGGCGGCGGTGACCACGATGGCGAGCGGGTTGTTTCCTTGCATTAGGTCGAGCGGGTTGCCGGCGGTCCCGGAGTCCACCGGGACGCCCGCGACGGTGACCGTGGCGCCGGGAGTGGTCACCCGCGGGGTCACGTTGATGGAGGTTGTGGCGAATGGCACGGTGGTGAAATATCCCGTGATGTTGGCCGAATAGCTTGGCGTCAGCGTGCCGCGGCTCAATGTCAGATCCGCCAATGTGGCAAGTACCGTCGTGGTGAACGTCAGGTCCGCCCCCTTCGGCGCGTAGCCCCCGCTGGCGGTCACCGCGCGGTAATGATAGGTGGCGCCGGCAAGCAAGCCGCTCACCGTCGCTCTGACCGCCGTGGCGGTGCTGCCGCCCACGGACGCGGGCGATGCGACAATGCTCGACCCGTAGGAGGATGTCAGGCCATATTCAAAGGACGTGGCGGCGGCGCTCCCCTGGGCATTCACACTGCCGTTGAGGGTGGCACCGGTGTCGCTGGTGGCGGTGGCGGCCAGCGTCGTGACCACGGCTATCGGCGGGGAGACGACCATGGCCAGGCAGTGCGACGACCCGTCGCCGGCCACCGCCACCATGCGCTCGCCCGCAGCCAAGCTGGAGTTGCTGACCAACATCGGCACGCTGCTGTAGGACGGGGTAGTGCTACCTAACTGACCATAACCGTTGAAGCCCCACGCCGCCACAGTCCCGTCCGCGCACAGCGCGAGACTATGCATGCCATAGGATCCGTTGGATGAAGATCCCCCGGTGGCGGCGGCGACGGCCACCACCGTCTTTCCGGCGAGCACGCCCGTTTGGGTCACCCGCACCGGCACATTGCTGTTGGACGTGGAGTTATTTCCTAACTCTCCATAACTGTTGTATCCCCATGCCACCGCAGTCCCGTCCGCGCACAGGGCAAGCGTGTGCATGTTTCCCACGGAAATGGCCACCGCCACCTTGCCGGCCAGCACTCCCGTTTGACTCACCAACACCGGCACCGGGCTTTGGTTCGAGCTGCCATTGCCCAACTCGCCATCACCGCCCCAGCCCCAGGCGACCATGGATCCATCCGAGCACAAACCCACACTATGATAGGCTCCCGCGCCAATCGCCGTTACCGTCTTGCCGGCGAGCACGCCTGTTTGATCCACCAACACAGGCACGCTACTACTGGTTAGATCGCCGTTTCCTAACTGACCGTTGCCCCCCCAGACGGCCAGCGTGCCATCCGCGCACAGTGCCAGACTGTGACCGACACCCCCAGCCAGAGCAATGACCGCCTTTCCGGCGAGCACCCCCGTTTGATCCACCGCCACCGGCACGCCGCCACTGGCACTCCAGGTGACCACGGTGCCGTCCGAGCACAATGCCAGATCCTGATTGGCGCCTGCGGCCACGGAGACCACGGTCTTGCCGGCGAGCACACCGGTGCCGTCCACCCACATCGGCACGCTGCTATTGGAGATCCAGGTGGCCACCGTACCGTCAGTACACAACGCGAGGCTATGGGAACCTGCTGAGTCGATCATGTTTACCGTCTTGCCGGCCAGCAGGTTGCCGAGGTCCACCGGCAGCGGGCCATAGCCGGATCCCCATGCCAGCAAGCGCGTGTTCGCCCATTGCAACACCAGATCGTTGCCGGTGCCGCCAAAGTAGTTGGCCACGAAAGGATAAGTAACTCCGTTGAAGGTCAAATTGACGGGCTGCCATTGGACCAGATTGGCGAAGGTGCCTTGAATCGAATTCCGCCCCGTGTTGTTCACCACCATCAAGTTGGTGCCCGGCGCGGGCGCAAAGGTCAGGGCAATGCCCGGCGCGGCTCCGCTCGCCGCAAAATTCGCCGCCGTCACCGGCACGTCGGTGGCGGAGTTGAAGGTGATTGCCTGGGGCAGGCGGGTCATTGTCAGGGCATATGTTATTTCGTTAGAGCCGGCACTGACCACCGTGTTCACCGGATTGGTGCCAACCGCGAGAGTGATCGGACCACTGGCTGCGCCGGAAGCCACAGCTGCGCCATTGACCTGAATGATGGCGGCGGGGTTGTCGCAGGCGGGCGTTAACGTAAAGCTGGTGGTGGCAAACGGCACGGTGGCGAAGTAACTGGTGGTGACGCTTGCAAACGCGGGACTGAGCATGCCACCGCTGGATCCCAGGCTGGCCAGCGTGGCGAGGGTGGTCGTGGTGAAAGTCTGGTCCGACCCCGTCACCGTGCGGCCCACAGTCGCGGCGACCACCCGGTAATGATAGGTGGTGCCGGAGAGCAGCCCGCTGGCGCTCGCAGCAACCGTCGTGGCGGTGGACCCGGTCACAGTGGCGGGGGCCGCGGCCAGGGTCGTGCCATAGGCGCTGGTTAGACCGAATTGGAAGGAGACGGGAACGGCGCCGCCTTGTGCGGTCACGCTGCCCTGAAGGGTGGCAGCCGTGTCCAGGACGCCCGTGGCAGCCAGCGTCGTGGCCCGTGGCGGCGGCGGCGAGGCGATCAGGGCCAGGCTGTGATAGAGTCCGCCAACCGCCGCCGTGAAATTTTCGCCGCTTGTCAGAGGGTTCTTGCTGACCCACACCGGCAGGGTGCTGTTAGTGGTGGTGGCGTTGCCCAACTGGCCGTTGCTGTTATAGCCCCAGGCGGCCAGATTCCCGTCGGAACACCGCGCCAAGCCGTGTGCATACCCGGCCGAGACCGCCACTACGGATTTACCGGATAGCACGCCGGAGCGGGTCACCAACACCGGCAGCAGCGAACTGGTGGCGGTGCCGTTGCCCAATTGGCCGGAGGAATTGCCGCCCCAGGCGGCCAGCGTGCCATCCGAACACAGAACGAGCGAGAACGCTCCCCCGCAGGCGATGCCGGTGATGGACTTGCCGGAAAGCACGCCCGTCCTGTCCACCGCCACCGGCAGGCTCCGGTTGGCGCTGCTGCCGTCACCCAGTTGGCCGTAGCTGTTGTAGCCCCAGGCGGCCAAGGTCCCATCCGAGCACAGCGCGAGACTGTGCGAGGCACCGGTGGCGATGGTGGTCACGGTCTTGCCGGCGAGCACACCGGTCCGGTTCACCAACAGTGGGACGCTGCTATCGGTGGTGGAGCCGGCGCCCAACTGCCCATTACTGTTAGACCCCCAACCGGCCAAGGTTCCATCCGAGCACAGCACGATGGTGTGAGAGCCACCGGCGGCGACGGTGGTCACGATCTTGCCGGCCAGCACGCCGTTCCGGGCTACCAGCGTCGGCGCGGCTTGCTGCTGGCTGGTGCCGCCGTAGCCCAGCTGGCCATAATACCCTTGGCCCCAGTCGGCCAGCGTGCCGTCGTCGCACAACGCGACGCTGCGGGAGCCGCCGGCCGCGATGGCAGTCACCCGTTTACCGGCCAGGACGCCCGTTTGCTCCACCGCAACCGGCACCGCCTGAGAGTTCGAGGTGTAGTCGCCCAATTGGCCATAGTCGTTGTTGCCCCAGGCGGCCAAACTCCCGTCGGCGCACAACGCTAGGTTGTGATAGTCCCCGCTGGCGACGGCGATGACCGTTTTGCCGGCGAGCACGCCGCTTGCAATCACCGGCACCGCGACGAGACTATCGGTGGAGTTGTTGTTGCCGAGTTGGCCGCCGTAGCCGTTGTTGCCCCAGGCGAACAAGCGGGTGTCGGACCATTGCAACACCAGATCATTGCCTGTGCCGCCCGTGTAGTTGACCACAAAGGCATAAGTAATACCGTTGTAGGTGAGCTCCACCCGTTGCCCCTGCGCCAGGTTGTCGAAAACACCCTGGATCGGGGTGGTGCCGGTGTTGTTAACGATCGTCAGGGTGGTTCCCGGCGGTGGCGCGAAGTTGAGTGTTAGATTTGCCGTGTTGCCCGACGCCGTGTAGTTGGCCGCGGTGACGGCAATGCCGGTGGCGGTGGAAAAGGTGAAATTGACCGGCACCTGCCGGATGACGGTTAGAGGATAAATGGTGAAGGTTCCGTCAAGGGCGGTGACCCTCACGGTGATCGTGTTGCTGCCTGCAACCAAGCTGACCGGGCTGCTGGCGCTGCCCGGGACCACCGGCGTGCCGTTGACCGTGACCGAGGCGCTGGCGTCGGTGGCCGTCGGCGTGACCGTCACCGAGGTGGTGGCGGTGGGCAAATATGAGGTGTAAGCCGTCGTCAGGGATGAAAACGCCGGGACCAGGCTGCCCGCACCCAGCGCCAGGCCGGAGAGCGTGCTGTCATCCTTGATCGTGAGCGTATAGGTCGCCGTGCTCACACCATCCTGAGCAGTGATTTTGATGGAAATCGACATATTTCCCGGCGACAGGGCAATCGCCGGGCTGGTGCTGCCGGATGCCAGCGCCACATCGTTCACCGTCAGGGTGGCGTAGCGATTGCTGGCCGTCGGCGTGACGGTGACTGAAGGCGTCCCGTGCGGCACCCGCACGGTGTAGGTTGTGGTCCCCGGGGCGAACGCCCCATCGAGGAGACCGGGATTGAGCGTCAGGCCGGCCAGGCTTGGGGTGTTGGAAATCGGGACCGCCGCCACGGCCATGCTGTGTTGGGCGTTGCAACCGGTGGTCATGGCCACAAATTTCTCGCCGCTGCCGAGGGCGGAAGTGGCGACGGCAACCGGCACGCTGCTAGTGACGGTGGCGCCGTTGCCGAGTTCGCCGACCCCATTGTGGCCCCAGGCGGCGAGGGTGCCGTCCGCGCAGAAGGCGAGGCTGTGAATGTTTGCCGCGGCAATGCCGGTGACCGTCTTACCGGCGAGGATGCCGCTGCGATCCACCGCCACCGGCACCCTGCTGGATGAGACACTGATGGTGCCAAGGGAGCTGTAGCTGTTGTCCCCCCAGGCGGCGATGGTGCTGTCCGAGCACAGGGCGAGGCTGTGCGAATATCCCGCCCCCGCCGCGACCGCAATGACGGTCTTGCCGGCAAGAACCCCGCT
>CAIVSK010000094.1 GCA_903908495.1 Akkermansiaceae bacterium
CAATGAGTCGGGGTACTCCACGTCTTATGCCGCCAAAATCACTCCCACCACGGGCTATCACGGCAGCAGCTTCGCGCAGTTGACCAGTTCTCCGGACGACAATCTGGTCACCTTTAACGGCGTGGTTTTGCAGGCGAATGCGGATAATTACGTGGTCAAGGATGTGGCCAGCACCGCCACCATCACCGTCAAGTCCGATACTTACGGTCAGGCGACGGATCCGTCCAAGGTCCTGAAGCTCTGCCAGATCAAGGGCCACCTGTGGACCTACAGCGGCACCCGCCTGGTGACTTACGCGTCACTCACCAATGTGATGGACCCGCCGGCGTTTGCCGTTGCGGGAAAGGTCGGCGAAAGCGGCAGCGGCAGTGGCATCGCCGGTGCCACGGTCTATATCTCATCGGTGCCGGGAGCCGTAGCTCATTCCGCTCTAACAACCACGGCCGATTCTTCCGGCAATTTCTCGGTGCCTGTTCCCAATGGCCTGTGGTATGTGACGGTGGCGGCTGTGGGCCATTTCCCGACCACTGAACAGACGGTCACTGTGAATGGTTACAACCTGACAAACGTGAATTTCACCCTCAATCCGGCCAATACCATCAGCGCGTCGGTGGTCGGCACCGGCGGGGCGATCAGTCCTTCGGGAACCGTGTTGCTTGGCAATGGCGTCGACCAGACGTTTGCCATCACGTTCTTCGGTGGCCAAAGCATCACCAGTGTGCTGGTTGACGGCGTCGAGCAGGGATCGATCTCAAGTTATACATTCACCAATGTGTCTGCGAACCACACCATCGCCGTCACCTTTGCCGCGAATACCTTCACTATACCGCAATCCGGCACCCTGCTGTTCTCGGCGATGAACGACAACCTGCCGCCCACCGGTGCGATCGCATCGTGGCCGACGGCGGTGCCGACCGGCCGATCGCTCTCGAGCATGGGCACTCCCAGCGTCGATACGGGCGGCGGCCAGAAATGGGCCAACAACAAGGCGGGTGGCGACGGGTTCAACTTCGGCAATTATCCGATGGGAAATGCCATTGCAATGGCTGGCGGAACGATCGTGGTGGTAGCGAAGCCGGGTGCCTCAATGGCTGGCAGCAACTACCAGTGCCTCGTGAGCGTCCTGCTGCATCAGTTCAATTTGTGCGTTGATCGCAACACTTTGCAGGTACGGCTCGGGTGGAAGAGCGGCGGCAACGACCCGAACATCAACACGGGCGTTTACCTGACAGCCAGCCAGAGCGTGGTGCTCAGTTATGTCGTGCAGCCGACCGGCGAAATCACCCTCTACAAGAACGGTGTCCAAGCTTATGCGAACTCCGCGACCGCCGATTTCACATCCATCTCAGCCGGGCTTTGGTACGGCACCGACGTCAACGTCGGAAAAGGCTGGAACGGCGACGCTTGGTCGTCGTTCAACGGCGACATCGGCGACGTGTATGTTTACAAGACCGCGCTGGCCTCGACCGACCGGCAGGCTCTCGAAGCGAACCTGTCGGCCAAGTATGGGATTTCCGCGCCGCGCACGATCACCGCCACCGCCGGTACCGGCGGCACCATCAGCCCTGCGGGTGTCACCAGCCTGGCCACCGGTGCCAGCGCCACCTTCGTGGTCAAGCCGAACCTTGGCTTTGCGGTGAGCGACCTCGCCGTGGATGGCGTCAGCCAGGGTGCGCTCAGCAGTTATATATTCTCCAACGTGACGGCCAACCACACCATCACGGCGAGTTTCGGCAGCGTGGCGACATATAGGCTAACATCTTCGGCGGGAGCCAACGGATCCATCACACCCTCCGGATCCGCGACGGTGAGCGCGGGTTCTAACCAGACGTTCAACATTGCCGCGAACGCGGCCTACCAGGTGGCGGGCGTGCTGGTTGACGGCGTGTCGCAAGGGGCGATTACAAGTTATACCTTCGCCAACGTCCAGGCTGCGCACACGATTGCGGCCACCTTTACCCCGCAAGTGCTGGTCATCACGGCGTCTGCGGCGAGCGGCGGCACGATCAGTCCGGGCGGGGCGGTCAATGTGACGTACGGCGCGAACCAGACGTTCGCCATCGTGCCTAACGCAAGCTATGCCGTGTCCAGCGTGATCGTTGATGGCACGGATGTCGGGGCACTTGGGAGTTATACTTTCAATTCGGTCACCGCCGGTCACACGATCGCTGCCGTCTTCGTTCCAGGCACGGCCAACATCCCGGCGGCCGACCAATTGTATCTGGCGCTGGACAGCAAGAACCTTCCTGCCAGCGGCGCGATCACCACCTGGCCAGCGCTGTTGCCGACCGGCACTGCGCTCTCCAAAATGGGCACTCCCGCCGTTGAGCTGTTCGGCGGCCAGAAGTGGGCAATCAACAAGGCCGACGGGGACGGATTCCATTTCGACAACGTCGGCTGGAACTACACCACCAACGCGCCCGGAAAAACGCTGCCGTTCCATGGCGGCACGATCGTGGTTGTGGCAAAGCCGGTCACCGGCGTCGGCGGGAATGGCTATCAGCAATTGGTGAGCGTGCTGCTCAACCAGTTCGCCATCGGCATCGAGAGGACCAACGGGCGGGTCCACGTCTGGCGTGGCGGCACCGAGTACTGGAGTAACTACTATGCGGTTAGTGGCCAGCAGGCCATTTTCAGCTTTGTCGTGCAGCCGACGGGCGGGTTCAGCGTTTACGCCAACGGCGTGGGGATTCTGACCGGCAGCGATCCGTTCACCTTCCAGGATCTATCAGCAAGCTTGTGGTATGGCACGGATGTCAACGTGGGCAAGGGCTGGAACAGCGACGGGTGGTCGTCATTCAACGGCGACATCGGCGACGTGTATATCTACAAGACCGATCTAACTTATTCTCAGCGCCTGCGTCTGGAGTCGAACATGATGAGCAAGTTCGGCATCGGCGGTGGCACGGGAGGAACCTATGCCATCACTGCGTCCGCCGGATCCAACGGCACCATCAGCCCGATCGGGGCGAGTACCGTGAACTCCGCCGCCAGCCAAAGTTATACCATCGCGCCGGGTCCTGGTTATGCCGTTGCCGACGTGCAGATTGATGGCATATCCATGGGCGTGCTCGGAAGTTATACGTTCGGCAATGTCCTGGCCAACCACACAATTTCCGCGTCCTTCGGCGTGGCTTCGAGTTATACGCTCA
>CAIVSK010000095.1 GCA_903908495.1 Akkermansiaceae bacterium
CTGAGCCCCACTCCTTGAGGGCCGCGCACAAGGAGTCGCATCCGGCCGCCATGGCCCATGCGCAGAGCAAGGGCAGCCGTCTGGCGACCCGCACGTGCGCGTCCCATGGGCAAATGGGGGCACGATGCCCCCACTCCTTGAGGCGCCGACCACTCCTCATCCGCGGGACAACAATGGGGTCAGTCTATCAGCCGCCCGGCGGTTGCTGCTCGCATGGTAACATTTGTCAGATGGTTTACTCATACTTCCGCACTTCTTTGTGGTCTGTGCCGCCTGCCGGATCAAGCGACTTACGGATCGGTCAGGTCTATTTCTCGGTCGCTTAATCGGGCGCTTGTTGCGCAATTGATAGGAGGGGTGCTCACTGCAGCGACGGCACAGCGGGTTCACCGCGCAATTGGGCTTTGCCGGGTTCTTGCTCGAAGACGCCGTAGAACAGTGAACAACTGTCCAGCCACAGGGTGATGCGGTGCATATCCTCTGCGGACGGTTTGCAGCCGTGGTGGCCCTCGGAGAGCATTTCATAGAGCTTGGACGCGCGGGCGCCAAACTTGCCGGAAGGCGTCCGGTACCAATCGCCGCCATAACTGGTGTACCCGTATTTGATCAGGGTATTGTACGACGCATACCAGTTGTTTTGGATGGGTTCCTTGGTCAGGACCGGGGCCTTGCCGGAGTTTTTGGCATGGCAGGCGACGCAGTTGCGGTCGAGCACCGGTTGAACCAAGAGTGGGTAACTAAATGGATTGGATCCTTCCACGTCCGGAACCGGGCGGGACGGAGCGCGTTTGATCGCCAGCGGCATGCTTTGCAACACGGTGGGTGTCTTGTTCTTGGATTCGTGACAACCCATACAGAGCAATTGCTCGCCGTTGCGGGCGTATGTGGCGGAGCGCATGGAGTTGATAGCCATGCCCTTGTCGTCGAGCGCCTGGAAGAACACTTCGCGGTAGGCCGGCACGATGAAATTGGCGCTGCCATCCGCCTCAACCGGAACCGTTCCCAGGACCCAGCGGGCCGGGGGTATGGAATCCGGGGCCTCCGCGATCGTCGCGCCGGTCCGATGGGGTGACATCCCGCTCGGCGTGGAGCAGGGCAGGAGTTGGTAGATGCGGAGGGATTTGACCTTCATCTCCGCAGGCCAGGGTTTAAGCGTGTCGTAAACATTGATCACGGCCATGCTGGCTTCGCCCTTGGCACCGGGAGCGACGTATTCGTACGGGGTCTTGCTGCCGGCTAGACCGGGTGCCGGAGTCACCGGGGGCACCGGAGTGGGTCGCAGGGGGATCGGGCTCACACAGCCGATCGCGGGATCGCGGTAGAGCAGCTCCTTGTTGCCAAAGCTGTCCAGCAGATAGATGCCGTACCGGCCGGCCGCACGCTTGGCAGCACTGCGGGCCATGCTGTCGTCATAGACGCACAGGTAGTAGTCGTCACTCAGCGGCCAGGGAGTGCCGTAGCATTCCAGCCCGCCCTGACTTTCCGGGAACCCGACGTCCGGGGTGATGCGTTTGACCGGGGACATGGCATCGTCATCGGCGACTTTGGGGTCGATGAGGACCAGCGATCCGAATTGCTGGCCGTGATGGGGAGCGCCGGTGGCGGTGAACTTATTAGATCCGGGAACCGCCCGCACGCAGAGCTCCATGTCGGCGCGTTTCGCCCGGACTGAGAAGTTGCCGTGGAGCGCACGGGCATCCGTCCCCTCCAGGGAGGTGAGCCATGGATGGTGAGCGATGCAGCCCCAGCGGTCGACGTAGTCCCAGCGGGTGTAGACGATGCGACCGTCGTGGGTGACGCTCGGGTTCCACTCGTTGCTGTCGTGAAAACTCAGGCAATTGATCTGGCTCCCGTCGGCGGCCATATCGTAGAGGGTGTAGAGCGGGCAAGCCCGTCCGCAGCGCAGGTACCCGCCGCGGCGCTCGGAAATGAACGCGACCCGGTTGTTAGGGAGCCAGCATGGGTCGAATTCATTCCAAGTGCCATCCGTCAACTGCTGCAACCCGGAGCCGTCGAGGTTGACCTTGAAGATATGGTAACTCCGCCCCTCGGCCCAGTGTCCGCGCGAGGCGTCGGTGTGGAACACCTGCTCGCGTGGCCCCTCGCACTCGACGAAGGAGAAGAGTATACTACGACCATCGTAGGAAAGGCTGGGTGAGAGAAACGAACCGCCATAGCTGTAGTCACCCGAGAGACGGCAGACACCGTCGTAGGAAAGGCGCGGCGGCCACAGTGGACCCCCAGAAAGTTTGCGTCCCTGCAAGCGGCCTTTCTCAACCGTGGAGCCGGCCAGGATGTCATGGGCTTTGGGCTTTGGACCGAACGGTTGTTCCAGGACAAACAATCCGCCGCCGGGATTGGCGGTGATGCCGTAGAACTGGTCGCACATGTGGTTGAAGATGGCGCGATGCCGTTTGATGAAAAGGAGGCGATCGAAATCCAGCAACGGATTGCTCAAGGCGACCTGCCGGCGCAATGCGCAGGCCTCACTGAAAAGGATTCGCCGGGCACCAGCGTCTTCCAGGGCGGTGGTCTGGGTCGTCCGGCGCAGTTTCGCGAGGGTCTCATCCACGGTGGCCGGGAGAGTCCCGGGATTCTTTGATTTCCGGTCCAGGATCAGCGCATCGAGCCGGCGCAGGATGATATCCGCCGGATCGCGGTCTCCAGGCTGGATCAAACTCTCTTTCCGATAGGTTTCCGCCGCGAACCGGTCAAACGTGGCACGCTGGGTGATGTCGTATTGGAGGGTCTCAAACTGACACTGCACATCCTCGCACAGCTGGGCCCGGTGATAGAGGTCATCCCATTGTGCATCGGACGCCGGCGTTTTGGCGGTGGTGAGGCGAGCGACTTCTCCGACGAGGGACGGCTGCGGTTCGACCACGCCCGCTCGACCCAGGATGTCCATGCATTCCTGGTAGCGGCAAAGCCGGGCGTAAAGTTCCAGCCAACGCACGTCACCCGCCCCGGCCTGGGCAAGGGCGGCGATTTCCGCCTGCACCGCCGGTGGTTTGGTGGCGCATTTTCCCAACACAGCGGCGATGAGTTGCTTTTCCATGGCAGCGTCGGCGCGTTGCGCGAACCACGCGGCGAGCCTGCCATTGGCCACATCCTGCGTCATCCATCCGGTTTCCCGGGGGAAGTCACGCGCGATTTCGCGCCAGTGATCGAGTGGCTGGGGAAGCGATCCTGTCGTCACTTCGAACCGTACGGCACCCCCAACCCGCTCGCAGTCTTCTCCGACAAACGCCTCGAACCTGGCGAATTTGGCATCCAGGGTGTAGACGACTTCGCTGTCGGCATGCACCCAGATACCGAATTCCAGTTTGCGCCCGGCGATCTGCAAGGGGTGGCCTTGCCAGTTTTTGTCCGTGAGCAACTGCCCCCAACCGACCACGACGGACAGCGGTGTGAGCTCCGTCAAGCGCGTCTTCTTGCCATCCGCGGCAATCAGCATCGGTTCTCCCCAGATATTGCAGTTGCAGGGCGCATTCTCCATGATTGCCGATAGCCGCAGGGTCTTGACCCCGGTCACGTCCAATGCAATCGCCTGGCCGGGACCGCTGCCCGCAAGGGTGCCGGTACTGAACGGAAGGGGTTCGGCACCGGCGGACGGATCAGCGAGCGGAGCGGCCTTCATGAGTTGCCCGCGACACGCCGCCATGGTGGCGGCCCACGAATCCTTGCACACATACTCGCCGGCAGATAACCCGCTCCCCAGAAGGCCGGTCACCGCGACAAGCGCCAGAGAACCGCGAAGGACACTGAATTTCACGCCCTGCGTTCCTTCTTTTTTGTTCGGTGATACCTTCATGGTGTGCGACTCTGCGGTGACGTCTCAGCAGACATACCGCCAAAAGGCGTGGGTCCTTTCGGAAAAGGACAGCGCTGCCCACGCTGATGGTTCTCCGGTTGCGCGCTCATCTGTAGCATCCTCATGCATTCCCCGGAATCCCGGTCGCTGGATTTACTTCTGGTTCGCTAGCAGCTCGACCATGGCCTGGCCCATGGCTTCACCGATGTCCATATAAGTTTCAGCGTTACCGCCGTAGTGGCTGTTTCCACTGCCGCCATGAGACAAGGGGTTGGAATAGACCGTGGCCACGTTGCCTTTGAACTCGGCGTGCTTCCCGCTGTTGCCGTCAACCGCAAGCTGGGCATCGAGCACCTTGCCCTCTGTGCCGCCGATGCCCTTCGCAGCTTCGCCCAGGGTGGCGAGGACGAACTTCGCATCAGGAGCATTGAAGTCCTTGCGCAACTGCTTGATGAACCGGACGAGATTCTGTTCGTATCGACCCGCATACGATTCATCTCCAAGATCCTTCTCGCCTTGCCAGAAGAAGAAGCCCGCGACCTCGCACTTTTTCGCCCCGGGATAGTACTTGTCCAGCTCCGCAAGCACCTTCTTTGCGTCGGCGGTATCGTCATCGTAGTTCTTGCCGGCATACCAGCCAATCGGTTGCGGCTCGGTGCCTTTTTCCCACTTGGCGGGCGAATCTTTGTAGCCGGCGTACACATAGGTTTTTTCGCTCCCCGATTTGTCTTTTTGGACGACTTCATACCGCTCGCTGCCCGGCGGCAGCAGGTCCCAGCCGAGACCGCGGTTGCCGATGCAGCTCTTGAGGATCATCACAGGTGCATCGGTCTTATCCCCCACTAACTTCGCGACGATACCGAACTCCGGACCGATGGTGCCGCTCTTGATGGCCATCCATTCGTTATTGAGCATGCCCTTGCCTTGCATGAACCGCACAAAACGGACATCCTTTCGCTCAATCCAGCTCCCCGCCTCATCCATCAGATAGGAGTATTTCTTTTTCACCTTCACGGCATTCTCCAAGGACCCCTCCGGGCCTTTGATCTTACCCATGCCGACCATGTTGGACTGGCCCATCAGGATGAAGACCTGGACCGGCCGGGTCATGTCCGCCGGCTTGCCATCGGGCCCCGGTATTGGCTGTTCCGCCGCCGAGACGGCAGTAAAAGACGACAGGGCGAACGCCGTGAACGCGATGGCGGAGAGAGCAAGAGCCCCGCGCGTTTCATGATTCTGTTGGTGTTGTTTCATTTTTGATGGCTTGTCTTGAGGGGCGCTTGGGTTTTCGATTGAGATATGTAATTGTTCCGTGACATTTCTAACACATGACTATCAGTTCAATCACTTCACCGGCATCAGCGTGAACTCCTTGATGCTCACTCCGCGACTGCCGTCCTGGAGCGTGAAGTGGAGGACATTCCTCCCGCTGACCAGGGAGACCTCGACCGGCTGGGTCTGCTGCCACTTACCCTGGGTGTAGGGCACCGCAACTGCAAGCGGCGCGGTGGCGTCGTTCGCCGCGAGCAGGATCTGCTGGCCCTCTTGCACAGTCACCACCCGGGCGGCCAGCGCATACTTGCCGGCGTGCGGAACCTCAACTTCGTACTCAGCCTTGAAGCCGCCGGTGCAATGCATCTGGAAGCCGCCCGCGAAACTCTTCATGGAGGAGAAGTGGCCGGTCGGCTTGCTGTAGGCCACCGCCGGAATGACGATTGAGCCGTCCCGACCCACCACGACCGTCCGGTCCGCCGCCGCCAATTTCGCCGACTCGGGCCTCTCGTTTAGCTCCGGCTCATTGGCTTCAGCAAGCTCCTGGCCGAGCGGGCCTAACGCAACCGACGTGGCCGCGAGGGCAACTGTTTGGGAGTGGGCCATGCTGCTCCAGAAGCCGCCGTCGACGTGCCGGCGGTCGTTGTATGCCTGCTCGCCAACGACGCGGCTTATCCACTGCGCCCGCAACACCCGCAAGTAATCCTGCGCATGAACCCGCGCCTGTGTCTCGAGCAGGAAGTCCGCCCCGCTACGCGGAGCCTCATCCTTGTCCCACCAACTGTGCACGAAGGCTGCGCCGAGATTGACCACCCAGCCTTTCGGCGTCCAATGACTCAACGCGGCGTGCGCCTGCTGGGTCACGCCCCAGGTCGGGATGCCAAAACTGCGCAAGATAAACCGCCCAAAGAACGCGCGACGTCCGCACACCCCCCCATCTTTGATGATATTCTGGTAGTTATGCAGGGATGGTAGATCATCCTTCAGGTTTTGTGAGCCGTACGGGACTTCAGTCCTGACGCTCGCCGAATACCGCCAGCCAGCGTCCGGGTTGTAGATGTGGTCGGGCCGGTAGTTTCGGAGCATCTCGCGCCCCCACGCCAGAATCGCATCCGGCGCGTCGCAGCCGACAACCCAGCGGTACTCCCAAACGGAGAAATTTTTGAAAGCAGGGTCCAACTCACCATCGAGGTATGCCTGCTGGTAATGCAGGTGCCGCTTGACCGGGTCCACCGTGGCCGGAGCATGGGTCACGGTCCTTGGATTGCTCTGCGCCACCGGCACGGCATGCTCGAGGCTGGTGGCCAATGCCAGGCGCTGCAAGGTGCCCTCGGCGGCCTGCGGGCTGGCCTTCTGGATTGCGCTGTAGATCTCCATCGTCCGCCCGTATTTGCCGAACTTGGCGCCGCCGGCTTCGAGCATCTGCTTCATGAGTTTGTCATTGGCCAAGAGTTTTTCCACCAAGGTTGCCTGCTCCTGGCCTTGCTGGGCAAACTCCGCCAATCCACGGGGAGTGGCCTCGGCCAGCACGGCGCCCTTGACCAGCTTTGCGTCCAGTTTGTCGCTCGACAGGAAAGACTCCATCGCCGTCAACAGAACCTTGGTTGCCGCTTGCTCACGGGTCCGCGCCTGGGCCAATGCCGCCTGGGCCGCCTGATTCGCTTGGGTCAGCTTCGGCTCGTCGATTTTCGCCTTGTCCAGCGCCTCCTGACGCTCCTTGAGCGCTTTGATCCCGTCGGTCTTGTTCGCCTGCCACTTGGCCAACTCTTTGGTGGCCGCTTCCCGTTCAGCCTCCGTGGTCGCCTTCTTCAGCGCCGCTTCCGCCTGAGCAATGCCCTTCTCGGCACCGCCGATCCACTTGCCCTTGGCGTGATCCACCAATGCTTTTGCCTCGTGAATTTTATTCAGGGCCTGCTCCGCTGCGTTTGCCCCTGCCAACGCCTTGTTGGCACCATCACGGGCCCGCTGGCAGGCGGTTTGCTGCGGCTCATTGATTGCAGGCAGGGCCATGACGATCTCTGCTTGCAGGGCCTTGAGTTGTCCGGCGTATTGCGCCTCGAGTTTCTGCCCCGGCTGGGTCAGCGGTGCTTCCGTCGCTTTTGGCCCCGCGGCCGAAGCGGTCGCGATGCCCACTGCCATCACTGCCAACAGACATGCCATGGCCAGCAATTTACTTGGTTTCAGCACTCTTCCTATTTTTATAATTGTGATCATTCTTTTAGAAACATGATGCGTTTTGTGATTTCCCCGGCGTCAGTGTGAATGGCTTGATAGTCACTCCATCGCTGCCGACGCAAGGCCAATGACCGAGAATTGCAGTTTGAGCGGTGCCGGTGGCGGGCGGCGGCAGAGCGGCCACCAATGCCAAGGCCGGAGCGGGCCGGGCGTGGCGGGATTCTAACGGAGCCGCGGCGGATTTGGCGAGCGCCGCGATCCGCCAGTTGCCATAACATTGCCCGTTCATCCATGCCTCGCGGGTGACGGGATGCACGCGGATCCAGGACACCTCATGCGGACCGTCGCCCGTCGTGAGGTTTTCCCACGTCGCCCCTGCATCCGTCGATCGGCAGACCGTGGCGTGGCTGGCGTAGATGTTCTTCGCGCCCCCGATATAGATGATATCAGGAGCTTGGGCATCCACGGCGACGGTGGACACGCTGATATTGCCGTATTGGTCGCGCGGCGTTTCCAAAGTGGTTAATTCGCCGTTGTCCCAACGCTTGAGGCGGCCTTCGGAGGCAAAATAATAGCGTCCCCGCCGCTCGTCACAGGCGACATCGGTGAAGCCACCGGCAACTTCCACCAGAGTCCGCCATGTCGCGCCGCCATCCGTGGATGTAACCAGCGACTTGTCCTTGCGCCCGATGAGGTGTCCGTCAGATGATAGATTGAACACACCGTCGCAGTGATCCATCGGTGTCCACGTCGCGCCCTTGTGGGTGCTGCGCCATTGCGAGGCGAACAACAGGTCGCGGTTCTTTGGATCGCTGAACGACACGTCCGCTCCTTTCCACTCGCAGTCCCGACCCGCGGCGTCTTTGGCAAAGGCCCAGGTGGCTCCTCCATCATGTGAGATGCGCGTGCGGCGCGGCGTGCCCCAGATCACCGCCTGCCAGTTGGTTCCGCCGTCGTCACTGCGAAACAAGCCCAACGCGCAGGAGGCAAAGTAGGCGGTGGTACAACCGCGCTTGGCCGAATCGTAAGAAGTTGGGTCAAAGGCGAGCGCGCCGCCCGTGCCGGGACAGAACGACATCACCTGTTTCCATGTGCCCGCGCGATCGGTCGAACGATAGAGCCCGTTCGGTGAATTGCGGCTCCACGCCGCGTCCCAATCCATCGAGTTGCCGCCGATGCCAAGCACCTGGTCCGGGTTTCCCGGGTCGATGGCAAACCCGTTGGCACCCCGCGCATTCCAACCCGCCATCGCCAGATTCCAATGCCGTCCTCCGTCCAGCGAGCGATAGACGCCGCCCACATCGATGGGCAACAGCAGGAAATCCGGATTGGCCCTGCTAACGGTCACCGGCCCCCGCGGCCATTGGCCGCCCTCGCCGCCGGGACTGATCCCCGCCGCCGCTGCCTCAGGCGTGAGCAGCGGCATTTTCACCCAAGGCGTCCCCGCTGCGAGGCTGGCCTGCAAGACCACCTGCCCGAGCATCAGAGCGAGACATAATGGACCAAAGCGAATCTGGTGACGACCCGGAGATGGACAGTGAGTTGGGGCGGATCGGATCATAAGCGAAACCTGGATGCGGCGGGTTGCCAGAAATTTGTGGCTCGATGGATGGCGTGGAAAACCCGGTGCTTGCTGCGATTCACAGGGCCACCGTCGTTTACCGGAGTTTTCATGGCTTTTATCAGAATGCACGAAGAATGCAGCCAGCCAGTATTCGCCGGCTCCCTCGACCCATTGGCCGCTAAATCCGAACCACCGTCTCGGAGGCGGGTCGGGAAACGACATCTCGTCTCATCTGCTCGCATTTCATGCAACACTCCGTGCACAAGAACCGGTTAGAACTGCTTGGAATGGCATCTCACGGCATGGCAATTCGGAGCCGCAGGAAGCCGCGCGTTTCACCCGCGCCGAGCGGCCGGCTGGCACGAATCAACTCGGTGCGACCGTCGCCATCGATGTCGGCATTGAGCACAACGATTTCCGGCACGATGTCGGTCCATGCACTAAGGTTGTCCGATCTTTGATAGGTGAACACGAGACCGGAACCCTTGAGCCGGCGGTGGGTCAGCACGAGCAATTCCAGGCCACCTTCCCGGACCGCTGCGGCGACCGGCCCACCGTTCGCGGTGGGCAGCAGCGGATCCGTGGCGAGTGCGTATTCCACCAGATTGGCAAGGCCGTCGCCGTCGGGATCCGCGGCGGGCGCGATGGTTCCGACGGTCAGGCCGCGGGCGGTGGCCCAGGCCTGGTATTCCGCCGACATGGCGATCACCGTCACGGTGGCGGCGCGGCTGTCGACGGTGCCGTTGGCGCTGGAAATGCGGACCCAGCAGGCCGCATTGGAGGTCAGCGAGGGGGTGGTGAAACTGGCGGCGGTGGCGTCCGGAAAAGGCTGACTCAAATCGCCGCGCTGGCCGCCATACCATTGGTAGGTGAAGGGACCGACCCCGCCGGGAACGACCGAGAGAGTGGCAGTGCCGCCAATGCGCGCGGCCACATCGAGGGGCTCAACGGCGACCAGCGGCAGCAAGTCGCGATACAGGCTGTGGGAAGCGCCCAGCGCCAGCGACACAACGGAGGACGCCACCTGCACCGGGGACGTGCGGTTGGTGGTGGTGCCGTCGCCGAGCTGACCATTGGAATTGGAGCCCATCGCCCACAGGGTGCCGTCGGATTTCAGAAACATGCTGTGGCTTGCGCCAGCCGCCAGATCGCTTACGCCGCTGGCCACCTGCACCGGAGACGAGCGGCTGGTGGTGGTACCGTCGCCAAGCTGGCCGGTGGTGTTGGCGCCCATCGCCCACAAGGTGCCGTCGGTCTTGAGGAACAGGCTGTGGCTGGAGCCGACGGCGGCGGCAGCGACATTCGCGGCCACCTTCACCGGAGTGATTCGGGCAACCGTGGTGCCGTCGCCAAGGCGCCCGGAACCATTGCTGCCCACGGCCCACAGACTGCCATCGATTTTGAGGAACAGGCTGTGGGAAGACCCCGCCGCTACCGCTACGACCGCGGTGGCAATCGGCACCGGCGAGGTCCGGTTGGTGAAGGTGCCATCGCCGAGCTGGCCGGAGCTGTTGTTGCCCATCGCCCACAAACTGGAATCGGACTTGACGAACAGGCTGTGATTTTGTCCGGCCGCCGCACTGCGAACGCCGGTGGCCACCTGCACGGGAGAGAAGCGGGTGACGGTGGAGCCAGTGCCGAGTTGGCCATAGAAGTTGTAGCCCGTGGCCCACAAAGTGCCGTCCGAGGTGACCAACAGGCTATGGGATCCGCCGGCGGAGCAGGCGAGCACGCCGGTGGCCACCTGCACCGGGCTGGTGCGGCTGTTGCTAGTGCCGTCGCCAAGCCGGCCGGAAGTGTTAGAGCCGGTGGCCCACAGACTGCCATCGGCTTTGAGAAACAGGGAATGGGCGTCCCCGGCATCCGTTTCGACCGCGTCGCCGGCGAGGCGTACCGGAACACTGCGGTCGGTGGTGGTACCGTCGCCGAGTTGTCCCGAGGAGTTGTAGCCGCAGGCCATCAGGCGAGTCGCGGGTCGCGCGGTGACGGTCACCGGGATCGTGCCGCTGTCAGCGCTGCCGGCGCCATTGGCCACTCTGACCCAATAGGACGTGCTCGACCACAGCGGCGAACTCAGCAATTGCGTGCCAGTGGCACCCGCGAGTGGCTTGGTGGTATCGCCAGCCGCGCCCTCGTACCATTGATACGACAGCACGCCGCCGGCGGCCACCGCCAGCAGGTTGGCATTTTTTCCGGTGACGATGGTTTGAGATCCGGAAATCGAAGTGAGTTGCGGAGCGGTGACGATTTGGACCGAAACGCTGCGACTGTCAACGGAGCCTTGGGCGTTGGTCACCCGGACCCAGTAGATCGCGCCGGAAGTGAGATTGGGAGTGGTGAAGGTGGCGGCGGTGGCGCCGGCTACCGGTTGGCCCGTGCTGCCGACGGTCCCGAGATACCATTGATAGGTGAATGGAGACTCCCCGAGTGGGGTGACCGTCAAGGTGGCGGTGCCGCCCGCTGGCGCTCCGGCATCGGCCGGTTGGGTGCCGATGAGCGGGATCATGTCGCAACACAAGCCATGGGTATCCCCCACCGCCAGGGAAGTCACCGCCTTGGCCACCTGCACCGGGGTGATGATGTTGGCGTAGTTGCCGTTGCCCAATTGGCCGTTGTCGTTCAACCCGGTGGCCCACAGGGTGTTATCGGTTTTGACGAACAGGCTGTGCGAGGGGCCGGTGGCCACATTGAGGACGCCGGTGGCGATTTGATACGGTGTGGAGCGGAGCAAGTGCGTGCCATCGCCCAGTTGGCCATAATAGTTATTTCCCATGGCCCAGAGCGTGCCGTCGGCTTTGACGAATAGGCTGTGGGAGGTCCCTGCGTCCATGGTGAGGACGCCCGATGCCACCTGCACCGGCGTTGTCATGCCGCTAGGCGTTCCGGTTCCCAACTGGCCGTAGGTGTTGTCGCCCATCACCCAGAGGGTGCCATCGGTCTTGACGAACAGGCTGTGCGAGACGCCGGCCGCGGCGGCGGCGACGCCGGTGGCGATCTGAACCGGAGTTTTGCGGTTGGTGCGGGTGCCGTCGCCGAGTTGGGCGGAGGCGTTGTAGCCCATGGCCCACAGCGTGCCGTCGGCTTTGATAAACAGGCTGTAATTCGAGCCTGCGGCGACCGCCGATACCCCGGTGGCCACTTGGACGGGACTTGAGCGGCTTGAATTCGTGCCGTCGCCGAGTTGGCCGACCGAGTTCAATCCCATGGCCCAGAGGGTGCCGTCGGTTTTGACGAACAAGCTGTGAGAAGCCCCGGCCGCCACGGCCAGCACTCCGGCAGTCACCCTTGTCGGGGTGATGCTGTCGCCGCTATTGCCGAACCCCAGTTGGCCATAGAAATTGTCGCCCATGCCCCACAGCGTGCCGTCGCTGGTGATGAATAGGTTGTGGCCTTGACCGGAGGCGAGCGCAACCGCATCGCTGGCGATGCGGACCGGGGTCGCGTGGGATATCCTGGTACCATCGCCGAGCTGGCCGTGGGCGTTATCCCCCCATGCCAGCAGCCGGGCCGGTGGTCGGACCACGGCCGCCACGGTGAAGGCCTGGCTATCGCCGCTCCCTGCGGCATTGCCCGCCCGGACCCAGAACGTGGCGTTGGACCGCAGCCGGCGGGTCGTCAATTGCGCGCCAGTGGCACCGGGCACCGGATTGGTGGTGTCTCCGCTCGACCCCTCGAACCACTGGTAGGAAAGCATGCCGCCCGTCGCGGTGACGGTCAGTGCGGCACTCGCCTCACGATTGACCGATGCGGGGCCGGAAATCGCTACGCCTTGGGGCGGAGTGACGATTTTCACCAATGCCGCGCGGCTGTCGGCCGCTCCGTAGGAGGTGGAAACACGCAACCAGAAAGTCGCGTCGGAGGTTAGAACGGGGGTGGTGAAAGTGGCGGAGGTGGCGTCCGCCAACGGTTGGCTGGTATCACCGCTGTTGCCGCGATACCATTGATAGGCCAGTGGTTCCACCCCATCGGACAGCACAGTCAGGGTGGTGGTGCGATTGGCGACAATGCCAATGTCCGCCGGCGAAGTGATGATTGCGGGTGCCAGGCTGCACACCAGGCCGTGGTTGTATCCCACCGCGCACGAGGTCACCGCGGACGCGATCTGGACCGGGGTGGCGTGGTTGGTGGTGGTGCCGTCGCCGAGCTGGCCGGTATTGTTGTAGCCCATCGCCCACAGGGTGCCATCGGCCTTGATGAACAAACTGCTGTACTGGCCGGCCGCCATCCCCCGCACCCCACTGGCGATCTGCACCGGAGTGGTACGGCTGGTGGTGGTGCCGTCGCCCAGGCCTCCGTAGCTGTTGTAGCCCATCGCCCACAGCGTGCCATTTACTTTGAGAAACAGGCTGTGCGAGGTCCCGGTAGCCACCGCAGCCACTGCTGTGGCCACCAGCACCGGAGTGGAGCGGTCGGTGGTCGTGCCGTCGCCCAATTCGCCGTAGAGGTTGTGACCCATCGCCCACAGCGTGCCGTCAGTCTTGAGAAACAGGCTATGATCGTCACTGGCGGCGACGGCGAGCACGTTGCCAGCCACCTGCACCGGGCTGGGACGGTTGGTGGTGGTACCGTCGCCAAGTTGGCCGTAAGAATTGGCCCCGCTGGCCCACAGCGTGCCGTCGCCCTTGGTGAAGAGGCTGTGATTGGAAGCGGCCGTCACCGCAGTCACGCCGCTGGCCACCTGCACCGGACTGGTGCGGCTGGTGGTGGTGCCATCGCCCAATTGACCCGAACTATTGGAGCCGGTGCCCCACAGCGTGCCATCGGTTTTGAGGATGAGACTGTGGTAGCTTCCAGCGGCTGCGGCCTGTACGCCGGCCGCCACTTGGACCGGCACCGTATTGCCGACCGCCGAGTTGATTCCCAGTTGGCCCGAATCATTGTTTCCGGCCCCCCATAGCGTGCCATCAGCCTTGAGCCATAAGCTGTGCGAGTAACCGCCCGCCGCCGCCGCCACCCCCGACGCGGCATATATCGGCAGCATGCTTTTGGTGACGGTGGCAATGCCGAGTTGGCCGAAAGTGTTGGAGCCAAAGGTGAAAAGCCGGCCTGCGGTGGGAGACCCGATGGTCACCGCGATCGTTCCGGTATCGGCGTTCCCCGCGACATTGCTCGCCCGCAGCCAGTAGGCGGTGGTCGTCCGCAAGGGAGGCGTGACCAGTAGCGGGCTGGTGGCCTGCGCCACGGGTTTGGAGGTATCGCCAGCGTTTCCTTCATACCATTGAAGCGACAACAACTCCCCAGCGGCGGCAACCGACAGCACAACGTTCCCATTCAGGGCGACCGTCTGCGGGCCGGGCTGCACGGTGATCGCCGGCGGAACGACGACTTGAACGAACGCCGTGCGGCTGTCTGCGGTGCCATAACCGTTGGTGGCCCGCATCCAGTAGTTGGCACTGACGGCATTGGCCGGCGTGGTGAATACGGCGGAAACGGCGTCGGCAACCGGCTGGCTGGTGTCGCCACTGCTGCCGCGATACCATTGATAGACCAGCGCGGGCGCTCCATTGACAGTGACCGATAGGGTGGGAGTGCCGCCGGCGAAAGTCGGGGTATCCACGGGTTGGGTGGCGATGAAGGGCCGCACGTCGAGC
>CAIVSK010000096.1 GCA_903908495.1 Akkermansiaceae bacterium
ACTTCGACTTTTCGGCCGGAGTGAGGCGTCCCTTGCGAACGAGCTGATTGATGGTCGGCATGATTTCCTGCGTGGTTCTGATTTTCCCGTGGGGACAAACCGGTGCGCCAGCGAGATTCCTCGCAGGAGCCTTTTTTCCGGAGCTGCACCCGATAAGTTTTTCCCTGATTTGGCGACTCGCTCCGATCTTGCGGCGGCGAGTTGCGATGTGGGGCGGCGAACTTAGTGGGCGCGACGACCCTTGCAAGCCCTAATTTGATATTTTTTGATTTTTTTATTTCAGACGGCAGATTTTTGGAAAAAACCGGCCTTTTGGCGGGTTCGTTGGGCTGACATGGAGCGCAGCCGGGATGCCCCGCGTTGCTGGGGCGGCGTGGCGAAAAGCCCACTGAGATCAGGCGCGACGGAGTGGAATTCCTCAAACCTCCGGCCATTTGCGCCCGATGCCGGCTGAGACCGGGCCTTTGATGTAATATTCGCATCACCATTACCCGCTAGATCGCCGGAGGGGCGGGGGGCTACGTCAGGGCGGCATGATTTTGGCTTTGCATCGGCGGGTGGCTTTCGCTAAAGCTCGGCGGGTTCAGGGTGCGATTCCACCGGCAATGGTTGTCGGCGACGCGTCACAAACCCAAGCGATAACAACGAACCACCATGTCTCTGTCTCATAAGCAGCTATTTGTAGTGTCCTGCGGATTGGCTCTCCAGGCCGCGATTCTGGTCCTCATCAACGGCAAAATGCCCGCCATCACCCATGGGATGGACATGATGTGGATCGCCTTCCAAGCCTGGGCGGTGTATTTTATCGTCGGCTGCACCGCCGCCAACGGTCTCAAGGCATGGATCGGCTATCTCACCGGCATCGTTGCCTCCATCGCCATCATCAAGCTCATGGGCATGCCCGGCATCGTGGGGCTGCCTACCGTCGGCGGCATGAATCTGGCGATGGCCGCAGCGGTGTTCATCGTGGTCATCCCTGCCATCATGTCCGAAAATGTCAAAAACATGGTGCCCGCGCTGTTCATCGGCTCCGGCGCGTTTTTCGCATCCTTCGGCCATAGCGCGCTCGCCGCGGCGGTCCCGAGTGGCGACCTGATGACCAGGTTCGCGTATGCGGCGCAGACGGAATTGATCTATTGCGCGCTGGGCCTGAGCTTCGGCTTCATCACCGTGTTCTGGCGCGGCAAGTACGAGGCGTCGCTGGCCAAGTAACTGCGGCCAGCAAAGCCTCCGTGAGGAGCGCCGCTCCACACTCATGAAATCCTCCTTGCTCGACCACATCCGCGCGGATTTGCGCGCACAGTTAGGCAGGCTCGCCAAAGCCGCCACCGAAGCCCACGCCGCCGCCACCGATCCCGGCAGCAAGGCCGAGGGGAAGTACGATACCCGCAGCCTCGAGGCGTCCTACCTTGCCGCCGGCCAGGCCCGCCAAGTCGATGAACTCGCCGCCGCGCTGCACACGTTTGAGGCCCTCAGTCTGGCGGATTTCGCCAGTGATGCCGACATCGACGCCGGTGCCTTGGTGGAGGTGGATTTGCACGGCGAGACCGCATTTTTCCTGCTGGTGCCTGCCTCCGGCGGCTTGGTCATCACTCATGCGGGCGACGAAATCACCCTGCTTTCCCCCGCCAGCGGCCTCTATCAGAAGCTGCGCGGCCGCCACTGCGGCGACTCCCTCGACTCCCCTCCCCTCACCATCCGCGAGGTGAGCTGAAGCGCAGCGCGCGGCCTCAGCCATTCGGCTCCTCGAGCAACAGCCGCAACGGCCGCGAGAGGGCGGTTTGATCGCGGTTCCAGGCCGTGACGATGGCCTGGATTTCCAGCAACAGCAGCTCGCAGCCCTTGTTCCATTGCTGGGCGCCACGCAGAATGAGGATACTTTGGCGCAGCCCGACAAAGCGGATTTCCTCGGCCCCGGCGCTACGCAAGGTGGCCAGTTCGCCGCGCAAGGTTTCGAAAAACCCCAGTTCGTAGCCATTGCCCACTTCCAGCGCCACCCGCACCAGCGACACCGTCACCGGTGGTGCCAGCGGTTCGAGTTTCTCCGCAATCGGCGTGCAGCCGATCTTGATTAACATCTTGCGCAGATGCTCAAACAAGTCTTCCAACTGCAACAAGCGCAGCGGGCACTTGGTTTCCAAATATTGGACGATGCCGTCGCAGATTTCCTCCACGAACGGGAAATCCACATGGTCGGCCGCCAGCGCGGCGCGGCGCAAGGCGGCGTCCAGCCACGTCGTGTCGTAATCGATCACTTGGTAGCGGCCGATTTGGAGGGCGGGGCGGTTGCCGATGAAGGAGATCATTTGCGGGGTGGGCTAGGATTGGAGAAGTCCGTGAGGGTTGCAAGGGCGGAAATGACCGGTATCAATCGTTGAAAAGCCGGCGTTGAAGGTGGTCACGCGCGGCGCGACGCGAAAGTGATTGGATTTCCTGGATGAATTCGTTGACGTCCTCGAACTGCCGGTACACCGAAACATAGCGGACGTATGCGACCGGATCGATCTGATGAAGCTTGTCCATCACCTTGGTGCCTATGATGGCGGAGGGTACCTCCGACAAATGGTCCTTGTGCAACTCGGCCAAAATCTCCTCCACCGCTCGGTCGAGCCGATCCATCGAAACGGGCCGCTTTTCGCAGGCCTTGACCAAGCCGCTCATGATTTTCTCGCGGTTGAGCGCTTCGCGGGCCCCGTTGCGCTTGACCACCCGCAGCTCGGTGCGCTCGATTTGCTCGTAGGTGGTGTAGCGGTAGGCGCAACTCAAACACTCCCGCCGCCGCCGAATCGACGTCCCATCCTTCGATGAACGGGAATCGAGGACCTTGTCGTTGAGAGAACCACATTGAACGCAACGCATGAGACAGCAGATTTAGATCACAGGAATGGGCAACGCGCAAAGCGTGAATCAACATCTGGTAGCGTCAACAGAAAAGCATGCCACATTTAGAATGGCAAGCCAAATTCAACGCGGAATCAGGAAAAACCGCCCGCTGTCCGGCGGTGGAAAAAATTCACCATTATTAACGTTTTCACAGGATCGGGCTGGGTCCGGGTGCCGGCGCGAGCCGCGTACCAGCGCCATGAACGTCCCAGGCTGCCCAGAATGCGCGGGTCTGGCTGGGGTCGGGCACCAACTCCAACAGCACAGCTGGCAAGCCCGGATCGCCGAGGTGGTCGAAGTCATCCGGCGTGCGGATGCGCAGATGCGACATCCCCCACAGCGTGGCAAAACCGGCGAAATCGGCCGTTTGCGGATTGGTCATCCACTCGACGGCGCGGGGACTCATGGTGGACAGGCAGGGCAGGCGCTCGAAGATTTTGCCGCCGCCGTTGTTGATGACCGCCAGCACGCGGCCACGGCATTCGATCTGGCCCAGCACAAACGGCGCTGCCAGATCGTACAGGGCGGTCAGATCGCCGACCAGCGCCCACGATTCGGTCAGATCGGCGGACCAGCCGAGCCAGGTGCTGATTTGGCCGTCGATGCCATTGGCACCTCGGTTGGCGCGCACCGACGCCAGAGGGCGCTCCATTTGGGCGAATAAATTCCATTCGCGGATGGGCAGGCTGTTGCCGAGGAACAAGCCGCCGCCCAGCGAGACGTATTGCGAGAGGGTGCGCAGCAGCGACGGCTCGCTGTCCGGATAAGTTTCCAACAATTCGTCGATCAGCGCGGCGCGACGCGAACAGCGCGGCAAGTAATCCAACGCATCGCCAATGGGTGCCACCTCACCGAGCGCCGCCAACACCCGCTCGAGCGACCCGCGGATGACATTGGACGGCCGCGCCAGCCCGGGCAGACCGTTGCGGCACACCGACCACACCGAAATATGCGCTAAATCCTCCAGCTCGCGCCAAAACCGGCCGCTCGGCACATCCCCAAGCCGCAGGATGCGGCCGGGCGGCTGCGCCTGCAACAAACGATCGCCATCCGGCAGCGCCAAATGCTGCAGCGCCTCGCGCAGGCCGCTGGTGGCATCGGCCAGCAACGGCGCACCCAAAGCCTGACAGAAATGAAACACGTCCTCCCGCTCGTCGGGCTCCAGGCCGCCAAGCAGCACCACGGTGCCCAGATACGCGTCGGCGCGCAGCCAGCGGGCGAGGGCCGCCACATCGACGCGTTCGCGCGGCGGGGCGAACACGCCGCTATCCGCAGCGCTGAATGTCTCGTCGCCGCAAGCAAACGTTTCCTCCAGTTCGATGTTCAAATGCAGGGGTTGCTTGCCATCCCACGCCGCCAAGCCGCCGCCAAAGGCGTAATTTCCGAACAGCCCGGGTTGTTCGATGACTTGCGGGGCACCGCTGCCGCGATAGGCGGCGGGCCGATCGGCGGTGATGGCCAGGAGCGGGCGGTTTTGATAGAACGCCTCGATGATAGCGGGCAGGAGTTCCGCAGCGGCGGTGCCACTGGTGGTCACCACGGCACACGGCTGAGCGGTCTCCAGGGTGCGGCCCAAGGCGAAAAACCCGGCGCTGCGTTCTTCAAAATGCCGCCATACCCGCGCCACACCCGCCGCTTCCGCCCGCGCCAGCGCCTCGAGCAACGCAGCATTGCGCGCCCCGGCACACACGACAAACTCGGCCACCCCGGCCTTGAGACAGGATTTCACCACTTCCAGCGCCGGTTGCCATGCGTTCACCACGCCTTGCTAGCGCATCCGCGCCAACCCGTCAACCGGCGGCAGGGGGAATGTGCCAGCAGTGTTAACAACATGATGTCAGGCAACATGTTGGCATAGGGACCTTTTGTCTCCCTGCCCGTAGAACGCACAAGCGCGGGTCACTGGGCGGCCCTTGCCGCTGCGGTGTTAACAACATGATGTCAGGCAACATGTTTCGTGCGGCCTGGGGCACGCTGGTGCCGGTTCGCGCCGGTTCGCGCCGCGAGTCGCAGCTTGCACGGCCTGCGGCGGGGACGCCGCAACAACCGGGGTGGTGGCGGGCAGTTTTCGTGGCACGGGGTTGCCATGGCGGGAAAATCCCGTAAAGTGCTGGCCGCCATGAGCCACCTTTCCGACCTGCTAGCTTCCGCCCAATCCGCCGGCCACCTGCTGCCCGCAGCCAAAGCCAATCTGGAGGCCCTGCTGGCGGGGTCCTCCCACCCGGTCACCGCAGGCTCCATCGAGGAACTCACCGCCAGCGGTGCCTGGGATGAACTCAACGACCGGTTTTTCCAAACCCTCGCCTTTGGCACCGGCGGCTTGCGCGGGCGCACCATCGGCCGGGTCATCACCGCGGCCGAACAAGGCGCGGGGGGTCCCAACGGCCGCCCGCAGTGGCCCTGCGTCGGCACCGCCACAATGAACTATTTCAACGTCAGCCGGGCGGTGCGCGGCTTGATCGCCTATGCCAAACGGCACGTCGGTGGCGGACGCAAGCCGCGCCTTGTGTTCGCCCACGACACCCGGCATTTCTCGCGCGACTTCGCCGAGTTTTGCGCCAAGACCTGCGCCGAGTTGGGCTGCGACGCCTATTTGTTCGAGGGACCGCGCTCGACCCCGCAACTGTCGTTCGCGCTGCGCCAATTGCGAGCCGATGCCGGCGTCGTTCTAACAGCCAGCCACAACCCGCCCCACGACAACGGCTTCAAGGCGTACTTCGACGACGGCGCGCAAATTGTCGAGCCGCACGCCTCGGCGATCGTGGCGGAGGTCAACGCGATCACCAGCGAGAGCTACGAACCGCTGCCGGCCGAGGCGCAGGGCTCGATCACGATGTTAGGCGCGGCGATGGACCAGCAGTACGTCGCATTGCTCAAGACGCTGCTGCTGCAGCCAACTTTGCTAGATGGGGTGAAGGCGAAAATCGTCTACACCAACCTGCACGGCACCGGTGGCCACATCATCGTGCCGATGTTGCGCGAATTCGGCTTCGAGGTGCAAACGGTGGCGGCGCAAGACGTCTTGGACGGACGGTTCCCGACGGTGGCATCCCCCAACCCGGAGAATGCACCGGCCTTGAAGCTGGCCATCGAATTGGCGGAGGCCTCGGGCGCGGAGATTGTCATCGGCACCGATCCGGATGCGGACCGGATGGGGGTGGCAGCGCGCGATGCCGCGGGGCGCATGGTGTTGCTGACCGGCAATCAGATCGGCTCGCTGATGGCCTGGTATCGCCTCAAGACCTGCTTTGAGCTGGGGTGGCTGACGGACGCCAATCGCAGCCGCGCGGTGGTGGTGAAGACGTTTGTGACCACCGAGTTGCAGCGTGCCATCGCCGATGGTTTCGGCGTGGGACTGGTGGACACGCTGACCGGATTCAAGTACATAGCCGGCAAGCTGCGCAAATACGAGGAGGCCATTCCGGCGGACAAAAAGGGGGATTACCGCGCGCTGAGCCAGGAGGCGACGCGGGCGTTGCGGCTGGAGTACTCGCGGTTCTTTGTGTTTGGCGGTGAGGAGAGTTATGGGTATCTGGGCTCCGATGCGGTGCGCGACAAGGATGCCAACGGCGCGGCACTGATGTTTGCGGAAGTGGCCGCCTACGCCAAATCCATAGGCAAAACACTGCCAGACCTCATGGATGACATTTTCGCGGAATACGGCTATCACCTGGAAGTCGGCAAGTCGCTGGTGATGGAAGGTGCCGACGGCGCGGCGCGGATCCAGGCGTTGGCCGCTTCCTACGCCCACAGCCCGCCCACGGTGGTGGATGGCGCGGCGGTGTTGCGCTTGCGCGATTTCGCCAAACAGGACCTCTTCGACCAGGAAGGCGACCCGCTGCCCAAAGAAAAAATGTTGTTTGTCGATCTGCAGGACGGCCGTCGCTTTGCGGTTCGGCCGTCGGGCACCGAGCCGAAGATCAAGTTCTATCTATTTGGCAAGGCGGCGCCGGGCGGGGACTTGGAATCCGCCAAGGACCGGGTCAAATCCGGCTTGGATAGCTTGTGGAAATGGATCGAGGAAGATGCGGAGGGCCGCCAAAACCAGCCATGAGCGGCGCGCCGTTGACCCGCCGCGGGATGATTCGCACGCTCGTCGGCGCGGGCGTGGCGGCACCCGTGCTCGGCGTCTACACATGGCAGATCGCGCCGCATTGGCTTGAAATCGTCGAACGCGGGCTGGCAATCCGCCACCTGCCGGATCCCCTGATCGGCAAGAAATTGGTGCAGATTTCCGACTTGCATATCGGACCACAGGTGGATGACAACTACCTCTTGGACTGCTTCAGGCGGGTGCGCGAATTGGCACCCGAGATCGTGGTCTACACCGGGGATTTCATTTCGCGCTATTACGATTATGCCGTGCGTGTCGAGCGAATGTTCCCCCATTTGCCGCTCGGCTCGCTGGCCACTTGCGGAATCCTCGGCAACCACGACTACGGGCTCAATTGCATCGAGCAAAAGGTGGCCTCACACGTCGCGAGTGCGGCAGCGCAGGCCGGCATCGTCGTCCTGCGCAACAAAATTTCCGAGGTGGCCGGACTGCAAATCGTCGGCATGGATGACTTCTGGGCGGGACGCTTCCTGCCGGGACTCGCCTTGCGGGGCCTCGACCGGCAGCGCGCCGCCATTGTGCTGAGCCACAATCCCGACACCGTCGACTGTGCAGGCTGGAATGGCTACGAGGGCTGGATTCTGGCAGGTCACACCCACGGCGGGCAATGCAAGCCACCGTTTTTGCCGCCGCCCATCCTGCCGGTCAAAAACCGCAGGTACGTCGCGGGCGAATACCCGCTCACCGGTGGCCGCAGCCTCTACATCAATCGCGGTGTGGGCCACTTGATCCAGGCGCGTTTCAATGTTCGCCCCGAGATCACCGTGTTCCAACTGACCAAGGCCTGAGAACGAATCTTCTCCCGGAGGGGCTCGGATGGCCCACCAGCCAAGCATTCCCCGCAATAGCACTTGAATTCCCGGCGGGACCGCCGATGGTCCGCGCCGTGGTCAAGCAGCCGGAGGCGTTCCGTGACGCGTTGTTGCAGTGGTTTGCACGGCATGGGAAGGACTACCCCTGGCGGCGGACGCGGGATGCCTATGCAGTGCTGGTCTCGGAGGTGATGTTGCAGCAAACCCAAATCGCCACTGTGCTCGGAAAAACCTATTTTTCGCGGTTTTTGGCGACGTTTCCCGACGTGGCTGCGCTGGCGTCGGCCGCGGACGATGACTTGCTCAAGGCCTGGGAAGGCCTCGGATATTACCGCCGGGCACGCATGCTGCGGGCTACCGCCAGGGCGGTCATCGCCAACCACGGCGGCGAGTTTCCGCGGGAAACGACCGATTTATTGGACCTGCCCGGGATCGGGCCCTACACGGCGGGCGCGTTGCGGGCGTTTGCGTTCGACCTGCCGGGGGCGGTGGTGGACGGCAACGTGGCGCGGGTGTTGGCACGCCTGATGAATTTCAGTGAGCCGGTGGACACCACCGCGGGCCAACGCCAAATGGCGGCGTGGGCGGACGCGTTGGAGGACAAGCAGCAGCCGCGGAATTACAACTCGGCTCTGATGGAGTTGGGCCAGACGCTGTGCCGGCCCGGCGTGCCAGTCTGTGGCGACTGCCCGGTGGCACGCTTCTGCCAGGCGCAAACGCCGGCACGCTTGCCGCTGAAGCGCCAGAAATCCACCGTCACCGCGCTCGCCGAGCACGCCCTGTGGCTGCGCGACGACAGCGGCCGCCTCCTGATGCATTGCGAGGACGGGCAGCGGCGCACCGGGCTGTGGAAATTGCCGACACGCCCGGCCGCCGATATTGCCCATTTGCCGGTCATCACCGAGCTGCTCTACTCGATCACCCGCTACCGGGTGCGGCTGCGGGTGCATGCCGGCGCAATCCACGGCCTGGTGCCCGTCCCCGGCGAATCGTGGCTGGAGGTGGACGCGCTGGCCCGCCTGCCGATGCCTTCACCGTTCCGCAAGGTGATGTCCAAATTGTTGGATGAATCGGCAAATCGGATGTGACGCGGCGGCCATAATGTGGTTTGTTCGTGGCGGATGAATCGCGCGATGACATACGGCTTGGCGGCGCTGGCAGGCTTGCTGGCGCTGGGCTGCGTGCCGCCGCCGGGACGTGACGCGCCAGACCAAGCCACCCGCCGCATGGTCGCCGAGCGGGTCAGCGCGGTGGTGGTGACCCGGCGCGACAGCCTGCGGGATTGGAGCGGCGGGCGGCTGCCCAAAATGTACGAGCGCGAGGACATGGATGGAGGCTCGGCAGCGCCGATCACCGCCGACGGGTACTTCCTGACCGCCGACCACGTCCTCGAGCGGGTGAAATCGGGCCGCCACGCATTTGTCATCTACCATTCGGACGGCCGTCTGGTCACCGCCAAGGCTCGCATCGTGTGGCGCTCGGCCAGCGCCGATTTGGCCTTGTTGCAGGCACCGCTCAAGACGCCGTTTTTCTATCGGTGGACGCCGCCGCAGCACTGGTTGCCGGTCGGCACCCGGATCATCCACGGCGGCATTGCCACCGGCTTCAAGCCCGGCAGCGGCACGCTCGCCACCGCTCTGCCGCCGGAATATGCCTTCACCGGTGCCCGCAGGTTTGAGATCGATATCCCGCTGCAACCCGGCGACAGCGGCGGACCGGTGGTCGATGCCCACGGCGATTTGGTGGGGATCAATTCGGCGGTGGAATTTCTGGTGCCGATGGACACCGCGTTTTTCGTCGACTCGGAAGGCAGCCGCCCTAACACACGGATGCTCGACGAGCTGATCAAACGCGACCGGGCACAAAATTGTGCTGTGCATCCGCTTGCGGAGTGATACCATCCAAACGACGGCCCAGTCATCACTCCACAGCGGAGCGCGCGGCCGCCCTGAGGGAGGCCATTGCATGAAGAAAATTGACGTGAAGAAGCGGACCCGGAGCGCCCGTGTCTTGTTGGGATTGGCGCTGGTGCTGCTGTGCGGCTGCCAACCGGTGTCCGACGCATGGGCCACCGGCTGGACCGCAACGGCGGCGCATGACCAAATCATGCTGGTGCGCGAGGATCCTCCCTCACTCGGCCAGCGTCGCTTGCAGAGCCAGTCCGGCGTCTATCCGGATCTGGCGGTCTTTCTGCAGACCAAGGGAATGCCGGATTTCCTGGCCGAAACCACCACCCACGACCGGCATTTCCTCATCCTCTACTACCTCGCGACCAAGCGCGCCTATGCCTGCCGCGCCAAGGCTCCGTCCACCCGCCAGATCGAGTTCACCGGCCCATATGCCATCACCCCGCGCGAGGTGCGTGTCCTCCGCGGCTTCAAGCAACAAGCCAACGGCCGGGTCACCCAACTCAGCTCGTCCCACGTCGCGCCGGATGCCGCCGCACCCGCCCGCTGAGACGGCTTGGGCGCGCACTGCAATCCCGCTTCGCCCGGTTGGGGTAAAAATTGCCGCTACAACATCAGCCATCTTCCCATTTGAGCGAACTGGCGCTAGCGACGGTCACAGGCCGCTGCTACGTGGACCTGAATTTAACGGTAATAATTCTCATTATTTCTTGGAATAGCCGGGGACTGTCTGCTACTTCTGCGCTCGTTCACGCGTGGCCTCATGCCGGGGCCAATGGCATGACTCCGACCCATGAAGCCAAAATCGACAAACTCACGGTATTTTTCCCGGTTCCAAGTTGCCATGAACGGGATGGCGAACTTCCTTCCCGCGGGGCGATGGGCGATGTGCCTCGCGGCGACGCTGCAGCCGCTATCGGCGCACATTGCCGCCACCTGGAACGGCGGCAGCGGTTCCTGGACGGATGCGACCCAGTGGAGCAGTGGCCCGGCCTATCCGCTCAACGGCCAGCCGGCCGCGGGCGATACCTACGCGGTGGCACTTGCCGGCGGCAATGCCATTCGCAACGCGCCCATCACCATCGCGACGATGAATCTGGCCGGCGGGACCATCAGCGGCAACTCGGCCTTGACAGTGACCGGCGCGATGAGCTGGAGCGGCGGGATGGTGCAGGACGGCGACTTGCTCTGCAATGGCGGACTGGCCATCACCGGCAACGCCCGGCTCAGCGGCTCGGGAGCGGAACTGATTCTGGCCGGCGGCCAGACCGCGTCGCTCACGGGTGCCGGCGCGCTATCGTTGGAAAATCAGGCCACGCTGACCAACCATGGCACGCTCAATGCGCGCAATAACGCCGGCATCACCGAGGCAGGTATCTTTCAATCGACATTCACCAACGACGGCACCTTCACCCGGGACACCGCGAGCGGGACCTTCACGGTGGGCGTCACGCAGTTTGGCAACTCCGGGACACTCAACCTGAACAGTGGCACGCTGGATCTGCTGCACGGCATCACCAACAGCGGGGCCATCCAGATCGCGGCCGGCGCGACGCTGAAAACCAGCAACGCCTCGATCTTCAATGCGGGCAGTTCGTTCAGCGGCAGCGGTCAATGGCTGGTTCAAAATGATGAGCAGCACCTGCATCTATCGCTCGTCGTGCCTAACAGCATAACCCTCGGATCGACCGCACAGCTCACCCTCTACGACGGTCATACCCTCACCCTCAACGGAGCGCTGGCCTGGGCGGGCGGCACGCTCGGGCGCGAATCGAATTTCTTTGGCGGCACCCACGGCTATGTCACCCTCAACGGCGGGGCGAGAATCGCCCATGGGTCGAGGTTCTATGGGCTGACCCTCACCAACACCCCGGCCAGCAGCGTGGTGATGGACAACGCAGCGGCCCTGTGGTTCGGCGGCGACGCGATTTTCCAGAATGCCGGAAACTTCACCCTGCAGGGCGTCAACGCGGGTCTGATTGCCGACGATGCCACCAGTGGCAATGTCTTCACTAACAGCGGGATCTTCACCAGCAACGCCGACGTGTTGAACACGGCCACCATCCGCGTCGGCTTTGCCAATTCGGGCACCGTAAACGCCACCCATGGGGACACCGCCATCTTAGCCGGCGGCTCATCGACGGGCACCTTTCAGGTTGCCGCGGGAGCCCAATTGCGCTGGGCTGACGGCGACTACATCTTCCACGCCGGCACCGCATTCACGGGTGACGGGTCCTTCCAATTCGACGGCGGCAGCCAGACGATTGACGCGCCGCTGACCACCGCCAGCAGCCTCGAGATCGCCAGTTCTTTAACCCTGCCGGCTGGCGTCACCCTCACCAGCAACGGCACCCTGTCCGTATCCGGCAGCCTCAGCGGCGGCGGCACCCTGCTGGCCAATGGCAGCCTGAGTCTCAGCGGCGGCATCATCGACGGCTGCAGGCTGGAAAATTCCACCACCGCCACCGCGACCCACCGCGGCCTCTTCTCCGGATATTCGTACACCCTGACCAACGGCGCGGTGCTGGCAAACAACGGGCTGTTTCTAGCAAGAGACGCAACCGGCTTCACCAACGGCAGCGGTGCCGGCAATGCCTTTGTGAATGCCGGCACCTTCACCCGCGACTCGGGCACCGGCGTCTACACCATTGCCCCCCGCTTCACCAACACGGGAGTTGTCAATGTCAACACCGGCACTCTCAAGCTCTCCGGTGGCGGCACCTCCACCGGCGGCACCTTCCAAATCGCCGCCGCGGCGAGCATCGAGGTTTCCGCCGACTACACCTTTCAGGGTGGCAACACGACCTCCGGCGCTGGACTGTTTGTGCTGGGCAGCGCGACGGCGACCCAGCCCGTGGTCACCCATACGGTTGCGGCCGATCTGACGGCCGCCACGCCGCTGATCCTTGGCAATACCACGCTGAACATCGCACCGGCCGCCACCTTCACTGCCACCGGGCCATGCAACATCCTGCTTGCCACCCTCGCCGGTGGCGGCACCTTGCAGGCCAATGGAGGCAGCAGCATCGGCCAACTCACCGTCGATGGCACCACCCTGCAACTCGCTGCCGGCAACGACCACTCCCATGCCTCCGGCTTCGACATCACCCTAACAAACGATGGCATTCTCGACATCTCCGGGGTCTTTCTGGCACAGGCGGACCACGGCATCAGCGTCGGCACGGGAACGGGCAACGCCATTAACAACTCGGGCTCCTTCATTCGCAACACCGGTAGCGGAACTTATACCGTCGCGGCCCCGCTCAACAACACCGGCACGGTGTCGGCGCAAAGCGGCACCTTGCTCCTCACCGGCGGCAGCGCCACCGGCGGCACCTTCGATGCCACCGGTGGCCTGCTTCAGTTCACCGGCGACTATGCCTTCAGTGGCAATTGCAGCTTCACGGGTGCTGGCACAACGGAATTCCTCGCCGGCACCAATACCATCACCGGACCGCTCACTGCGGCTTGCTCCATCGCTCTCTCCGGTGGCGCGCTCGCCGTGCAGAGCGGGCAATCCGTCACTTCGACCGGTCCGCTGATCTTCGGCACCGCGACGACCGCCGGCTACATCACGGGCGGCGGCACCTATCAAGCCAACGGCGGCATCACCGTGAACAGCGGCTATGTCGACGCTGCCACCCTCACCAACGGCGCCCTGCAAACCGCCACCCACAACAGCGGCCCGCTGGTGCTCATGCTGACAAACGGTGGCGCGTTCAACAATGCCGGCACATTTCTGGCCCAGACCGACAGCGGAATAACCGGCGACGGGGCGGCGGCAAACATCGTGCGCAATTCCGGCAGCTTTACCCGCAACACCGGACTGGCGACCTATCAAATCGACGTGCCGTTCGAAAACACCGCCACCGTCAACATCGAGACCGGCACCCTGGCGTTCACCAAGGCCGTCACCGCTCCCGGCGGCACCTTTCACACCAGCGCTGGTGCCAGCTTGAGCTTCGTCGCCGGATCTTCTTTCGATTCCACCACCGCTTTCACCGGTCCCGGCAGTGTCATGCTCAACGGCGGCAGCCATACCTTCGCAACCTCCACCGCCAGCGACAGCGTCATCGCGCTGACCACCGGCGAAGTCAGAGTGCCGACGGGCGTATCATTTGACTCCAACGGGTGTTTCCACTGGGCCGGCGGCACCATCTCCGGCGGCGGCACGCTCAACGCCAATGGCGGCCTCGATATCACTAACAGCGTCGTCCTGGCTGATTCCACGCTCATGCTGGCAAGCGGCCAGACGGCACAACAAACCGGCAGCGGCCACCTCGTGCTCAACGGCGGCGCCACCTTGATCAATGCCGGCACCTATCATGCCAGCAACGACTCCGGCATCAGTCCGGGCAGCGGCGCGGGCGCTTCGCTGAACAATTCCGGCAGCTGGGTGCGCGATACGGGCAGCGGGATTTTCACCGTCGCCGTGCCATTCCACAACAGCGGGTCCGTCAATGTGCAGAGCGGCACGCTCACGTTGAGCGGGGGCGGCAGCAGCAGCGGCATCTATCAGGTGGCGGCGGATCTCGATCTCATCATTGCAGGCGACACCAGCTATGCCGGTGACAGCGCCTTCACCGGCAGCGGCCGGGTGACATTCCAGAGCGGCGTCCAGACGGTGGCCGATTCGATGCCGGCATCGGCGCTTGTCAACTTGGCCGGCGGCACCCTGAGCATCGCTGCGGACCAGGTGTTTCTATCCGCAGGCGGGTTCCATTGGAGTGGCGGCACGGTCAGCGGCGGCGGCACCCTGCAAAACACCGGCACCCTGCAGATCACCGGCACCGCGCTGCCCCTGGACGGTGCCACCTTGCAGACCGCCGCGACGGGAGTTTCCTCGATCGAAGGCGCGGGGTCGCTGCTGCTCAGCAACGCGGCCGTCTTGAACAACGAGGGGACTTTCTCCCTGCTCAACAACAATGCGCTGAGCGCCGGCGACGCGAGTGCCGTGCGCTTCGACAATTCGGGAACAGTGAACCGCGATAATCAGACCGGCACGTTCTCTATCAACGTGCCGTTCAACCACAGCGGCACCGTCAATCTCAATACCGGCGCCTTGTCGCTCAATGGCGGTGGCACCGCGCACGACTCCGCCATCCACACGCAGCCGGGCACCACCTTGAACATCGGCACCAGCTATACCTTTGCTGACAATAACGTCATCACCGGCGGCGGCGCGGTCAATTTCGCCAGCGGCGTGCTCCATGTGACCGGCTCCCTCAGCTCCGACGCACCGTTCAACTGGAGCGGTGGCTCGCTGGACGGCGGTGGAACCTTCACCGTCAAGGGCGGATTGGCAATCACCCCGGCATCAGGCAATGTCACGATTGTCGGCACGACGCTGGAGAACGCGCCTGGCAGCGAGGCAATCATCGGCGGCAGCGGCTACTGCCTGCTCCAGGACGGCGCCACGTTTCGCAACGCGGGCACCGCCAGATTGCAGGGGAATTATGGCTTCGTCGATAGCGGAGGCGGCGCCAACGCCATCTATAACTCGGGCACCCTGATCCGCGATGCTGGCGGCGGCGGCTATGCAATCACGCTGCCCATTAACAACACCGGCACGATCCGCTCCACCTCAGGCTATCTCAGCATCACCAACGGCGGTTCATCCGGTACGGCAAACGGTGTGCTGGAAACCAATGGCGGCAGCATCTATCTGAATGGCGGCAGCTACGAGTTCAACGGCGGCGCGCTCACCGGATCCGACTTTGTGATCCTCGCCGCGGGCCAGGCGCTGGTCAGCGCGGACACCGGCGCCACCAGCGGGCCGGCTACTGGCGGCTTCGGCATCGCGGGTGGCACCTTCGGAGGCAACGCCATGCTGTCGGTGGACCACGGCTATTTGTCCACCGGAACCATGACGGGAACCGCGGTGTTGCGCTTCTCCGGAGTCTCGACCAAACCGAATTACACCATGTTGAATATGGCGGGTGCCACCATCCGCAATGACGGCGTGTTCAATCAATCGTATCAGGCCAACTATGACATGGACGTCGACGCTGATGCCGGTGGCGGCAGCATCCAGAACAACGGGGATTGGAACCTCACCAACAGCAATGTCTTCTATAACACCTATGGCGAAGGCGTCATCAACAATGCCGGCAATTTCAACCAGGCCGGCGGCGGCAATGTTGTCTACGCGGCGTTTCACAATCAGGCCGGCGGCACAGTCCACGCCACCGCAGGGTACATCCTGTTGCAGGGCGGCGGATCCCAGGCGATTGGGGGCACACTCAATGCCAATGGCGGCAGCATCTACTTCAATGGCGGAACCCATGTCTTGCACGGCGGTGCATTCGCGGGAGCTGACTTCACCTATGACTCTGCGGGAACAGTCGTGATCGCAGCCAATGTCGGCGCGAACAGCGGACCCGCGACCGGCGGCTTCGGCATCGCAGGCGGCACTCTCAGGGGCACGGCAATCGTCTCGGCCGATCACGGGTATTTTTCCAACGGCACCATCGCTGATTCCGTGCGGCTCCGCCTCACCGGAGCATCCAGCAAGGAAAACTATTCCATGCTCAGCATGTCCGGCGGAACCCTCCAAAACGATGGCTCCTACAGCCAATCGTACCAAGCCAATTATGACATGGACTCTGACGGTGATGCGGGTGGCGGCAGCATCCAGAACAACGGGGATTGGACCCTCACCAACAGCAGTATCTTCTATAACACCTATGGCGAGGGAGTCGTCAACAATGCCGGCAACTTCAACCAGGCCGGTGGCGGCAATGTTATCTACGCGGCCTTCCACAATCAGGCGGGCGGCACGCTCAATGCCACCGCAGGGTACATCCAGTTGCAGGGCGGCGGGTCGCTTGCGGCGGGCGGCACGCTCAATGCCAACGGCGGCAGCATCTATTTCAACGGCGGAACCCATGTCTTGCACGGAGGATCCTTAGCCGGGGCCGACTTCACCTATGACTCCGCAGGAACGGTTGTTGTCGCCGCCAATGTTGGCGCAAGCAGCGGACCCGCCACCGGCGGCTTCGGCATCGCCGGTGGCACGCTCAGGGGCTCGGCGATCGTCTCGGCGGATCACGGGTATTTTTCCAGCGGCACCATCGCTGATTCCGTCCTGCTGCGCCTCACCGGAACTTCCAGCAAGGAGAATTATTCCATGCTCAACATGGTCGGCGGCACCCTTGAAAATGACGGTATCTTCAATCAGTCCTATCAAGCCAACTATGACCTCGATGCGGACAATGACGCCGGCGGCGGCACGATCCAGAACAATGGCTCATGGAATCTGACCAACTCCAGCATCTTGTACAACAGTTATGGCGGTGGCGTCGTCAATAACGCAGGCAACTTCAAACAACTGGGCGGCTACAACTACATCTATGCGACGTTCAACAATCAAGCCACGGGCGTGCTCACCGCCAACGGGGGCGCTGCCTACCTCCGCGGCGGCGGATCGCAGGACGCAGGCGGGACGCTCAACGCTGACGGCGGCAGCATCTATTTTCACGGGGGCACGCATGAACTGAACGGCGGCATACTCACGGGCAGCACCTTCAGCTATGTTGCCTCCGGGCTGGTCAATATCAATCAGGCCGTCGGGAACTCCAGCGGCAGCGCCACGGGCGGGTTCGGGGTGTCGGGCGGCACTCTTGGCGGCTCGGCCATGCTCTCGGCGGATCACGGGTACTTCTCCTCCGGCACCATCCAGGGGACAGCGGTGTTGCGCTTCACCGGCGAGTCGGGCAAGGAGAATTACACCACCATCGGGATGGCGGGCGGCACCATCCGGAATGACGGCACCTTCAGCCAGAACTATCAAGGCAACTTCGATCTGGACACCGATTCAGACGCGGGCGGCGGCACCATTCAGAACAACGGGTCCTGGAATTTGACCAACTCCAACACCTTCTCCAACAGCTATGGCAGCGGCGTCATCAACAATGCCGGCAACTTCAACCAACTGGGCGGCTACAACTACATCTATGCGACGTTCAACAATCAAGCCACGGGCGTGCTCACCGCCAACGCGGGCGCTGTCTACCTCCTCGGTGGCGGTTCGCAAGCCGACGGCGGGACGCTCAACGCCAATGGCGGCAGCATCTATTTTCACGGGGGCACCCATGAACTGAACGGCGGCATACTCACGGGCAGCACCTTCAGCTATGTTGCCTCCGGGCTGGTCAATATCAATCACAACGTGGGCAACCTCAGCGGCAGCGCCACGGGTGGGTTCGGGGTGTCGGGCGGCACTCTTGGCGGCTCGGCCATGCTCTCGGCGGATCACGGGTACTTCGCCTCCGGCACCATCCAGGGGACGGCGGTGTTGCGCTTCACCGGCGAGTCGGGCAAGGAGAATTACACCACCCTCGGGATGGCGGGCGGCACGATCCAGAATGACGGCACCTTCAGCCAGAACTATCAAGGCAACTTCGATCTGGATACCGACCCCGCCGCCGGCGGCGGCACCATCGAAAACAACGGCAGCTGGAATCTCACCAACAGCAACGTGTTCTCCAATAGTTACGGCGGCGGACTTATCAGGAATGGCGGCAACTTCAACCAGTTGGGTGGCACCAATTACATCTATGCCGCGGTGGTCAACAGCGGCACACTCACCTCGAATGGGGGCACCGTGTATCTGCTGGGTGGCTCGGTTCATAGCGGTGCCCTCATCTCCAACAGTGGCATCGTGCTGGGTGCCGGCACCCACACCCTGGCCGGCAGCTCGGCCTGGCTCGGCGGCAGCGGAGAATTGTATGGCAACCTCACGATTTCCGACGGGGCTAAGATCTCGCCCGGCAACTCCGTGGGGACACTGACGCTCTATGGCGAGGTCGATTTTGTGACCGGTGGTGCCACTCCGGCCTGTCGCATCGAGCTGGCGGGCCCCGGCTCCAACGATCAAATCAACCTTGCTGACGGCGCTGCCCTCGACCTTGGGACCAGCCTGACGGACTTGCAGGTCTCACTTCTCTATGCCCCGGCGTTTGGCGATAGCTATCGCATCGTCGGCGGCAGCGGCCATTACAGCGGCACGTTCCGCAACCTGCCTGGCAGTGGATCGATCATCTTCGCGGCGTACGGCGGGCAATCCTATGCCCTGCAAGTCGCCTACTCGGGCGGTGGCAGGTACGTCGATCTGACCGTCCTGAGTCCCTATCAAGCCTGGGCCTATGGCAAGGGCCTGCAGGGAGCAGACGCGGAGTTTGACGCGGATCCGGATCACGATGGCATCGCCAATGGCATGGAGTTTGTGATTGGCGGAGAGCCCAACCCGGCCAACCCCGGGTCGAATTCCCAAAGCCTGCTGCCGCAAGTCAGCGTCGATGAAAGCGGCCTGCGGGTGGTCTATCGGCGCAATCAAAACGCGCTCTATCTGAACCCGGGAATCGTCTACGATGGCAGCCTGGACGCGGCTTGGACCCCCGCCCAAGCGGGCGTCAACGGGGTGACCATTGACGTCGTCAGCGATGGATTCGGCTCGTCCATCGACCGCGTGGAGGTCAGCATCCCCCGCAGCAATGAGGTTGCCGGCAGACTCTTTGCACGCCTGCAGGCAACCCAGTAACTACTCAATGCGCCAGGCGGGTGACCATCGCATAGATGATGAGAACCAGCAGCACCAAGCCGAGGCCGAAGAAGCCAAAGCCGATCGGGCGGGCGATTTTCTTCCAACGGTCCCACTCGTCGCGCACCCGGTACTGGTCGAGCTTGCCGGTGGCCACCAGCCGGTCATACCAGCTTTTGCGCTCGTGGAGCATTTCGGTTTTCGAGATGCGGCCCGAGAAGATCACGTTGTCCATCGGGAACTTTTCCAACCTGAAATGGGTGTTGAAGAAGTGCACCGTGAAGATGAATCCGGCAGCTAACAGAGCCTCGTCGGAGTGCACGATCAACGCGATGTTGATGACCCAGCCGGGCAGGAATGCGGTGAAAAACTGCGGGAACCACATCACCATACCGGACACGCCGATGGCAAAGATGCCCCAGAAAACCGCAAAATAGTCGAATTTCTCCCAATACGTCCAGCGGTCGAACTGCGGCTTGGGGCCTTTGCCGAAAAACCACTTCTGATGGGCGACAAAGTCACGGAGGTCCTGCAGGGTGGGCACCATCGAATCGGGGCCGAACACCGCGCCGAATGCCCGCTTGAGTTCCCATTTGCCGGTGGCCGGATTGCGCATGGCACCACGATTCCGCCACGACGTGGTGACCAGGTCAAACAGGTGCAGAGCGAAGTAGAGGAAGGTGACCAGGGCCCCCACGCGATGCAAGGCGCGCGCGGTTTGGGCTCCTCCGATGATATCAAACAGGGTTTGCGCCCAGCTGGTATAGTAGAACTTCAGCGGCATCCCGGTAATCACTAACAAGAGGAAGCTGGTGACCACCAGGAAGTGCAGGAAGCGATCGAAGGGCGTGAAGCGGGTGAACCATTCGGTGTCGTTCTGGGTATCGAATTTCGTCTCGCGATACGCCTTGGAGTCATGCCGGTAAACCCACACCGAGCGGGCGAGCCACAGCAAGGTGTGGCCGCCAAAGAACGCAAACACGCACAGCAGCAGTCCGGTCATCAGCACGAAGGTCAGGTGCAGCGCGGGGTATTTCTTGCCGTCCAGCGGATTGGCATGCGGCACATACTCGGTGAAGCCGGCCGTGGCACCGGGGTGACATTTGGTGCAGGTGGCGCGGATGTTCTGTTTGGACAACTGTGATTCCGGATTGGAGACCGGCTGGATGTTGTGATCGCCATGGCAATCGAAACAGGCCGCCACATCGCTGGCGATGTTGGGCTGGCCCAGGGCCATCGCCTTGCCGTGATAGGTGTCGCGGTAGTGCTTGAGGCTTTCCTCGTGGCACTTGCCGCAGCGATTATCGCTGGCTTGTTTGAAATGGGCGGTGTTGGGGTTTTCGATTTCATGCGCCGAGTGGCAATCGTTGCAGACCGGCCCGCGGGAGTCGCCTTTGGCCAGCAACTGGCCGTGGATGCTCTTGTTATAGGTTTCTTCGATGCCGAGGTGGCACTTGCCGCATGTCTTGGCCAGATTGGCTTTGTTGACCGGCGAGCTGCGGTCCACGCTGCGCTTGATGTCGTGAACGCCGTGGCAATCGTTGCACGAGGGAGCCACCACCAGCCCCATTTTTTCCATCCCGCGGCCGTGGATGCTCTCTTGATAATGAGCGGCGACATCGGGGAAGCGCATGCGGTATTCCTTGTTGATGCCGGCATTGTCGTGGCATTTGGCGCAGGTGCGCGACAGGTTGAGCTTGAACGTCGGAGAGTTGGGGTTCTTCGGCGAGAGCATGTCATGGGTGCCGTGGCAACTGGTGCAGGAGGCGGCCCCGGACGATCCCATCGATCGGCTGATGCCGTGGATGCTGGTTTGATAGATATCTGCCTCCTCCTTGTGGCAGGTGGCACAATCCACCGGCTTGGGCAGCTTGGCATCGTCGGGATGCTCACCGGTCAGATCGACGTGGCACTCGGCACAGGCGAGCTTGGCGTGGACCGAGGACTGGCGGATCTTCTCGTCGACAAACAACGTCGAGGTCTTGCCACCGGGCAGATCCTTGGTTAGATCCTTGTCGCTGTGGCACTCCAGACACTTGTCATTGGGAATCATCTCCGCGGCGGGCTTGATGAGCGCTGCGGCAGTCTCGGCCGGGGCGGCACACGCGATCGCGGGCCAGGCCATCAGGCAGAGGATGCCGAGCCAGCGGGCGGCGGAGTGGGATGGGTGGCGCATATGAGTGGGGTGGGATGGTGAGCGGGGTGGAGCGGAGGGCCGGGGGCAAGCGAGTTGCCGGCGGGTGCCACAGCACGGTGGAGGGTTACACAAGGCGCGACGTTATGGATTTGGACCTGTCCGGCAAGGTTGTAAATTCCGCAGGAGCCCCAATCGCGAGGGATGCGCAATGATTGCAAAGGGATGCGCAGGGAGCGGGCACATTGGGTCTTGCTGGAGGCATGCGCGCGGCTATCATGGGTGTTACAGAAATGCGCTGTGCTGCTTGTGACCTTGGGGTTAGGGCGGCTTGCCTGCGGCGTTTTAGCCGGTGGCAAACGGTGCGGATCTGGTTGTCCAAGGATATTACTATCTTATGAAACACCATCTCCTAACGCTGCTTTCCGCGGTTTTTTGGTTTGCCTGTCCAGTGGAGGCAGCTGGGGAACGGATGCCCAACGACAAGTGCCTGGAATGCCACGAAGACAAGGACTTGACCAAGGATCTACCCGGCGGCAAGACCCAGTCGATATATGTGGACGCGGCGAAGTTAAAGGACTCGGTGCATGCCAAGACGCAGTGTGCGGAGTGCCACAAGGATCTAACCATGGAGCATCCGGATGATGCCAAGGCGGCCAAGCCGGTGGACTGCGCCGCGTGTCATGACAAGCAATCGAAGAGTTTCGGAGCGAGCGTGCACGGCCTCGCGTTGGACAAGGGCAATGCCACGGCGGCCGGTTGCAAGGATTGCCACGGCAACCACGAGGTGTTTTCCCGCAACTCGCCGCGCTCCAAAATTCACGTCACCAATCTGGAACAAACCTGCGGCCAATGTCACACCGCCGAGGCCGATGACGTGGCGGCAAGCGTACACGGCCAGGCGCGCAGCAAGGGCGAAGGCGCCACCTGCATCGACTGCCACTCGGAGCACAAGATTGTCGGGCTGAAGGGGCCGGCGGCCTCGTTCCAGACGGCGGAGACGTGCAGCAAGTGCCACGCCAGCGAACGCATCAACAGCCGCTTCGGCATGCCCAACGACCGGGTCAAGACCTTCTTCGAGAGTTACCACGGGCTGGCCGCGACCGGCGGATCGACGATGGCGGCCAATTGCGCGAGTTGCCACGGGTTTCACAAGATCCTGCGTTCCAGCAATCAGGAGTCGACCATCCACCCGTCGCACCTGATGCAAACCTGCGGCAAATGCCACCCCGGGGCGTCGCAGAGTTTTGTCGGCGGCAAGATTCACGCCGACGAGGCCGGCAGCAACGAGACGGGGATGGTGGTGAGCCGCTGGGTGCGCAACATCTATGTGCTGCTCATCGTGCTGACTGTGCTTCTGCTAGGCACGCACAACGGGCTGGCCTGGTGGCGCAAGGTGGCGGCACGGCGGCGCGCGCAGGGCGAACTGGTCATGCGCATGGACCGCGGCCAGCGGGCCCAGCATTTCGTGCTGATGGCCAGTTTCATCCTGCTGGCGGTGACCGGCTTTGCGTTGAAGTTTCCCAACACGTGGTACGCGCATCTGCTGGGCACCGAGGAGATCCGCCGTTGGATCCACCGGATCGCCGGGGTGGTGCTCATCGGCGGCGGGCTCTATCACATCTATTATGTCCTGTTCACCGCCACCGGCCGCAAGTTGCTGCGCGACCTGTGGCCGCGCTGGCAGGACGCCCGCGATGTGGCCACCAACGCCGCCCACCTGACCACCGGCGCGCCCAAGGCCCGCTTCGGGCGCTTCGGCTATCCCGAGAAACTCGAGTACTGGGCGGTGGTGTGGGGCACCGTGGTGATGGGTGCCACCGGGCTGGCGATCTGGTTCAAGATCGACGTCACCCATTGGCTGCCGCGCTGGATCATCGACGTGGCGGTGACCATTCATTACTACGAGGCGATCCTCGCCTGCCTGGCGATTGTGATCTGGCACTTCTATCATGTCATGTTCGACCCCGACGTCTATCCGATGAATTTCGCCTGGCTCGACGGCAAGGTGGCCAGGAAATGGCACGAGGAGGAGCATCCGCTGGAGGAGGAGGAATAGCCGGGAGGGTGAGTTGCGGCCGGAGAGCCGTGCTGGCATCCCTGCCGGGATCCGGGCAGGGTGCCCTGTCCACGGTGGCGCTGGCATCCCTGCCGGCCGCCATTCTTCAGTAGGGTATCCCCTCAAATACGGCCGCGGTCAGGTGTACTGATCCTCTATCCACACATGCGCTGCGACGGTCACAGACCGCCGCTACAGCGCTGCTACAACGCAACAACGGGCCGCGTCCGGAGACGCGACCCGTTGCTGGTGTATGAATCAACCTAACAGAATGATATCATGCCATGCGGGCGGCCAGCAATTCGCGTTGGCGCAGGAGCTCGGCCGGCAAATGATCGCCGAGGGAGGCGAAGAACTCTTCCTGGCCGGCGATTTCGGCCTGCCACTCGGAGCTGTCCAAGGCCATGACCTGGTTGAACTCCTCCTCGGTGAAGCCTTGCAGGCCGTCGGTGTTGAAGTCGGCGAAGGCGGGACTGGCACCGACCTGGGTGTCGCAGGCAGCGACTTGGCCGTTGCAGCGTTTGACGATCCACTCCAGCACGCGCATGTTTTCGCCATAACCGGGCCACAGGAATTTGCCATCGGCGCTCTTGCGGAACCAGTTGACGTGGAAGATCTGCGGCAACTTGGTGACGTACTGGCTCATTTCCAGCCAGTGGCCGAAATAATCGCCCATGTTATATCCGCAGAACGGCAGCATCGCCATCGGATCGCGGCGGACCTTGCCGAGGGTGCCGGCGGCGGCGGCCGTCATTTCCGAACCCATGGTGGCACCGACGTACACGCCGTGCTTCCAATCGAGCGCCTGGAAAATGAGCGGCATGGTCGTGGCACGGCGGCCGCCGAATACGATCGCGTCGATCGGCACGCCGTCCGGGTTCTGCCAGTTCGGGTCGATGGTCGGGCATTGCACGGCGGGGGCGGTGAAGCGCGCGTTGGCGTGGGCGGCGGTGCGACCGCAATCCGGTGTCCACTCCTGGCCGGTCCAATCGATGAGGTGGGCCGGCGGGGTCTTGGTCATGCCCTCCCACCACACGTCGCCATCATCGGTAAGGCCGACGTTGGTGAAGATGGCATTGGCCTTGATGGATTCCATGGCCAGCGGGTTGGTTTCATAGGCGGTGCCGGGGGCGACGCCGAAGTAACCGGTTTCCGGGTTGATGGCGTGGAGTTTGCCATCCTCGTGGGGCCACAACCAGGCGATGTCGTCACCGATGATGGAGGTTTTCCAGCCGGCATCCAGATAGGCTTTCGGCGGAATGAGCATGGCGAGGTTGGTCTTGCCGCAGGCGGAGGGGAATGCGACGGATAGATAGTTGGTGGTGCCGTCCGGGGCGTGCACGCCGACGATGAGCATGTGCTCGGCCATCCACCGGTTGTCGCGGGCGATGTTAGAGGCGATGCGCAGCGCGAGGCACTTCTTGCCTAACAGAGCGTTGCCACCGTAACCCGAGCCAAACGACATGATCTCGCGGGTCTCTGGGAAATGCACGATATACTTATCGTCATTGCAGGGCCAGGTGGTATCGGCTTGGCCGGCGGCCAGCGGGGAGCCCACCGAGTGGAGCGAGGGGATGAAGGTGCCGAAGCCGTCGCGTTGTTTGGTGATGACGCCGGTGGCCTCATCTTCGAGGCGTTTGAGGACGTGGGCGCCCATGTGGCACATGATGCGCATGTTGGTGACGACGTAGGCGCTGTCGGTGATTTCGACGCCGATTTTGGCCAGCGGCGAATCCAGCGGGCCCATGCAGAAGGGGATCACATACATGGTGCGGCCGGTCATGCAGCCGCGGAATTTTTCATTGAGTTTGACGCGCATTTCGGCGGGATCGGCCCAATGGTTGGTGGGGCCGGCGCCATCCTTGGTGGCGGAGCAGATGAAAGTGCGGTCTTCGACGCGGGCGACGTCGGAAGTGGTCGAGCGGGCGAGGAAGCAGTTAGGGCGAGTCTCGGCGTTGAGGCGGGTGAAGGTGCCTTTTTCGACGAGGAGAGAGGTCAGGCGCTCCCATTCGGCCTGTGAGCCATCGCACCACTCGACGGCGGCGGGGGTACACAGGGCGGTCATGTCAGTGACCCATTGTTGGAGGGCGGAGTGGGTAGTGGTTGCGGTGTAGGACATAGCGTGGGGAGAGAAGCCGGTTCGGCAGTTTTTTGCAACGCTATGAGGGAAACCGACCTGTAATTGGCAATTGATGCGCAACCCATGGTGGCACTGCGCAAGAATTAGCAGCGTGGCCAGCCCGCAGGGTGGAAGCGGCGATGGGACGATTCGACCGTCCGCTCCATCCGCAAGGCGGAAAGGAGCCCCCCACGACGGGAGGATCTTTTCGTGCGGGGGCTTGCGAAAGGTGGCTTGCTGTGTTAAGCCCGCCTTGCATGGGACTGGCAGAGCGAAATTACGGGCCGCGGCATGAGCAGAGGGATGGCGGAGCTTCCCAGCTTACGCCAGTGGTCAAATGGCTGATCATCACCAATCTGGCGGTGTTTTTCGGCGACATCCTGTTGTGCAATGGCCAACTGGGCGAGTGGGGGTGCTTCACCATCGACTCGGCTTTGGGCCACGGCCGGGTGTGGGAGTTTCTAACATTTCAGTTCCTGCATGCCAGTGTGCTGCACGTGGTTTTCAACATGCTGGTGCTGTTTTTTTTCGGCCCGTGGGCGGAGCGCTGGTGGGGCCCGCGGCGGTTTCTGGCGTTCTATCTGCTCTGCGGCTGCGCTGGCGCGGCCTTCTTCACCTTGCTGGCGTGGCTGGGCATCCTGCAACCGCCGCCGGGCGCGCCGCCGCTGAGCTACATGCCGCTGGTCGGGGCCTCGGCCGGGATCTATGGCATCTTGGTGGGCGTGGCGGTGATTGCACCGGGCCTGCGGGTGGCGTTGTATTTTCCGCCGGTTGAAATGTCGATACGGCAACTGGCCATGATCATGCTGGCGATCGCGGCTGGGTCGGTGATTCTGGGTTTGGGCGGCAACGCGGGTGGCGAGGCCGGCCACTTGGGCGGGGCGATTCTGGGGTTTGTGCTGATGCGCCAGCCGCGCTGGCTGGCGTGGGCCGGCGGCCGCGGGGCTGCGGTGGAGATTCTCCGGCCGAAATTTTTCGGGGTGCGGGCGGAGGCGAAATTGCGGCCGCGCACTGAGATTGACCTCAGCAGTCAGGACGAGGTGGATCGCATTTTGGACAAAATCACCTTGAGCGGGTTTCAGAGTCTGACCGACACCGAGCGCGCCATTCTCCAACAGGTTGCCAATTCCCATCCCCGCTGACCATGACCGACGCCGCAATGATGGATGCCCCGGATCCCGCCGCGCAACTCGCCCGGCTGCGGGCGATCATGCACCGGCTGCGGGCCCCGGGCGGCTGCCCGTGGGATGCGGAACAATCGCATGCCTCGCTCATTCCCAATCTCATCGAAGAAGCCTACGAGACGGTGGATACCATCCAGCGCGGCGATTTTGCCCACCTGCGGGAAGAGCTCGGCGACTTGTTGTTGCAGGTGGTTTTTCACAGCGAGTTGGCGGAGGAGGCCGGTCATTTCAATCTCGATGACGTTGCCCGCGAAATCAGCGACAAGCTCATCCGGCGCCATCCTCATGTGTTTGGCCAGAGCGACGCTGCCAGCTCCGACGCCGTGCTCCAACAATGGGACCAAATCAAACGCGAGGAAAAAGGTGCCAGTGAGCAACCCTACCTCCACGGCATCGGCCACGGCCTGCCCGCCCTCCTGCGCGCCGCCAAACTGCAGAAAAAGGCCGCCAAGGTCGGCTTCGACTGGCCGGAAGAAAGCGGGGTGCTCGCCAAGATCCGCGAGGAGTTGGATGAACTCCAGCACGCCATCGCGGCCGGCGACCCGGCGGCCATCGTCGAGGAGACCGGCGACCTGTTGTTTTCCATCGTCAACCTGACCCGGTTCCGACGCTTCGATCCGGAGCTGGTGATGTTCGGCGCCAATGCCAAGTTTGAACAACGCTTTGGCGTCATGGAGCAGCTGCTCCAATCGGCCGGCCTGGCCCTGGAGGCCGCCAGCCTCGAGCAAATGGAGGCCGCCTGGCAGCAGGCGAAAGCGCAGCTTAAGGCGTCGTTGTGACCTTCACCCGGAGAAACCCCTTGCCGGTGAGGCCATCCGCCGCATCGAGCTTGAACGTCCGGTATTCATAACCACTGGGTGCCGCCGGCAAGCCGGTGGTCACCGCTGGCGCCACCACGGATACCGAACTGGTGAAACTGGCCATGTCGAGCCCGCCTTGGACGGTGTAGATGACGCCATCCTGGGTGGCCGACGGCGACGGTGTCCCGCTGAAAGTGGGAGTGCCCGCCCGCACGGCGATGGTGAGCAAGAGTTTTTTGGAGCTGCCATCGGAGGTGAGCACATTGAGTTTGGCGCGGCCGCTGGGGCTGATGGGATTGCCGCCGAGGGCGAATTCCAGCAGGTCGACCTGCCCGTCCTGGTCCGGGTCCGCCCCCGGCCCGACAATGGCGGCATCGGTGACTCCGGCAAAGTATGTATTCATCCAGGCTTCAAACAAACTCATGTAGCTGGCGCTGACCAGCGCGCTGTCGGACTTGCCGGACTTTTTCGCGTAGGCGGTAACCGTCAGGGTGGAGGCATCCGTCGGCACGCTCAGGCCGCTGAGCGGACTCGCGCCGGACAGTTCGGCACCGCCGTTGATGCGGTAGTAAATGGTGGCACCGCTCTCGCCGGTGAGCGTGATCGCCTGGCCGGAGGCGTACGCGCCACCCACCGGACTGAAGACCGGCGTGGTGGTGAGAGCCGCCGTGCTGAGCGCCAGTTGCTTCATCGGGCCATAGGGCATCCAGACATTGCCGAGCTTGGTGCGCATCCGCAGGCGCAAGTCCAGGCCGTTGGTCAGGCTCACCCCCGCAGTGGTGCTGTTGAAGGTGAAGCTGGTGGCGGTGCCGGCCAGGTCATTGGTCTTGGCCAGGTTCAGCCACTGGCAATTGGTGCTGCTGATGTCATCCAGAAAAATGCCGGTCGGGTAGATGGTGTAGTCGGTCCCCATGTATGCTTGGTCCGCGTAAAACGACTTGCCCGCCCCCACGCCCAAACGGAAACGCACGCGCAGCGGGACCGCCGAGGCGCTCAGCGGCAGTGCCACGGTGGTGGCGGTGGTATCCGCCGCGGTATTGCCCACCACCGCCGCGCCTTGTTGGGTCCAGCTGAGGCCGCCATCATTGCTGAGTTCCACCACCAGACTGCTATCCGGGCTCATGTAGCCGCGCCGGTACTTGAAGTTGAGGGTGGCGGAAGCACCGGGCAGCAACTCGCGGACCAGTTCGAACGATTGCCCGGGCACCCCGTTGAGCCGCTGGTCATAATATACCGGGAACGTCAGCCGAAATGATTTGGCACCGCTGATGGGCGCGAAGGTCGGGTAGCCGGCGAAAACGCACGTCGAACGGAACGTATAACTCGCCGCCGTGCTGGGAATGACCCCGGGGGTCGGCGAGTCCTCCGCAGCTTCGGTCCAGGCGGTGCTCAGCGGTTGAAAACAATTCACCTGGATGGCCTCGGCCTTGGAGGGCGGGCTGAGTTGATAGGTTGCGGCGGTGGTGGTCGACGGGGCGCTATCACCGAACACCGATTGATCGGAGGTCAGTTGGTTCGGATTGATCAGGGTCACCGCATAGCTGTAAGAACCCGGCACCCCGCTGCCGGTCATCCCGCTGACCGTGATGTTGTAGCGGGTATCGGCGCTCACCGTGGTGACCGCCTGTGCATCGGGCACTTGCCACACGATGCTCGGATCGCCATAACCGCCGTTCCTGGATTGAATGACCACCGGCACCGTCACCCCGGCCGCCGTCGTCATCGCCACGCTCGCCGTGCCAAACCCCGCCCCCGCATAACTCAACGACCACAGCGCCGAGTTCAATGGCGCCGGAAAAAACCCCGCCGCCGGATAGGCCACGAACCGGGGTGTCACCACCGCCATCTCGCTGAGCTTGGGCACCACATACAGGACGTTGGTGGGCGGTCGCACCGTGTTGGTCGACGGGTCATACGAGCCCGGGGTGTCGCCCGTCGCAAAGTCCGTCGCTGGCGGGTAAAGCGCCCACCGCCTGTGCCCCACCGGCAGGTTCGAGTCACCGGTGGCGTTGAGGGCACTCTCGCCCAGATAGGAATCCACCGCGGCGGGCCCGTAAAAGCCAAACGCCAGATTGCCGTGATTGTTCGCGTTCCAGGCCGCAGTGGTCCACGCCACGCAACTCGCCTGCAGCGGCGTGTGGGTGATGGCCGCAGTGGCATTGCCCAAGGGTGGATAGATCGTCGCCCCGCTGCTGTAGCCATAGGTGCGGATGATCATGTAGGCCGAGCGCTGGGCGGCGGCGGCTTTGGTGACCGACGCCGCCAGCGGCGGGGTGGAGGTCGGACTGTAGAGATTGGTCGGATCGCTCGCGTCGATCAGCACGGTGCCCCCGGTGTTGAGATGGGCTGTGGCCGGCACCTGGCACAAGGCCCGGAAAAAATTCAGCCGCCGCTCCACGTCGGTGACGAACGCGGCCGCCGTGGCACCCTCCGCATTCGTGTAGGGACTGGCCGCCGTGTAATTGCCGGTCCACGCGCAGCGGTCCCAGTAGCCTTCCGACGCTTGATAGACACCCTGCCAGAACGCCACCACATCGTTGCGGCTTTGCCCGTCGACAGTGAACCCACTGCTGGCCACCGGATAGCTCCCCGGCGTCCACGCCACCAACCCGACGGGCCAGCCAACACAGAACACAACGAGTGCCCTCAGAAACGCAGCCTTGCCGGTATTTTTACTCATTTTGGATCAATGTGACAGAAGTACAAATGCCCTGCATCGGGGCGGAGTCAACCATTATAGCCCAACAATTTACCAAGTGCATCGCCGGTCCCGGATCCGGTATTCCTACTAAACAGCCGATTTTGCTGCGAACCAATCATGAGACCGAGCAAAATACGGACTAAAACCGCGATTTTAACAATTGAAATCATGATTCGACACCGATTTGCCCGAAAATCGTCACATTTTAGTTGTCAGTTTTCAAAATCCCGCCAAAGTTTCCTTCTCAACCCCAATTTTCATGAAAACGGAGCAACTTGATGGCGCACAGGCCCTGATCAAAACCTTGGATGATCTCGGCATTGAATATATTTTCGGCTATTCCGGCGGTGCGGCGCTGCCGATCTTTGACGCGCTGGAGACGGTCAAGACCAACATGAAGTTCATTCTCGCCCGCCACGAGCAGGGCGCGGTGCACATGGCCGACGGCTACGGCCGGGCCACCGGCAAGCCCGCCGCCGTGCTGGTCACCTCAGGCCCCGGTGCCGGTAACACCGTCACCGGCCTGATGACCGCCCAAATGGACTCGGTGCCGATGCTCGTCATCTGTGGCCAGCAGGTGACCTGGATGCTCGGCAAGGACGCGTTCCAAGAGGCCGATATTTTCGGCATCACCATGCCGGTGGTCAAACACAACTTCCTGGTCAAGCAGACCAACGACCTGCCGCGCATCATCCGCGCGGCCCACCACATCGCCACCACCGGGCGGCCCGGTCCGGTGCTCATCGACGTGCCCAAGGACGTGTCGCAGGGGCCGTTCAGCGGCGAACTCGATCCACCGCTGGACCTGCCGGGCTACCATCCGGAGCGGGCGTTCGACATTGATCTGGCGCTCATCGACGAGGCGGTGCAGCTTCTGTCGCACGCCAAGCGGCCGGTGATTTTGGCGGGTCAGGGCGCGATGATCGCGCGGGCCAGCGCTGAATTGATGGAGTTTGCCGAAACCCTCGGCTGCCCGGTCACCAACACGCTGTTAGGCAAGGGCGTGTTCCCGGAGACCCACAAGCTGTCGCTGGGCATGATCGGCATGCACGGCACCGCCTACGCCAACAAGGCGATCTGCGAGGCGGACTTGATCTTCAATGTCGGCTCGCGGTTTGATGACCGCATCATCGGCAAACCCGCGGAGTTTGGCAAAAACGCGAAAATCATCCACGTTGACATCGACCCGGCGGAGATGAACAAGATGATCCGCCCGCACATCCAAATCGTGGGTGACGCCAAGGCGGTGCTCGACGCCCTGAACAAGCGCATCGGCAAGTTGGAGACGGCGCCGTGGCTCGCCACCCTCGATGGCTACAAGAAGAGATATCCGCTCAACTATAAGAAGCAAGGCGGCCTGCGGATGCAGCAGGTCATCCAGGAGTTTTACAAACAAACCAAGGGCAAGGCGATTGTGGCCACCGATGTGGGCCAGCACCAGATGTGGGCCGCCCAGTTCTTCCTCAATGACCGGCCGCACGAATGGCTGTCCTCCGGCGGCGCGGGCACCATGGGCTTCGGCTTCCCGGCCGCCATCGGCGCCCAGTTCGCCTGCCCCGACAAGACGGTCATTTCGTTCTCCGGCGACGGCGGTTTCCAAATGACCTGCTTCGAGCTCGCCACCGTCGCCATCCACAAGCTGCCGGTCAAGATCGTGGTCCTCAACAACCACTATCTCGGCATGGTCCGCCAATGGCAGGAAATGTTCTTCGACGACCGCAAGTCCGGCGTGGACCTCATTGGCAATCCGGATTTCTGCAAACTCGCCGCCGCCTACGGCATTCCCAGCGTGCACATCAAACGCCCGGCCGACGTCACCCGCATGGTCAAGAAGGCCCTCGCCTACCGCGACGGGCCGATGCTCATCCACGCCGAGTGCATCAAAACCGACAATGTGTTTCCGATGATTCCCGCTGGCGCAGCCCTCGAAGACATGCTCATCGAGCCGCCCAAACACAAACTGGCCAAGCCCACCGGTTCCACGTGAGCCACGTCCTCCCCCGATCTAACCGCTAACCCGCCACCGTTCATGTCTTCCACCCCTACTTCCACCGCGACTCCCGCTGAGACCTCGCCCAGACAGGTGCCGCATACCCTTTCGGTTTACGTCAACAACCGCCCCGGCGTGTTGATGCGGATTTGCCAGGTGTTCGCCCGCCGCGCCTTCAACATCGATTCGCTCGTCGTCTCGCAGGGCCGCGACGCGCGCTTTTCGCGCATTACCATCGGCCTCACCGGCGATCCCGAAGGCTTGGAGCAGATTGTCAAGCAGGTCGCCAAGCTCATTGACGTGATCCATTGTTCCGAGCACACCCTCGACCACTCGGTGACCAAGGAAATGGTGCTCATCAAGATCCGCTGCTCGCCCAATGAACGCTCCCAGGCGCTGCAAATCGCCGAGCACTTCTCCGGCAAGACCGTCGATCTGACCCCGGTCTCGATGATTGTCATGATCACCGGCGACACCCCCAAGCTCGACTCCGCCATCGCCATGTTCTCGCAGTTCGAAATCATCGAAACCGTGCGCACCGGCAAGGTCGTCATGGCCCGCGGCGAACAACCGACGTAAAGCCCCGCAAGAGGCCAACAGGCGGAGCGCCCGATAGTGTCAATCTAGCAGCATGACAGGCATATTGCCTGTCATGCGTGCCCCCGGATCGCTCAATGCGCCGCGAGCCAATTGGGGCCGATGCCGTGTTCGACTTCGACCGGCACGGCGTGCGGCAGGGGCAGGGCGGTCTTCATGGCGTGGAGGATCAGCGGCACGAGTTGTTCCTGTTCGTGCAGCGCCAAGTCGAACACCAGTTCGTCGTGCACCTGCAACAGCATCTTCGTCTGGCATGAGTGGTCCCGCAGCAACGCGTCTATCCGAATCATCGCCAGCTTGATCATGTCCGCCGCGCTGCCTTGGATCGGGGTGTTGATGGCGGCGCGCTCGGCGTTGCCGCGCAGGGTCTGGTTGGAGGATGTTAGATCCGCGAACGAGCGGCGGCGGCCGCTCAAGGTCTCGACGTAGCCTTGCTCGCGGGCCTCGGCGACGGTGCGGTCCATGAACTCGCGGATGGCGGGATACTCGCGGAAGTAGGCGTCGATGATGGCGCTGGCGTCGGCGCGGGGAATGGCGAGGCGTTGGGACAGGCCGAAGGCGGAGATGCCGTAGATGATGCCGAAGTTGACCATTTTGGCGGTGCGGCGCATGGCGGAGGAGACCTCTGCCAGCGCCACCCCAAACACCTTGGCGGCGGTGGCGGTGTGGATGTCCTCGCCGTTTTGGAAGGCGGCAATCATGGTGGCGTCTTGCGACAACGCCGCCATCACCCGCAACTCGATCTGCGAGTAGTCGCAGGAGAGCAGTTGGAAATGCACACTCGCATCGGCGGAGTGCCGCGGCACGAACGCCTTGCGGATCTTGCGCCCGGCCTCGGAGCGCACCGGGATGTTCTGGAGGTTCGGGTCCGACGAGGCGAGCCGCCCGGTGGCAGCCACCAGTTGATGGAAATGGGTGTGGATGCGGCCGGTTTCCGCCACCAGGTGGTTAGGCAGGGCATCCAGATAGGTGGACTTGAGTTTGCTGGCCTCGCGCCAGGCGAGGATATCGCTGATGATCGGGTGCTTGCCCTCAAAGGTGGTGAGCGTCTGCTCGTCGGTCTTGAATTGGCCGGTCTTGGTCTTCTTGGCTTTGTCGTCGAGTTTGAGATGCTCGAAGAGGATTTGGCCGAGCTGTTTGGGGGAGGCAATGTTGAAGGGCGTGCCGGCGTGTTGTTGGATCGAGGCGGCCAGCGCGTCGATCTGGAGTTGCAACTCGTCGCCGATGAACTTGAGCGAACCGATATCAATCGCGATGCCCTCCATCTCCATGCGCACCAGCACCGGCAACAGCGGACCCTCAATGTCTCGCATCACCGAGTGCTGGCCGGAGGCCGTCAGCAACGGGCGCAGCTTGTCCGCCAACTGCCAGGTCACGTCCGCGTCCTCCGCCGCGTATTCCGCCAGATCGGCCAGCGGAATGGCCGCCACATCGATCTCCAAGGCACTCTGTTGCGCTGCCGCAAACTCAAACAAGTCGTCGCTCGCGCTCGGAGGCGGGGCTTGGCGCTTGGCCAGCGCCGCCACCTCGGCAAACTTGACCGGAGCATATCCTAACAAAACCTCCGACAGATAGTCCATCGCGTGGCGCCGTTCGGGAAACACCAACGCGTCGGCGAGCATGGTGTCGAAAAACGGCCCGGCGACCTCGATGCCGTGATGCTGCAGGATGGATAGATCAAACTTGAGGTTGTGGCCGGTTTTTTCCGCGCTGGTGGCAAACACGGCTTTGAGGCCCGCGCTTTGGGATGGCAGGTCGGTGATGGGGAGGTACCAGGCTTCGTGGGGCTTCCATGAGAAGGCAATCCCGAGCAGTTTGGCGGCAAAGCGGTCCAGGCCGGTGGTTTCGATGTCGAAGCAATAGTCCGCCTGCCCGCGCAGTTCTGCCAGCAGTTGTTGTTCGAGTTGCGGTGTGTCGGCTAGATGATAGGTGTGGGCGACGTCGCGAATCGTGCTGAACGTTTCGAACAACGTGGGTTGCGCGGGAGATGTGGGGGTGGGTTGCGCCGAAGAGGAAGAGGTCGGTTGGGCGGAAGAGGATTCCGGCGGGACGCCGGAATCAGCCGGCAGGATGCCGGCGCTCCCCGGGATGCCGGCGCTCTGACCAAACAGGCGTCTGGTGAGGCCGCGGAATTCGAACTCATTGAAGAGGGCTTTGAGCGCGTCTTCATCGCGCGGCGAGAGCAGCAGATCGTCCCAAGTCACGGCGATCGGCACGTCGATGATGATGGTGGCGAGATCTTTCGACAGCAACGCCTGGTCGGCGTAAGCCTCGACGTTCTCGCGTTGTTTGCCTTTGAGCTTGGCGGCATTGGCGATGAGGTTTTCCATCGACCCGTACTCGGCGACGAGTTTCTTGGCGGTCTTTTCGCCGATGCCGGGAATGCCGGGGATGTTGTCAGCGACGTCGCCCCACAACCCGAGGATATCGATCACTTGTTCAGGGCGCTCGATTTCCCAGTTTTTGAGCATGGTGGGCAGATCGATGACTTCGTGGTCCGACCCCTTGCGGCCGGGTTTCCACATATAAGTTTGGGCTGAAATGAGCTGCGCGAAATCCTTGTCCGGCGTGACCATGAACGACTCGAAGCCCGCAGCTTCGGCGCGCTTGACCAGCGTGCCGATGATGTCGTCGGCCTCGAAGCCATCAACCTCCAGCACCGGGATGTGAAACGCCCGGCACAGCGCCTTGACGTGCGGGATGGAGGCGGCCAACTCCTCGGGCATCTCGTCGCGATGCGCCTTGTACGCCGGAAACTTGATGTGGCGCGGCGTGGGTGCCGAGGTATCGAACGCGACTCCAATGTGAGTAGGCTTCTCGCCTTCGATGATCGCCAGCAGCGTGTTGATGAAGCCGTATAGGGCGGATGTGTTGATGCCCTTGGAATTGCGGATCGGAGCTTGGATAAACCCGAAGTGCGCCCGATAGATCAGGGCCATGCCATCAAGCAGAAAAAGACGCATAAAGGTAATGGTTAGGGCATGGGGACGATTTTCCAGCCGTCACTCTGGGTGAATTCGCGAGCTGCGAAACACCAGATAACGACCTTCTTCCCGCCAAGGAACCCCGGCTCCTTGCGCGCCTTGCGGAACAGATTGACGCGGGCCGCGGTGGCACCGCTGCCACGCACCGCGATGACTTCGGGAACACTTCCCAATTCCACTCCCAGGTGGTCGGCCAGACCGCCTCCTTTGGCCAGCATGTCCCCTCCCGCATGGAAAACCAGACAATGGCTATCACCTAACAATAATGCCGGTGACTTGGGATCGGAGGCCGGCGGCTCGGCGTCAGTGGCGGATTTCTGCACTGCCTGAAAGGCCAGCGTCTCACGCGTGCCGGGTGGTGCCAGATCGCCTTGGATGGTGAGTTTGGTGGGCGGTCCGGGGACCGGGCCGGCGGCGGATTTTTTCACCACCTCGGGCAGCACCTCGCGGAGGTGAGCGGCGATCACGCCGGCCAGTACCGCCGTGGTCCGGGGGGTGTAATGGGAATCGGTCTTGCAATAGACGGTATCGCCGCTGGTGGCGGCGCGGCCGGCCTCGGCCGTTAGAACAGGCACCACATCGAGGACATCGACGCCCTTTTTGCGCAGCGCATCGACGAACCTGGCGCTGGCCTTGGCGTAACCCGCGGCCGCTGCCACCTCAGCGGGTGGAAACAATTCGTCGGCGCGGATCAGCGATTTTTCGGGCACTGGCAACAGCACCAGACGGATCCCCTTGGCGGCCAGCGCCTCGTGAAATGCAATAATGGCCGGCAGAGGATCGCTCTCACCGGTTAGATCGGCGGCCGCCGCGGCGGTGGCCAGGTGCCGCAATTCGGCCGGCAGGAACCACCAACCGTCACGCCCGCTCACCGCGCCCGCGGCGGCGTCCGGCATGGGGGGCAAGGCGGGCAGCGCCGCTGCGGCGGCGGACTGCGCCGGCAGCGCGGCGGCAAAGCCGAAGAGCAGCACGGCGATCGGGAAGGCGGCGCGCCCGGCGTGCCGCGTGGCCGCGCGCTTGAATTGGATAGATAGATTCATGATGGAAAACATTGCGTCTTGGGCTGAGGCGAAGCCGGGCTAGTTCTTGACCCGGAACTTGGTGAAGGCGGCATCCAACATGCGGATGACCGGGGCGGCCCATGCGGCGGCGGCGGCACTGTTGTAGTGGACGCCGTCCGACCCGCTGGCAGGCGTGTAGTGGGTGAAGTGGCGGGATTGGAAAGTATAGAAGCCGTGGCGTTGGTTGGTGCTTGAGATCAAGTGCTCCACTTCGTCCTGCACCCATTTCGGGAATTTGGAGGAGTCCGGCGGGGTGATCCAGATGACCATCCGGGCCGAGCTGCCCGGGCCGTACACCGCATTGGCGAACGCCTCGTAGATATCCTCCAACTGCGTCACCGAGTGTTTGCCCTCCCTCTGCAACGTGTCAAAATGGTTGGTGCCGAGTTGAATGATCACAATTTGCGGCCGGTACTTCGCCATCAGCGTCTCAATCTTCGGGGTGCTGACCGGGCCGGGCCGGTGGTTGTGTTGGTATTCCTGCAGGATATGCCCCTGCGAGGTGGTCTCACGGAAGCCGCAGGGGGTGACAAAATTCTTGTGCGATGCGAGCCAACTCTCCGGCGAGGATCCGCAGGACCCGTAAACCGCCACCCGGCTCGGCCCGAGGTTTTGCAGCAACCACGCTTCAACCTGGTCGCCGAACGGCCCGACCGTCAATGAGTCCCCGATCAGCAATACCTTCGATGACCGGTTCAACGGGCTCACGGCACTCGTGTAGTAGGTGCTGCTTACCCTGCCGGCGGCGGCCGCTGCCACCCGCTGGCCGGACGTAGCCGGGCTCGGCTTGCTGGCGGCGGCGGATCCAGTTGAGGCCGGCACATCACTCCCCGCCGCTGCCATGGGCTGATAGCTCGACGCGCAGCCGCCGCACAATGCCGTTATCAGGATTGCCAGAAACAATGGGGATTGGAGGACGGGTCGGGGGCGCTTGATCATTTGGCGGGGCTGGGTGAGGGGCAGTCGCATTCCGAACTGTCGGGGTGCCGGGCCACATCTTCAGTTAGCATGTAAGGAAACAACTCCGGTTTGCCGACGTCATCGCGGCGATGGACCGTCGCCCACAACGAGTCCTCCTCGATTTCCGTCACACTCAGATCGAATTCTTTCTGCAGCTGGAAGCGCGCGAGATTCTGCTTCACATGTTTGATATATGCCGGGTGCATGACGAGCAATTGCTTGTCGGCGTACGTGCCGGATCGCAGCTCGACCACATCATACAAGTAGCCGACCAGAAATTCACCGTAGGGGGCGAATGACTCCGGAGCGGGCACCTTGGTTTGGGCTTTCAAGCGCACCCGCAGCGTGACGTCGGACTCTTTGACCACCCGCGCCACCGGGGGCGCGGCCTCGACGCTGCGCTGGGTGAGGACCGGCGCGGAATGGATATCATTGGCCACCAGATCTTCCGCGACCAAGCGGAAGGTGTCGTCGCCCCATTCCAGCGCGGCGTTGCCATAAAAGTGCATCTTGTCTTTGTCCTGATTCTTGTATGGGTAGCTGGTGATTTTGCGGCTATCGAGCATGACGCCGAGTTTGCTCACTTCCGCGCTGATGCTATCAAAGACGAATTGCTGGACTTCGGGGGTCACATTGCCGGCCTGCGGGGGTGCCACCCAATAGAATTTCTTGACGCAGGAGGCATTGGCGGCGAGCCACCGCATCAACGGTGCCACATGCGCCAGGATCAATTTCCCATGCGTCTCTTCCTTGATGACTTGGCCTTGCTGGAAGAAGTCGAAGAAATTGTTACCACACTGGAAGATGATGATATCAGGTTGCACCCGTTCCAGCAGGTCCTCGATTTTCGGCACCCGGTGGGCGACCGGCTTGTGGCCTTTGGTCATGCCGTAGATGTCCACCTCCTCCTCCGGTTTTTTCTTCCCGGCCACCGACTCGATGCGCAGGAACCCGCAGCGGGTGGAGACGGTGCTGTACGGGGCCGCCTTCATCCAACTCAGCGGATTGGTCCCGCAGGCCACAATGGTATGCACCGAGCCGACGCCGGGACACGCGCGGAAGCAGGCGTCCAATTCGCTGGCAAATCCGCCCAACCCCATCGAGTCTGACAAAATCAGCACCCGCAAGCCCTTGTCCGCCGCGCTCGACAGGCAGTTGGCACCGGCGCGGGTGGCGATTTCCACGCCGCGCGGAACCCGCTCCGGAGTGTCCTCGCCGGGGCTGGACCCGCAATACGCCGTGCCGGCCACCACGCAGAGCAGCCATCCTAACAGACACCGGCGCAACAGCATGATGACCTGGCGGAATGGGCGGAGGCGGACGGGCTGATTCATGCTTGAAGGGGGCATTGCGGGCGAATGTACTCGCGATTTTATGCGCGGGGCGGGAATGAACAAGCACGAACTTTTTTTGCGTTGAGCACCTCAGACACCCTGGCCCCAGCCGGGGAATGGTCGGGTTCACTGACATTGAATGAACCCGAATGAATCCGGGAAGGATGCCCGGACCACGGGGGCGCAGGCATCCTGCCCGCCGCCAAGTGGCACACGATTGCATGCCTTCCCTCGAAGCTCAGGCGGTGTGAGCCTTAGCCTGCATCAGCCCTGCGTGCAAACGCGGTTGAATCGAGGATAAGCCGAATCTCACGGGGCGGCCGGCGGCTCATGCTTGAGCTTGGCCTGGACGCGCTCCAAGTCGGTTTTGCGGTCGGCACTGGGAACGCCGTCCAGGGTGAGGAATTCGGCAGCGGCCTGATAGTTGCCGCCGGTTTCCAGCACCAGGGCCTTGGCATGATGGAAAATGCTCCAGTGGATGGCATTGGTCTCCTGCTCGATGTGCATGGCCTGCATATAGGCCTCCAGCTTGTTGATTTCCCGCAGTCCGGCGGAAGGGGATTGTAGTTTGGCGACGGCTTGGGCGTAAATCCCCCAACAGCCGACTTCTGCCATGGCGAAATGGCCGCTGGGCAATTCCCGGCGCGGCGCGAGGCGACGGTTTTCCTGTAGAAATGCCTCCCGCACCTTGGGAAATTGCCGCTGTTGGCGCTCAATGACCTGTTGCAAGCGGCCGGCCTCGAAGTCGTTGCGCTGCAGAATCCAGATCGCCCGGGCCTGGCCGGGATATTGCCGCAGCACGTCGGCCATCAAATCGTTGAGGTCATGGAAGAGAAACGAGCGCTGGGCCGACATGACGGCAAACACCCCAAGCAGCAAAACCGCAGGAATGAGCGGCGAACTGCGGAACATGGCGCGCCAGGCAGTCGCCAGCAGGATCGCGCTGCCCAGGCACAACCACGGCAGACCCGGATAGATGCGATACTCGGGCATGAACTCGGGGATGAAATAGAGCACGCGCATCAGCATCGTACCGACAAACAGGAAGAAACACACGCCAACGACGCGGGTGTTTTTCCGGCACACCAGCACGACGCAAGCGATGGCAAACAGAACCATGCCGAGCATGGCCCACAGCGCGGTGGTGTCCGCTGTGCGAAAGACGGAGCCCGGCTGTATCAGGGTTTCCTGAATGTGATGGTCCGCACTCAAGTGAATGGGCAGCACGGCGCGCCAGGCAAACTCCCAAAACACCCGGCCGATGGTGTAGGCATGCCCGATCACCCGCGGCTCGGACCAATGCGCGGCTCGGGCCAGCATGTCGAATTTCCACAGCGCCGCCAACCCCACAACCGCCAGCACACAGGGAATCCAGACATATTTGCGGACCAGTTGCCAATGCTGGCGGGTCGTGAATGCCAGACCGATGACTGCACACATCACACTCGCATGCAAAAACCCCGGGCCTTTCGAAAAGCTGGCTCCGGCAATGCACAGCAGTGCGCCGAGCAGGTTTTTCCAGGTGCCGGCGTGCATCGCACGAAACAACTGCCAGGCCGCGAGCAGCGAAAACAACGTCACCCACGCCAAATCCTGCGTGCGGGCATAGTTGGGAATCTCGCTGGCCAACGGATGCACTGCAAACAACAGCGCCCCGAACCAGGCGACCCCGTCCGGCGCGCTGCCACGCAGGTAGTCGCGCCCGGAAACATAGATCACGCAAGCAATCGCCGTGTGCAACAGCCAGTTGAACGCATGAAACCCGATCGGCGACACACCAAAGAGCATCGCCTGCAATTCATACCACAGGAACGTCCAGGCATTCGTGCGTTGCTGCCAAAACCACAGATGCCGGACATACTCGCTGTCGCGGATTTGCGCCATGTCATCCAGATAAAACTGCGAGCCCAGACACCAGATATGGGCGACAAAGCAGGCACCTATGATCCATAGCAAGGCCCGCCGGGTGGTTGCATCGAGAGGGTTCAGCATATTCTTGGCGTGTCTCTTGTCTTGTGCCTTCTACATGTCCAACATGAGTGCCAGATGCTTGGCGGTGAGTTCACCCATCGACTGGCAAGCGGCAAAGCTGGTGGTGTGGTGGATGCGGTCGAGCTCCTTGGCGAGGGTCACGACGTGGGCGTGGGGGGCGAGCTCCTCCCGCCGCATGATGCCCAGCAGGGCGCGCAGGCGCGAGCTTTCGACCTTGGCGCGGCGGGACATTTGGGCGTATTCCTCGGCGACGTACTGGTCGATGGTCTTGCGGTTGAGCACCTCGAAGGCGAGCCGGGTGATGGCGCGGTTCGAGCTGAAGCGCAGCGCCAGATAGGTGTTGCCCTTGCCTTCGTATGATTGCTCATCGAAGTCGATCGGGCGGACCCGGTACTGGACTTCCTCGAAGTCCGGGGTGATTTCGACGATGTAGTTGGCGCTGCGCATGTCACCCAACAGGCGGATGAAGCAGCGCTCGTTGAACTTGGTGAACTCCTTGGCGATGCGGACCTTGTTGATGCCGGGGCGGGTCAGGTAGTCGCGCAGAAACACATCGCCAGGGACGCCCGCGATGTGTTCCTCGATGAGGGTGGTGCCGTTGACGATGTAGTTGATGCGGTTGGGCGAGAGAATGTGCTCGAGTTCCAGCCCGTAGATGCGCGAGGCATCGGCTTGTTTCACATAGAAGTAGTCCGAGTTGTCGTTGAACACATTGGTGATGCGCACCCGGAATGGCTTGGAATTGCCGAAGTCGCCGAAATCAATCCGGTCCACCAGCAGGTGTTCGTGCTGGGTGACGTCGCGGCCGAGCTTCAATTCGGTGTAGATGCTGGTGAGCCGCGGCCGCAATTCGGCGAAGACATCGGGCGGATACATCACGGTGACCCACAGGGTTTCGCGGCCGCGCGGGTCTTCGTAGGGCACCGCGCCGGTGAAGCGGCACAACTCCCAGTACACCTGGGGGATTTCCCGCAGCCGGTCAAAGTGATAGAGATACTGCCGCAACGGTGAGGACACCGGGTATTGGAGCTTGCGGCGCGAAATCATGCCCCAAGCGTGGCGCGGTTTCCGCAAAATTGCCAGCCCCGGTTTTGCCAGTGCCGCATCGGACCGGGCAAAGCACCCGGGATTTGATCCACCAGACAGATGACGGGGCGGAAACGTTTGCGACAGGCAACGACACCGACACCACGGGTGAAATCGATCCGGCCATCTCGAAGCCTGTTTTCAACACGCGCAGCGACCCATTTTGAGCGGCCTCGCACACGGAGTCACTGCCAGCGATCCATCCAACGGCAGGATGTCCCGGTGGGTTGCGCCAACAAGAAATCCCCGCAGCGCGTCCGAGAGCAGGACCGCAGGCATGCGACTATGAATTTCAGCGGTAGTAGGGCGGCGCGTAATAGCCACGGCCGTGGTAACCTGCTCGGTAATAGCCCGGGCCGCAATAGGAATGATGGTTGCTAGCGATCGCGTAGCCGAGAAGTCCTGCCGCCGCCACTCCCGCAACCACCAAGCCGGGATCGACCACATAGCGCGGCGGGGGCGGGGGCTGTCGCACGGGTTGTTGGTCAACGGAATAGCCCTTCGAATCCTGATTGTAGGCGGAATTGTAATTCGCCGGCGGGTAAGCGCGATAGCAACCAACACTTGATGCGAAGCAGGCGGTCACCGCCGCCGCCGTCAGCCTTGTAAATCGCATTTTCATCACCCATTGGAACGGCGCGGGTGCCGGTTTATTCAAGCGGATTTTCAGATTTTAGAATCCGGCGCGGAGGCGGCGGCAAGCGCGACGAGGATCGCCTTTTGGACGTGAAGGCGGTTTTCGGCTTGTTGGAAAATCGTGTCGGCGTGGAGCTCGAGGACCTCGGCGCTGATTTCCTTGCCGCGATAGGCCGGCAGGCAGTGCAGCACGATGTGACCGGGCGCGGCCTCGCCGAGGAGTGCCGCATTGACCTCGAAGCCGGCGAACTCGCGTTCCTTGTCGGTTTGATCTTCCTGGCCCATGGAGAGCCAGACGTCGGTGTTGATGACGTGGGCGCCGTGGGCGGCTTGGCGGGGATCGGCGGTGACGGTGACATTGGGCGCGGCGAGGGCGGCGAGAAACTCCGCCGGTGGCTGATAGGCCGGGGGCGCGGCGACGGCCAACTCAAAGCCGAGGTGTTTGGCCGCCCACATCCACGAGCGGGTCATGTTGGAGAAGCCGTCGCCGATGAAGGCGATCTTGCGGCCGCGCAGGTGGTCGAGCTTCTCAATAATGGTTAGTAGATCGGCCAGAATCTGGCACGGATGCTCGTCGTCGGTCAGCGCGTTGATGGTCGGAATGTTGGAAAAGGCGGCGAAGTCGCTGACGTCCTGCTGGGCGAAAGTGCGGATGACAGCGCCGTGGACCATGCGGCCGAGCACGCGGGCGGTGTCCTTGATCGGCTCGCCGCGGCCGAGCTGGATGTCGTTTTTCGAGAGAAACATCGGGAAGCCGCCCAGTTCGCGGATGCCGACCTCAAACGAGACGCGGGTGCGGGTGGACGACTTGGTGAAAATGAGTGCCCAGGTCTGGCCGGCCAGCGGTTGGGCGGCGTGGGCACCGCGCCCGCGCTTGAGCTCGGCAGCACTGGCGAGCAAGCGCTGGATGGCGTCGGCGCTGAGGTGTTCGATGGACAGGAAATGCTTCATAGGTATGTTAGAATGTTGCCAGCACGGCGTGCAAAAGGGCCAGCGCCTCGTCGATCTCGGCATCGGTCACGTTGAGGGGCGGGAGCAGGCGGATGGTGTTAGGTCCGGCCGCGGGCACCAGCAGGCCTTGTTCCAGCAGGCGGTGGACGACGACGAGCGCGGGGGTTTTGCCGGCGGGGGTGGGGATGCGGGCGGGATCGAGGCCGATTCCCAGCAACAATCCCAAGCCGCGAACCGCAGTGATGACGGGCAGTTGCCAAGCGGCGATGGTGGCACGGATGCGGGATTCCTGGTGGCGGGCGTTGGCGGCGAGGTCGCGCTCGCGGATTTCCTGCAACACGGCCAGCGAGGCGGCGCACACCAGCGGGTTGCCGCCGTAAGTGGAGCCGTGCGAGCCGGGGCCGAGCAAGGACGCCAACGGGGTGCCGGCGGCATCGATGGCGCGATCGCTGAGCCAGAACGCGCCGATGGGCACGCCGCCGCCCATGCCTTTGGCCCACGAAATGCCGTCGGGCTCGATCTCCGGAGCAATCGCGCGCCAAGCCATGGCCTGGCCACAGCGGCCGAAGCCCGTCTGTACCTCATCGAAAAACAACAGCAGGTCGTGCGCTTTGCACAGCGCGGCGACGGCCCGCAAAAACTCCGGCGTTGCGATGTTGACACCCCCCTCGCCCTGCACCGGCTCCAGCAATACAGCCGCGGTTTCCGCGCGCACCGCGCCGACCAGCGCCGCCGGATCATTGAAGGGAAGGTAGCGGAAGCCCGGCAGCAAGGGGTCGAAGCCCTCCTGGATTTTCGCCTGACCGGTGGCGGCCATGGCACCGAGGGTGCGGCCGTGGAACGATTGTTGGAAGGTGATCACCTCGAAACGCGGTGCCCCATCGGCCTGCGCGCGGCGGTGGCCAAAGCGGCGGGCGGCCTTGATCAGACCGTCGTTGGCTTCCGCTCCCGAGTTGGAAAAGAAAATTTTCCCGGGAAGCCGGACGTGCTGCTCGTTGATTTCGCGGGCCAGCTCGGCCTGCTGCGGAATCTGATAGAGATTGGACACGTGGATGAGGGTGCCGGCCTGCTCGCGCAGCGCCGCGACCAGGCGTGGATGGCAATGGCCCAGCGAGCACACGGCGATGCCGCCGCAGAAATCCAGGAAAGAACGGCCGGCGTCGTCCCACAAGCGGCAGCCCTCGCCGCGCACGGCCACGAGCGGAAATCGGCCGTAGGTTGGAAGCACATGCTGCTGGAATGTCTCGGTGGTGGTCATGGGACGGGGGGCCGAACCTAGCAGTCTGCAGCGGATTGGCAATCCGCAAATCACGCGGCGGAATCACGCAATTGCGGGTCGTTGGCGACCCGTTCGCCAACCCACGCGTCCTCCCACGCGCGCTCCAGCAACAGGGGCTCAGCCTCACCCTCAATCAGCGCACTCAAGGCGAAAGCGACATTGCGGTGGCCGCCGCCCCGATCCTCGCCCGCGAGTGGATCATCCTCGGGACGGGGCCGCCCGGCCAATCCCCCGATGGATTTCCGGCGACGAAAAAACTCACCCGGTGCCGCACTTTTTCGCGCGACAAGTCATTGCCAATCAGTTTGTAATGGCCGCGCAGTGCCGCTGCCTCCCTCCCCTTCCTCTCCCATGGCCACCATCACCAAACGCGAACTCGCCATCAGAATCACCGAAAAGCTCGCCCTCAGAGGCATCGAGATCACCCAGCAAACCATTTCCGAAATCGTTCAGGTACTCATTGATGAAATCACCGAGACCCTCGCAGCCGGCGACAACGTCGTGATGCGGAAATTCGGCGCCTTCGAGGTCCGCGAGTTGAAGGCAAAACTCGGCCGCAACCCGAAAGACCCCACCTCCACCGTCAAAATCCCCGCCCGCGCCGCCGTCAAATTCAAACCCGGCAAGGAAATGAAGGAAAAGGTCGCCGCCACCCTCACGGTGGTGCGCGAACGCAAGAAATAGCAGCGGCGCATGGGCCAAGCATCATGGGACCGGCAATGTCGTCCGGCGGGCAGGATGCCCGCTCCACGGTGGGCCGGGCATCCTGCCCGCATCAGACAAAGGGGGACTGGCTCAACATCATGAACCTCACCCATTTTATGCGGCAAGCCGCCCGCGCCGGCGCGTTGCTCGTGATCGCCCTGCTCGCCTCGTGCAGCAGCAGTTACCGCGGCTACATGACCCGCGCCTACACCGTGCGCGGCCAGACCTATCATCCGATGAGCGTCGAGCAGGCGCTCACCTATGAGGAGACCGGCACTTGTTCCTGGTACAACGAATCATCGTTTTTCGGCCTCGTGCGCGGCACCACCTCGCTGGGTGAAAAGGTCATGCCGTGGGATCTCATCGGGGCCCACAAAACCCTGCCCCTGCCCTGCGTCGTCAAGGTCACCAACCTCAAGACCGGCCAATCCGTCAAGGTCCGCATCAATGACCGCGGGCCCTTCATCGCTGGGCGCTGCCTCGACCTCTCGCCCCGCGCCGCCAATAAAATCGGCTTCTATGGCTCCGGCCTAACCACCACCCACCTCGAAGTCCTGTCCGTCGGCGACGGCGCCTACAAGCGCAGCAAGCACCACGGGTGGTTTTTCTAGCAAGATCGAGAAAGCATGCCGAACATCTACCGCATTTTCCTGTGGACCGCCATTTCCCTGCTCGGCGCGTTTGCCGTCGGGCTGATGGCATTCCAGCGCGGCGAGCCGGTCAACGCGTTGTGGCTGGTGATTGCCGGGGTGTGCTGTTTTGCGGTGTCGTACCGGTTTTACTCGGCCTGGCTGATGGCCAAGGTTCTAACCGTGGATGAGCGGCGCGCGCCGGCGGCCGTCACCTGCAGTGATGGCAAGGACTTTGTGCCGACGCCCAAGTGGGTGGTGTTCGGCCACCACTTTGCCGCCATCGCCGGCCCCGGGCCGCTGGTCGGGCCGGTGTTGGCCGCGCAGTTCGGCTACCTGCCGGGGGCGCTGTGGATTCTGGTGGGTGCGACCCTCGGCGGTGGGGTGCACGACTCGGTGGTGTTGTTTGCCTCGATGCGCCGCCAGGGCAAATCGCTCGGCCAGATGATCCGCGAGGAACTCAACCCGGTGCTCGGCATCATTTCGCTCATCAGCCTGCTGGCGATCATGACCATCCTGCTGGCGGTGCTCGGTCTGGTGGTGGTCAAGGCCCTGGCTGAAAGCCCGTGGGGCCTCTTCACCATTGCCGCCACCATTCCGCTGGCCTTCATCATGGGCGCGGCCATCAAGAGCGGCAAAGCCAGCGTCACCCAGGCCACCGTGTTCGGCGTGGCCGGGCTGTTGGCGGCGGTGGTCGGCGGCAAGTACCTGCCGCCGGCGTGGGCGGCGGCGCTCACCTTGAAAGCCACCCAACTGGCGTGGGCGATCATGATCTACGGGTTCGCCGCCAGCGTGTTGCCGGTGTGGATGTTGCTGGCACCGCGCGACTATCTGAGCACCTACATGAAACTGGGCACGGTGACCCTGTTAGGATTATGCATCGTGTTTTTGGCACCACCCTTGCAGATGCCGGCGCTCACGCCATTCATCCACGGCGGCGGCTTTGTGGTGCCCGGGCCGGTGTTTCCCTTCGTCTGCATCACCATCGCCTGCGGTGCCATCAGCGGCTTCCACGCCCTCATCGCCTCGGGCACCACGCCTAAATTGTTAGGTAGCGAAGCCAGCATCCGCGTCGTCGGCTACGGCGCGATGATCGTCGAGATGTTGGTGGCGCTCATGGCCGTCATCGCCGCCTGCGCGCTGCCGCCCGGCGAATATTTCGCCATCAACTCGCCGGTCGATCCTAACAACACAGCCGCGGTCGCCGCGCAAATCCACACCATCAACTCATACGGGCCCACCTATGCCATCAGTCTGGAGCAGATGCAGGCGCTGGCCAGCGATCTAGGCGAGCCCCACATGATCGGCAAGGTCGGCGGCGCGCCGACGTTTGCGGTGGGCATGGCGCGGATGTTTGCCGCCATCATTCCCGGCAAGACCGCGCTCTCGCTGTGGTATCACTTCGCCATCATGTTCGAGGCGCTGTTTATCCTAACAACCCTGGACGCCGGCACCCGGGTCGGCCGCTTCATCCTGCAGGACCTGCTGGGCGAGGTGGTGCCCCGTCTGCGCGACACCCGCTCATGGGCGGGCAACATTTTGGCGACCGGGCTGTTGGTGGCGGCGTGGGGGTTTTTCCTCTATCAAGGGGCGCTCGACCCCGAGGGCATCGCCAAGAGCCTGTGGCCGATTTTCGGCATTTCCAACCAACTGCTGGCGGTCATAGCGTTTTGCTTTGGCACGGTGCTGCTCATCAAGATGGGCAAGGCCCGCTATTGCTGGACCACGCTGGGGCCGCTGCTATTACTAACCGTGGCGACGTACAGCGCCGGTTGGTACAAGCTGTTCTCGCCGGCAGCGGCGGGGTTTGTCCCGGCCATCCACAAATTCGAGGCCAAGATCGCCGGCGGTCTGGACGGGCCGGCGCTGGCCGCCGCCAAGACCTCGCTGTTCAACGCCCGCGTTGATGTGGTGGTCACTGCCACCCTGTTGATTTTCGTCACCCTCATCGTGGTCGGCACCGCCTATGAATGCTGGCTGCTGCTGACCCGCCGCAAGCCATGCGTGCTGCACGAGACCCCTTATGTGGCCCTCACGTCTCCTCCTCACCCTGGATCAGGGCGATGAAGGCGTCCTCCATCGTCGGCTCGGCATCGTCGGTGGTGGCGGCCAGGCCCTTGAGCTCGTCGGGCGTGCCCTCGGCGATGAGCTTGCCCCGATAGACCAGGCCGATGCGGTCGCAATATTCCGCCTCGTCCATGAAGTGGGTGGTCACCATCACCGTCACGCCGCGCTCAACCAGGCCGTTGATGTGGGTCCAGAATTCGCGCCGGGTCACCGGGTCCACGCCCGAGGTGGGCTCGTCCAGAAACAAGATATCCGGCTCGTGCATCACCGCGCAGGCAAGCGCCAGGCGTTGCTTGAAACCTAACGACAGGGAGTCGGTCTTGGCATCGAGAAACGGCCCGAGGTGGAAAATTTCCGCCATGGTGGCGGTTTTATCGCGCCGCTTGGCACCCGTCAGGCCATAGATGCCCGAGAAAAACTCGAGGTTGCTGCGGACGCTCAGGTTGCCGTAGAGCGAGAACTTCTGCGCCATGTAGCCGAGCTTCTGGCGCGCCCGGCCGGCGCTGTGGCGCAAGTCGAGCCCGACCACCGTGGCGCGCCCCGCGGTGGGTTTGAGCAAGCCGCACATCATCTTGAAGGTGGTGGACTTGCCGGCCCCGTTAGGACCTAGCAATCCGTAGATCTCACCGCGGCGGACGTGGAAGGTAACCGCGTCGGTGGCGGTGAAATCGCCGAATTTTTTGGTGAGTTGCAGTGCCTCGATGACCACGGAGCCGTCGCCGGGGATGGCCCGCACATGGTGGGCGAGCACCGAATCGCCGCCGGGGCCGCCGCCCATGCGGTCGATGAAGGCGTCCTCGAAGCGCGGAGCCACCGGTGCCCACTCGGTGGCGGGCGGTGCGCCGAGGTCTGCGGGCGGAAAGTTTGGCGGCATGGCCGCCGCGTCGGCGCGAAACGTCAGCCGCAGGTGATGGCCTTGGATGGTGCCGTCGCTGATGGACGGATGGGACAGTGCCCGGGCCAGCAAGCGGCGTTTGTTGCCGGCGGGGTTGCGCAGGTGCCAGCATCGGCCGGCCAGCGGTGCGGTCATCGCCTCCGGCGCGCCGGAAAATATCAATTGCCCCTCATTGAGCACCAGGGTGGTGCCGCACAGCTCCGCCTCTTCCAGATAGGCCGTGCTCCAGACCACGGCGATGCCATCATCCACCAACCGGCCCACCATGTTGCGGAGTTCCTTGCGGGATATCGGGTCCACCCCCACGCCCGGCTCGTCGAGCAGCAGCAGCCGCGGCTTTCCTAACAACGCACAGGCGAGCCCGAGCTTTTGTTTCATGCCGCCGGAAAGCTTGCCGGCAAAACGCCCGGTGAAGCGCTGCAGGTCGGTGAAGGCTAACAGCCGCGCGAACGTCTCCACCCGTTCCTTGCCGGTGACGTTGCGCAGATCCGCATGCAATGTTAGATTCTCCAACACCGAGAGGTCCTCGTACAAGCCGAACTTCTGCGGCATGTACCCCAGCTCGCGGTGGATCGCCGCGGCCGCATCCACCGGATCGTGGCCAAGGGTGGTCAGGCGGCCGGAACTCGGCACCAGCAAGCCCGCGATGAGCCGCAACAAGGTGGTCTTGCCAGCACCGTCCGGGCCGACCAGCCCGGTGATGTAGCCGCGGCGGATCTCGCCGGTCACCGCGGCGAGCGCCGGGGCGGCCATCCCCTTGAACGATTTGGTGAGGTCCGCGAAACTGACAACAACGTCGGACACTTCAAGGCGGGGTTGGATCTAACGAAACAGTCACCGGCATGCCCTGCCGCAGCGAGCCGTCGGAATCCGCGACGACGATTCTGAGCCGATAGACCAGCGAGGTTCGCAGTTCGGGGGTTTCGACCGACTTGGGGGTGAACTCGGCGCGCGGCGAAACAAAGCCGACCTTGCCGTGGAACGGCTTGCCCGGCCGGCCATCGGTGGTGAGCAACACCTGGCTGCCGGGCGGCACCCGGCCGAGCTCGCTCTCATGCACATAGGCCCGCACCCACACCGGTTGTTCCAGCGACAGGGAAATCACGCTGGCCCCGGCCTGCAGGATCGCTCCCGGTTCGAGCGCGCGGGTCAGCACGATGCCAGCCGACGGCGCCTTGAGCTGGGTGTCGTCCAGATGGAGGGCGGCGCTGGCACGCGCGGCTTGTGCCTGGGCCACCGCGGCATCGGCAGCGGCGATCTCCTCGGCCCGGAACCCGACCTCTAACAACTTCAACTTTGCCTCATTGAGCTTCACCCGCTGGTTCGCCTCGTCGCGGGCGGATTCCGCGGATTCCAGATCCTGTTGGGACGTGCCGCCCCGGCCGACCAAGCCGAGGTGCCGTAGGTGGGCGCGTTCCGCGTTGCGCGCGACCAAGCGGCTTTCCTCCAGGGCCGCCCGCCCTTGCTCGACTTCCTCGCTGCGGTTGCCGGCCCGTTTCAGCTGCTGGTCGGCCACTGCAGCCGCCACCAGGGCGTCGGCGCGGGCCAGTTCATCGATGTAGGGTTGAGGGTCTATCCGGGCTAACAACTCACCGGCCTTCACCGCGTCGCCTTCATCCTTGAGCACCTCCGACAAGCGGCCGGCCACCCGGAAACCGAGATCGACGCCGCGGATATCGACGTTGCCGTAGAGCGTTAGAGGAGCGTCCGCGGGGGTGAATTTCCCCCGCAAGTACCACGCCGCGGCGAGCACTGCCGCCAGCAACAACAGGATGATGATAGACTTTTTCATGCTACAATTTCGCGCGCCAACGCCCGCATCGGCAGAGCCCGGCACCTGTGCAAGCGCAGCAGGTCAGTGGCCCGCTGCAAGATCCGGGGAGGGGCGCATCGCGTTGGCATGCCCACCCATAGGGCATCGCCTGCGGAAACGCCATTGATATTTTTGCTTTCCGCCGCAGCAGGATGACGGTCGCGTGCAGGCCGGCGGGCCCGCGGCGGTGGCACCAAATGCTGTCAGGCCAGCGGATTTTTGTTGGCGAGCAGGCCCGCTTCCGGCAGGCGTCGAGAACCGCACGGGGTGGAGGATTGCCAAGCGAGGTGAAAGGATTTGCCGTTTCGATTCGTCTCATGGGCATGTCACTCAAAGCATATCTACTCGCCATGGGCAGCGTGTTGCTGCTTGCCGCAAATGCGCCGGCCCAACATCTTTGGTGGAATCTGGAGAAAGCGAAGGACGCCACTTGTCTCTACGGAGAAATCACGGTGCTGGCTACCCATACCACCATCTACTATTGCGGTGCCAACTGGCATCCGGGCGAAGCTGCGGGCGGCTACTGCGGCATCCAGCACAACAGCCAGACCGAACGCCGCACGATCTTTTCAATCTGGGACACCTCGCCCACGCTGCACCCGAAGGTGACGGAGGCGGACCCGCAGACCAACGCCGGACGCTTTGGCGGCGAGGGCGAGGGTGGCCACACGCACATGATCTGGAACTGGCACGAAGGCGAGACGTTTCAGTTCTTCGTGAGCAAGCAACCCGGTGCCGAACCCGATACCACGGAGGCACGCTACTACGTCTATGACCGCCCCACCAGGAAGTGGCTTCATAGCGCCACCATCTCCTGCCCGAACGGCGGCAAAAAATGCGTGACCACCTTGGGAGGCAGCATGAATTCGTTCCTCGAGAATTTCTCCGGCCAGAACAAGAGCGAGCCCAAGCTCGCGCTCTACCGGCTGTGGCTGGGGCAAAGCGTCACCTCCATGACGTTCCTCACGCATGCCAGCGGCGACGGCACCTGGGGTGAGTTGCACGGCTCCTATTTCCTCGCGGAGGGCGACAAGGACAAACTCGGCGCGGTCTTTTCCAAACTGGAAAAGGACTACGGCAAACCGGTCTTCGGCGGACCAGACAAGAAGCTTGAGGCGATTCCCGACCAGCGCGTGCCGGCGGAAGTTGAAACGGCTTTGAAGGACCTCCCGCACGCTTCCAAGGTGAAGGGCCAATGACCCGGGCTTCATGCGTCATATCCGAACGCCCGGCAATAGGGGGCGAGAGCTTCCTGATAGGGCTCCAGCGCGGTGGCATAGCGCTGCCAGCGGCCGACGGATCCTTGGTAAACGGGCCGGGTGACGTCGTGATAGGTGGGGGCGTAAAGGAATTTTTTCCGGGCGTTTTCATGGAACGCGGATTGATCGGGATGCCATTGGAGGCCGAGGAATTCGGTGACCTTGCGGCCCTCGTTTTCCAATCCGGCGACGACGTCCTCGTAGCGGGTCTCGATCCAATCGAAGCCGCCGAGTTCCCTCATGCGGAGCCACACGTCCATGAGGTCGGCATAGTGTTTCACGGTGCGCTCCAAGCTGAGGAAATTGACGTTGGTGGCATTGAGCATGATGTTCTGGAAGAAACAACTGATGACGACATCGCGCGGATCGCGCAGGGCGATGATGACCTTGAGCTCGGGAAAGACGCGCAGCCAGACGTTGAGCGACATGGTGGGCGAGGGGTTCTTGTCTAGCAGCACCTCCGCATCGGTGGGGCCGGAGACTTCGCGCAGCAGGCTCTTCACATAGCGGCCGCGCATTTCGTGGATGGCGGTTGCGCTCAGTCCGCCGGGATCCGCCGGAGCGCGGGCAATGATTTCGTGTTGGAATGCGGAGGGCTCGTCGAAGGCGAGCACAGCGGGATGGCCGCCGAGGATCTGCTCCATGAGGGTGGTGCCGCTGCGTGGATGGCCGCCGAGGAAGGCGATCTGCGGCCCGCCGGATGAACGGGACGGCTCGTTTCGCCAGCGGTCGATGGTTTCCCGCGTGAGTGAGGCTAACATTTCCCGGCGCAGGCGCTCGGCCTCGTCGTAGCCGCGTTCCAGCACGGAGGTGTCGGTGATGGTGCGGACCCGGGCCTTCGCCTCGATCAGCCAGCGCAGGGCTTCGTCGTATTGGCCGAGTTCGTCGAGCACGACGCCGAGCAGGTGGCGGCTGGCGTATTTCACGAAGGGGTACGCCGGCCCGTCTTCTATCAGACGGCGGAGTTCCCGTTCGGCGGCTTGGTGGTCCTTGCGCCGGTGCAGGAGGAAGGCGTGGAAATAGCGGGCCTGGTCGTCCCTGGGAAAACGGGCGAGGCAGGCATCCACGCACTCCATGGCGTCATCGAGGCGGCGCTGCTTTTCAAACCAGATGGCGAGATTGATGCGGGCGTCCACGGAGCCGGAGTCCGCGGCCAGCGCGTCCTCATAACAGGACCGGGCGTCGTCGAGCTGGCGGAGGCTCTGGTATTGCTGGCCGATCATGCCTAACAGCGGAGCATTGCCACGGGCGAGTTCGCGAGTGCGCAGATAGGCCTGGTTCGCAAGCGGGAAATCCAAGCTGCCGGACGCGGCGTTTCCCAGCTCGAACCATAACTCGGCGATGGCGGGATAGCGCCGGGCGAGATCGCGGTAGGCGGTGAGCGCGAGGCGGTGATTTCCCGAGAGCAAGTGCTGTTGCGCCTTCTGCCATTTGGCGAGATCGCGCGGGTTTCGCCGCATTTGGGCCATTGTTCCGTGCATGGCGGACATCTAAGGTTCCGGCAGGGGAAAATGCCAGCCTCGATTTCCAACACTCCACGCGCATCCCGTTCACCAATCACCCGCCGTCGGCCGGACCGGCGGCGGGTGCGGGATGGGTGATAGAGTCAGCGGATCAAGGACCCGTCACCTTGAGGCGGGTGAAGGACTTCGGAGTTCCGACCGGCGGGGTGTATTCCAGCGGGCTGCCGTTGTTCAGATTGAGATCCCCGATCAGGACATCCGTCCAGGTGGATAGGTCCGGCGAGGTTTGCACCACATAATCGACTCCATAAACGCCGCTGTAAGTGGTGCCCTTGGGCCACGAAACCTTGCCCGCCACGAGACCCGGATTGGCGGTGAAACCGGATCCGGAGAGGCCCATGAAATACTCGATGCCGTTGGAGACGCCATCATTGTCATGGTCCTCCGATGCGGATTGACCCGGGGCGTTTGCCAGTGCCCATGCGGCAAAGTCAGGCACGGTCCCCACCATCACCACACCGCTGCCGGTGAAATGGGTGTTGTCAATGTGGGTCGCTCCCGATCCGGTGGCTCCCCATCTTCCGGATGCCTGTTGGACACCGCCGAAATTGAGGCTCTTGACGGTTTGATTGAATCCGTTGAGCGCCATCACGCAGCCTGAATTGATAGAGAGCGCCGCATTCGCGCCGATGCAGTTGGTCGTTCCACAGATGACCGTGCCTCCCTCGATGCTCAGCGCGACATTGCCGGACGAGGCAACGCCGTTCAGCACCAGCGAGCCGCCGCCGCGCTTGATGAACCCATAATTGTTCTCCACGTTCAGCGGGCCATTGATAATGAGGTCGCCGGTGGCGGTGTTGGCGCCGGCGTCAACCTGCATCGCCATCCCATAACCGCGGCTGACCATCTGGATGTTGGCATCGATGATGGAACCGGATGCGGCGGAACTGCAGAAAAGGCCAACCCCGTTGACATCGAAGGTGCCGATACCGGCGAGGCCGCTGCCATATTGGCGGATGGTGGTGGGAGCGCCAAGCAGTTGGAGCTGGCCGCTGCAGTTGTAACTGGTGCCGCCATTCAGATAGAGTCCGGTGGTGGCTGCAACGCCGGCACCGTACACCTTCAGGTTGGTGCTGGCATATCCGCCGCCGGTGGAATAGCCGATCTTGAGGGTGCTGTTGCTGGCGACAGAATAGGGGACGTCACCGGATCTCGACGACACGATCAGGGCGCCCTCATACACCGTGGTGGTGCCGGAGTAGCTGCTCGAACCGGAGAGCGTGAGTGTGCCCGGACCGTCCTTGAAAAGCCCGTGCGTGCCGGTCAGCGTGGCGGCGATGCCGACATCGGTGTTCAGGGTTGTGATCGCCGGCGAGCTGCTGCCGTTATCCAGTGTCAGCATTCCGCCCGAAATGCCCCACGAGTAGCGGTTCCCCTCATCGCCGAAGATCAGAGTGCCGGCGGATGCGGAGGAAACGCTGGTGACGGCGGTATTGCCCGTCAGGGTGAGCTTGCTGAAATCCACGTTGATTCCGGGAGCATTGGGCAGCACTCCGCCGGCCCAGTTGCCGGTCGTCTCCCATGTGCCACTGGCCAGACTCGTCCAGGTGGCGGACGAATAGGTGACATAAGTGGCGCTCGCCACCGCACTGTCGTTGGTTCCGGAATTGGTGGCATAGGCCTTGATCGTCTCGGTGGTGTCCGCCGGGACGATGATGTCGGTGATCGGGCTGGAACCCGAACTCCGCGTGCCCGACGTGGTCGGATCGCTGCCATCCGTGGTATAGTAAATCGTCGAACCGCTGTCCGAAGTGAGGGTCACCGACTGTTCGTAAACATATCCTCCGCCCGCCGGGCTGAAGCTTGGCTTTGAAGTCAAGTTGAGCAGCGTGTTGATGGTCTTGCCCGTGCCGCCATTCCATATCTGGGCGATTTCAGCGCTTTCCAGCGCCCGGTGCCAGATGGCACAATCGTCATAGGCCGCGCCGCTGATCGTGTCCTGGTCGGGACCGAAACGCGGCTCCCGATACCAAGTGTCGGCACCCACGGCGATGTTGTAGCCGGCGCTGAGGGTAGTGCCGCCCACGTCTGCACCGTTGATCCACAGGCGCAAGCTGGTGCCGCTGCGGACCAGCACGAAATGGTTCCATGTCACGCCGTCGAAGACGGAGTTACCGACGCCGGTTTTGAAGGTGTCGCGGGTGGCCGAACCGATCGACGGATCGTGGAAAGCCACTTCATAGCCTCCCCCGTTGAGCGAGTAGATTTGCAATCCGTCATCATTATTGCCATCGTTGCCTCGTGCGCCCGCATCGAAAACCCGGTTATATCCCGTGGTTCCCTGGCGATACCAGAAGGACAGGGTGTAGTCGTTGGTTCCGGGAAGCCAAGTGGAGTTGATCGTGGCGGGATCGGCGGTGGGGCATTCCGGGGTGTCACCCGTAGTCGAGACATTCAAGGCGTCGCCAAACTTCGCGCCGGTGGTGAAGGTGGTCAGCGAACTGCGGCCCACATTGTCGAGGTTGCCATCATCGCTCCATTGATCCGTAACGGTGGTCGAGTTGACCGTGCCGGAGTCAAACGTGTAGTAAACTTCGAGGTTGTTGCCGATCGGGACCACGTTGACCGTGGCGACCGCGCTGGTGGCCGTGCCGTAAAGATTGGTCACCACCAGGTCGTAGTTTCCGCTGTCCGCCGAAGTGCTCACCGCTTTGGTATAGGTCGCCGAGTTGGCACCGGAAATGGCCGTGCCGTTCTTGCGCCACTGGTAGGACAGCTCGGCGGGCAGGGCGGCGACACTCGAGGTCAGGGTCAAGGGAGGGCCGGCCATGTACGTCCCACCCGCGGGGGGCACGGTGACGACGGGTTTGTCAGTGATGATGACCCCGCTGATCGCCTCCCGGCCCGCGCCGCCGGCCGGGGTGAGGGTGACCGAGTCATCCGTCAACGCCGTGCTCGCGGCGGAGATGTAGATGGGACCGCCTGTGCTGCGAGTGAAAAGGTTGGTTTGGGTCAAGGTCTGGGCACCGCTGCCGGTCACGACGACCGACTGCGGTCCGCCGCCGTCGGTCCCCGTGACGGCTTGAAGGACGCAGCCGTTGGGGAACTGCGCGTTCAACCCGGTCAGGGAAATGGAGTAAGCGGGCGAGAGGAACGCGTAAATAGCCTCGTAGTCGCCTGGATAACCGGTGTATCCGGGCATATTGCTCGGATCGGCCGGGCTCCAGCCGGACCAGGGATTAAAGTTATGATTGCCCTCGCCCGACGTCCAGGCAAAGCCAAAACCGGGCCCGCCGCTGATCGGAATCACGGTCATGCTACCGCTCGTAAAGCCGTAATTGTAGCCGGGGGTACCCCCGGTTGTGCCGGTGCCGAACCAGCCCAAGGGGCTGATGCCAAAGGCTCTCTGGGTGACTGCCGCACCCGCATTGTAGCCATAAGCCGAGCCTTGAATGTTCACGCCGACGCTGGTTACCGCTTGGCTTTCGGCGGCACCGAGCATCAGCGCGGCCATGGGGACAGCCTGCAGCGATTGTTTGAGGTGCTTGGCGAATAATGGTCTTTGCATGGTTCTTTGAGGTTAATGAAGCGGTTGATTTGGGTACCTTTGGGCCTCTCCGCGTCGTGAGAATATCTGATATTCTTGCTCTGGCTATAGCTCTGGCCGCAAATCGCTATACCTTTTCCCCAAGTTGTGCCATGCTTGGGGCGTGCCTCCATCCTGCAAGCTCGCCTTTGTTTCCCCACTGGCGAGCGCCTACACCCACCGCTTGCTGCGCGGGGTGCTGTCGTATGCAGAAACCCAGCTGGGACTGGTGATCCAGGAATTCCGGGTGCCGAGAAACATGCGGCCCCAGGCAGACAGGCGCGACCCGGTGAGCCGCTTGCTGGCCTGGCAGCCGGACGGATTGCTCACTTTTCTGGAAGACGAGGAACTTGACCGGTGTCTCGCCCTCCTCGCCAGGCCTTGTCCCGTGGTGAGCATGTGCCACATTAAAACCCGGCCGAAGGTGGTCGCCGTGTCCGGTTCGTTTTCCGCCCAGATCAGAGCGGCGGTGGATCATCTTCGCCAGCAGGGCTTGCGATCGATCGCCCTGCTCAGGCTGGCGAGCATCAGCTCACCGCAAGGGGATGCGTTCCTGGATCTGGTCCGACCGAGACCCGGCGTGCAGGTGATTTTCACGGAGATCGTGGATCCGGCGTTGTTGGATGATCAGGAGCTGCCGCCGGAGCCGATTTCACGGGCAATGGCGGCTTGGTTGCGGCTGCTTCCCAAGCCGGCTGGAATCTTCTGCCCGGAAATGGGTGGCGGCGGATACGCCATTCGCGTCTGCCGGTCCCTGGGCCTGCGCGTCCCGGAGGACATCGCCGTGATTGGTTCGGATGACGCGGACGTCAGCCTGTCCAGCCGTCCCACCCTGACGAGCGTCCTCCCGCTCGGAGAAAGGATCGGCTCCGAGGCGGCGCGGGTGCTCACCCAAATCCTGTCAGGAATGCCGATTCCTTACGAAACCTTGCGATGCGAGGCCATGGACTTGCGGGTCCGCCAGTCAACAGGGCTCCAACGGGTCCATCTGAGTAACATCGCAGGGGCCGTGGACCACATCGCCCTACACGCCTGTGGCGGATTGACGGTGGAGCAACTTTTCAGAGCCACCCAAAAGGTTTCCTACAACACGTTTAGCGCCCATTTCAAGGCGGCCACCGGATTGACCCCCGGCCAGGCGATCCAACGCAGACAGCTTGAGGAAGCCCGCCGCCTGTTGGCCGGCACCCGACTCGCCGTCACCACGGTGGCGGAGAAGTGCGGTTTTAGCAGCAGCAGTGATTTTGCCCGCAGATTCCGCGCCTTCAAGGGCATTTCGCCCTCGGAATTCCGGCAACAGGATGCCCCGTGATCGCGGCCCCAGCCCGCTTCGATCTTCCGGGCTGTTTCCACCAGTCCGAGCAATTCGGAGGAGAATGTATCGAGGTGGACGCGGCGGATCCCTGAATTGACGAGGCGGAGACGTAAGGGTATCCCCAGTAATCCTTGCGGCGGCCATCGAGATCTAACTCCAGTCATTGAGCGCGGCGGCGATGGCGACCGGCGAATTGCCACGAAGGACGAGGGTGCCGCCGTCCTTGTCGATGGTGTAGGCGTCGGTGACCCCAGCGGTTTTCTCGCAGCGGATGCGGTCGGCGGCATCACCTAACAACCTGCGAACCAGCGCTTCCGCCGCTGGAAACGCAGCCCCGTCGGCGGCGTGGGCACGGGTTGGCAGGAACAGGCAGGCACTGCCCGCAGCGAGAAGTTGCTGAAAATGGCGGCGTTTCATGGATGTCCGGTGAAGCTCGCGCAAAAATAACGCCCGCGATTACGGCGATCCCGATCCCGTACTTTCAGGCTAGAAGCCCATCCTCCTGCCAAACTGCCAGTATCGGGCGGCGCGGCCTCAGCCGAGTCCCAGATCCAACAAAATGCTCTGGAACGCGCAATAGAAATGCGAGCGGATGAATGCCGCCAAACCGGTTTGGGAGAGTTGGTTGGGGTTGACGGATTCGCCAGGACCGAAGTGGTGGATGGCCTCCAAGGCGAGGCGGGCCTGGTTCAAGGCACTGTACCAATGGAAGGCGTCCTCACCGGTGATCCACACGTTGCCGGCACCTCCGGCGGCCTCCAATCTGGCGGATTCGATGGCGATAAGGACGGTTTTGAGGTCGGCCAGAAAGCTCGCGCGAATGTCAGGGATGACAAATTCCTCCCAATCGTGCCAGTCCGCAGCCTGGTCCATGGCACCGCCAACCCGGGTGGCCAGATCGATGCCGGAGTCCTGGGCGTCGCGCAAAATGCCGAGCAACAACTGCCAATCGGACTTGTCCTCGACCTCGATGTGGAGGCCGCCATCGGCTGAGGGGGCGAGTTTCATGTGGCCTTTTCGAGCGAGGTGGTGAGCTGGTGGCTCTGGAGTTGCTGGACGAAAAACTCGGCTCGTTCGCGCTGGCCGGACCACACGATCGAGCGCCCTTGCTTGTGGACCTGCATCATCAGCTGACCCGCCTTCTTTTCATCGTAACCGAAAATTTTCCGCAGCACCCAGGTGACGTAGGCCATCAGGTTGACCGGGTCATCGTGCACCACGACATTCCACGGCACGTCCAGCGCGGTGTCTTCGCGGGTGCGGGTGAGGGTTTCGGTGTCGGACATGGCGCGCTGTTTCAGTGGGGTTGGGGGTCCGAGGCGGGCGGCGGCGGGTCGACCCATTTGCCATGCTCGCGGATGAGGTCGGTGAGGCGGGCGACGGCGTCGGCTTCCGCAATGTTGAACTGGACGGCCGTTTTGCCAACATAAAGGTTGATCTTGCCGGGAGCACCGCCGACATAGCCGAAATCCGCATCGGCCATTTCGCCGGGGCCATTGACGATGCAGCCCATCACCGCGATGCGCACACCCTTGAGGTGGCCGGTGGCGGATCGGATCTTCTGGGTCGTGTGCTGCAGATTGAAGAGCGTGCGACCACAACTCGGGCAGGCCACATAGTCGGTCTTGAAAATGCGGGTGCCGGCCGCCTGCAGGATGTTGTAGGCCAACCGCAGCGACTGGCCGGGTGCCGACTCGCCTCTAACGAGAATGGCGTCGCCAATGCCGTCGCACAGCAGCGAGCCGATGTTGCAGGCGGCGCTGATGGTGGCCGTGAGGGCGGCATCCAGCCGCAATGCTTCGTCACCTTCCACCGCCGCGGGCTTAGCCGCCTCCAAAGTATCGCCATTAGCCGAACCGAGCCAACGCCCATTGACAAGCCCCACCAGCTCCGGATTTTGCATCAGCGTGTCCTTGAGGAGGATCGGATGGCGTGGCGCGGCGCGGGTGGCGAGCAGGCGATAGGCGTGAATGACTTCCATCGCGACGCCGTCGGCCACGCAGATGAGTTGCGGGTTGGCGGCCGCATTGAGCTCGGTGATGGCGGCATCGTCGCGAGGGTCGATCTCGCGGACGCCGGATTGCTCGAAGATGACCTCCGGCTTGAAATCGCCCATCGCCGGGATCTTGTGGGCGATGGCGTTCCAGCGGTCCTGGGTGGTGAACACCCGCACCGTGCGGTCACCGCCAAGCTCGTGCCCCATCACCGCGACAACCGAACTACTACGCCGCTCGTAAGTGAACGGGTCGTAGGTGGCGGCGGCGGCGGCGTCCCGCCGCAGGCCGTGATCGCGGCGTCTCGCCGCGAGTTCCGGGTCAGCGCAACCCACCCAAGCCCATCCATCCATTCCCGCCTTCCGGGAGTCATCCGTGCAGCAGCGCACCAGCGCCTGGGCGACGGGGATTTCGTGGATCGAGTCTTCGGTGAGGGAAACGCGGATGGTGTCGCCAATGCCATCGGCCAGCAGCGAACCGATGCCGATGGCGCTCTTGATGCGGCCATCCTCGCCATCGCCTGCCTCGGTGACGCCAAGGTGGATCGGGTAATTCCAATCCGGGCCCTCGGCCGCGAGGCGGGCCACCAGCAAGCGATAGGCCTCGATCATGACCTTCGGGTTGGACGCCTTCATGGAAAAGACCAACTGATGGTAGTTGTCATCACGGGCGATGCGGGCGAATTCCAGCGCGCTCTCGACCATGCCCAGCGGCGTATCGCCGTAGCGGTTCATGATGCGGTCGGAGAGCGACCCGTGATTGGTGCCGATGCGCATGGCGCGGCCGAGATCCTTGCAGAGGCGCACCAACGGGGCAAACTCGGCACGAATCCGCTCGAGCTCCTCAAAGTACTGCGCATCATCGTATTCGCGAATGGCAAATTTCTTGGAATCGGAGTAGTTTCCCGGATTGACGCGGACTTTTTCGACCCATTTGGCGGCCTCCATGGCGGCGTCGGGCTTGAAATGAATATCGGCGACCAATGGGACCTGACAGCCGGCGGCGCGGACTTCGCGGGCGATGTGCTGGAGGTTGGCGGCGTAGGATTTGGTCTGGGCGGTGATGCGGACAATTTCGCAACCGGCTGCGGCGAGGGTGAGGATTTCGGCGACGCAGGCCTGAGTGTCGCGGGTGTCCGCGGTGATCATCGATTGGACGCGGACCGGGTGCCGGGCACCGATGCCGAGATGACCGATCCACACCTCGCGACTGGGCCGGCGGGCATAGCGGAGGAGATCCGGGCAGTAGGTCAAAGGCGCTGGCGGGGTCATCTGCACCATGCATAACCGAAGAATCCCCGTCCGGCAACGCCGACGGCGCATTCTTTGCGAACTGGGGGACACGAACTGGGGGACAGAGGAACTGTCAGAAAAACAACTCAGCGATGGTAAGCCTCGGGCCCGGGGGGGCGGGGCCCCGGCAGCGCGGGCAGGACCTTGCCCGCATGATCCTGCTCGTGCCGCTGCAACGCCTTGCGCCAGGCCGGGGCCTGGTTGGGATCGGCATCGGCACTCCCAACCATCAACTCAGGCAACCGCAATTCCCCGCTCTTCAACTGCAGCAGCACACTGCGGAAAACGATCCGCTCCTGGCTCATGAAGCTGCTCCAGTCGACCTCCCTCAGCAGCGCCGAGCCGGCCGCGGTGTCGCCAGCCACCACCCGGGCGGTGCCCTCCAGTGCGCGCTGCATCATGGGTGACACCTCCTTGCCGGCACGCAGCCGCGGCAAACGCTCCAACGCGTCGGCAGCGCGGCCATCGAGGATTTCGGCCAGCATCAGGGTGGAATTGCATGCCGAGTGCTCGTTTTGGCCGACTTGTTTGGCCAGCAGAGTGGCCACTTGGCTGGGCGGCATGATGCCGTGAAGCAGCGCGAAATAGTAGTAATTGTTCTGCAGGTCCAGATTGCGTGGCTCAAGGCGCAGCAAGCAGCGAAACATCACCAGCAAATCCTCCGAGCGCCCCTTGGCCACCAGCGAGGCGATGACCGGCAGCAAGTCGCGGTAAAGTGGCAGCGGGCCCCAGCCGACCCGCAGCGCGGCCACCCACGCGGATTCGGCGACATCCATGGCACCGCTGAGTTCGGCGGCGCGGGCGATGTCGATGCAGCGGTTGCGACTGGTGTCGAACGCCGCCCCGCGAAGTGCCCGCGCCCACGCCGCGTCGGCGGCGATGCGCTCGCCGCGTTTGGATTCAAACGCAGCCTGCACCAACTCCAGCTCGACGCGATCACAGGAGCGCGGAGGAGCTGCCAACGCGGCCGCCAGCGCGGGGTCATTCGGCAAAGCCAACAGCGCGTGCAACCGTGCGAGGTATGCGGCCGCGCCGGTGGTGGCGGCTGATTCCAACACGCTGGCGGCCATGGCGGCTTGCCCGCAACCAACCAGCCAGCAACCCAGCGCGGCTGGATCGCTGGCGGCAAAGCGCACTACCGCCGCTCGATAGCAAAGCTGCGCCTGCGCCGGGCCGGCTTCAAGCATGGGCGTCATCCCATACAGGTGGTGCAGCGCCGTGGCCTGCGGCTGGGTGGCGAGCCAGGCGGGAAGATCAGGCAGCGGCGCGCCGGCCGCGAGTCCGCCGGGCACCGCGCCGAGCAGCAACAGGCCAGCCAGCGCTTCCGGGCCGGCTTTGGTGGCTATCAAATCCGCCAGAATCTGCCGACCCTCGCCCACCCGCGCGGCATCCGGCTGGCAGCAGAGCACCCGCAGCAACTCAAGGCGGACGCCGGGCGGGTCGGACGCTTGCGCAGCTTCGCGCAAATTCGCCTCGGCCAGGGCGATTTCACCGCGTTGGACGAGCAGCGGGGTGATTGCGGCACGAAACACCACTTGCTCACGCAGGGCTGGCGGCAGACTGGCATAGGCGCTCAGGGCCACCGCTTGCGGCCCTTGCAAGGCCATCATCTGCAGGTTTTCCAACATGTCCGCGCAGGTGGCGCGGGGGTTGGCGAACAATTCGGAGGCGGCCGCGTAGGCGTCTGCCGTGCCGAGTTTGCCGAGGGCGCGGGTCCATATGCGGCAGGCTTCAAGGTCCTGCCCACGGGCCAGCAAAACGCTGTGAGCTTTGTCGCGCGCTGCGGCCCAGTCCCCTTGGCGGGCCGCCGTCCTGGCGGCCTGAAGGTTGGCCTCGACGCATTGTGCCCGGTATGCCCGGTACGCGGGTTTAGCAACAAAACCCAAGGCGATCAGCACTCCAAGCAGCACGAGATTCCACGCTGGCAGCCACAACCAGCCGATTCTGACCATCCCGCGCAATTGGGGATCATCGCTGAAATAACCGCTGTCAGGATTGCTGTCCGGCATTTTAGTTAGGTAAGACTGTGCTTGCCCGCCCACTGCGTGTTGCCCTTGACCGCTCGGAACCGTTGAACCATGAATCGGCGGGACCGGGATGGCTGGTTATCACTCAAGCCGCGGCGACGGGCGATTTGCGACGCGAGCGAATGAAGCTGCCGGCGCTCAACAAGCAAGCCAGTGCCAGCCAGCTGCCCGGCTCGGGAATGGCGGTCAGGCTGTTGGTCAGGTTGATGAAATGACCCGCCACGTAGTCGCCCGCGTAGTTTGCGCCGCCCTCGTCGGCCGCGTAATGGATGGTCCAGGTATTGCTGCCAGCGGTAAATTGCTCGTTGTCGCTGAGTGGATTGCCGGCGTAGGTGAAGAACCCGCCGTTCCATGCCCCGTTGTAGTTGATCAAGGCCAAGGTGGTGTTGGGCGCAAAGGCGGTCGTGGCGCTCAGGTCCAGATTGACCGCTCCGGTGAGGGTCACGTCGCCAAACACTTTCTGGAAGTCGGCAGCGACGGAGGCCACCGCCGTGGCATCCATTTCGTAAACAAACGACGAACCGGTGTTAAAGGTGAGGGCCCCCGTGCTCAGCGACCCGATGGAGGTGCCGGGTGAGAGGGTGCCCGAGACGCTCACCGCGCCGGCGATCGATCCGGTGCCGCCCAAGGTGCCGGTGCTGGCGACCGTGAGCGTGCCGAGCCCGGTGTTGGCCCCGTTGACCAGCAAGGTCCCGGCGCTCACCGTGGTGGTGCCGCCGTAGCTGTTGCTGCCGGAGAGGATCTGGATGGCTGCCCCGTCCTTGACCAACGCGCCAGCGCCCGAGATTGCCCCGGCAAAGGTGGTGGAACCCGACGCGGTGCCAATGGTCAACGTGTTGATTCCCAGCGCCACCGTGGAAGTTGCCAGCCCGGTGAGGGAGGCGACCTGCTGGCTGGCACCCAGGTTCAGGGACGAACTGCCGCTGCCATCCATGATGAGGTCCGAGCGGGGTGCCGTGGGCAGGGCGCTGTTGGCGTTCAAGGTGCCGGCGTTGCGGATGTAGGTCGGGCCGGCGTAGCTGTTGACGCCGCTGAGGGTGACCGTCGAGTTATCGACGACCAGATCGGAGTGGGCGGAGGCACCGGTGATCGAACCGGTGATGTTGAACGCGCCGCCCTGCAACACCAGCACGCTGCCGTCCTTGCTGAGGGTGCCACCGAGGGTGACGGTGCCGCTGCCGGTGTTGTGAAGAACGCCCTGGTTGGCGCTCACCGTGATGTCGTTGGCGTACGTGTTGGCTGCGGCACTATCGAAGTGCAACACCGACGTCCCGGTGGCCGAGCCAACCAAGGCAATCTGCGCCGAGCTGCCACCCAGGTTGGCGGGGGTCGCCACCGTCAGGGTGGCGCTGCCGCCGATTTCGATATTGCCGCTGAAGCTGGTGTTGCTGCCGCTGAGCGTCAGTGCACCGGAGACGCCGACGTTGCCGCCGCCGCTGAGGGCCCCGCCGTAGGTGTCCGCGCCGCCGCTTTGATCAAAGGCAAGAGTGGTCCCGCTGGCGATGGACACACTGCTGCCGGCATTGCTGGCGGTGGCGGTGACGGTGCCTGCGTTGATGATGGTCGGGGCGGAGTTGCTGCCGCTGCCCATGACGAGGAAGCCTGTTCCATCCTTGTGGAGGCCGTAACTGCCGCTGATGGCACCCGAAAGCGTCAGCGTTTGGCCACTTGCGACCCACACACCGTGACTGGCGTCATTGACGACAATCGCGTTGCCCAGCGTGAAAGTGGAGCTGACGTCGAGCACTCCCCCATTGAAGGTGAGGGTGCCGGAACCCAGCGCCGCGGCCGCGCCGATCGCGAGGGTGCCCGCATCGAGGTGGGTGCCGCCGTAGCTGTTAGCACCGGACAGCGCGAGGGTGCCGGCCCCGGTCTTGGTGAGGATGCCGCTGCCGCTGATGGCTCCGGAGAGTGTCAGCGTGTTGCTGCTGCCGGTCACCGTGGCGGTCAAATTGCTGGCCAGGCTGACGGGAGCGCTGATGAGGTGGCCGTCGCTGGCCGCCGTCAGGCTGGCGTCGCCTGAACCGCTCTTGAATTGCAGGCTGGCGCTGCCCGTGCCTTGGGCGATGGTGTAGGCGCTTGCTCCGGATAAATCCAGCGTCTTGAGGCTCGGGCTCGTGGCATCGAGATTGACCGTGGTGGCTCCGCTGCCATTGAAAGTCGCCGTATCCACGTTGTCATAGCCGCCGAAGCTGCCGGGGGCGGCGTGCACGCTGTTGGAGTCCGCCCACTGGCTGCTGGTTCCCCAGCCGCTGCCGGCACCGGACCACACCCCGCTGCCGTTGAAAACATTGCCGCTGACCGTCACCGTCTTGGTGAGCCCGGCCAGAGCGGTGCTACCCAAGCCACTGCTGTTGACCGCCTGCGAGTCGAATTGCACGTCGACGGTGCCGCTGTGCGGGCCGGCGCTATTGGCCAGGCCCACCGTCAGGCTGGTATTGGCCGCCGCTCCTGCCGCGACCGTCACCGGGCCGCCACTGGTGCTCACACCCGACACGTTGGCGAACGAAGCGCCCAGGGTTTCGTTGTAAGTGCCGGCGGCCAGTGTGTTGTCGATCGACAAACTTTGCGTGCCGAAACTCGCACCCAGGTGAATGGTGCCCAACGCAACGCTCGTCGTGCTGTAGCCGGTGGCGGCCAGATTATAGCCGGTGGCGTTGAGGGTGATCGTCTGGTTGCCGATGCTGACGGTGCCGAAGCCGCTGCTGTTGACCGCATTGGACTGCATGGCCAGGACGCTGCTGCCGCTCTGCACGCCTGCGCCGAGGCCCGTGTCCACGCCCACCAGGAGCGTGCCGCTGCCGCTGCCGCCACCGATGATGCCGCTCGCCGATCCGGCCGCGCTGAAATGGGTGGTGGTGCTGGTGAACCCGTTGCTTTGCAGGGTTTCCGTGTAGGTTGCGTTCGCCGCAGCCGTGTTGTTGAGCGTCACGGCGACCGTTTTGGCCACCCCCACGTGGAAACTACCGACGTTTGCCGTCTGGGTGCTGGCGGCGGCGGCCAGGGCGTAATTGTCGAGAAACACGCTGCCGCTGGTGGCGGTCACGACCTTCGAACGGAAGCCTGTGACGTCGCCGATCGAGGAGAACGCAGCGCCGGCCGTGCCCGACTGGGTGAAAAGCAGATAGGCACCGGGAGCCACGCTGCCGTTGGAGTCGGCCCCGGCATTATCGAACAAGTTGAGCGTGCCGCCGAGGTTGAGCGCACCAGTGACCGTGCTGCGGTCGCTGTTGTAGGGGGATGCATGGGTGCCGGCCCCTGTGCTATTGCCGAGCTGGAAGTCGGAGTTGCTGCCGCTTGCCAGCGTCAGGGCGCCGGTGACCGCATTGATGCCGATCGAGTTGCCCGGTGCCCAATGCGCGCCGGAGTCCACCGTGAGAGTGGCACCGGTGATATTGACGGTGCCGATTCCGGCCAGCGTTTGGCCGCTGAGAATATGAAATCCACTGGTTTTCACCGTCAGGTCGAGCACCGTGCCCGTGGACCCGGTCGTTCCGACGTCAATCAACGTGCTGTTGGCGAACGAGCCGGCGCTGCCCAGCGCCAGCGTGCCTCCGCTGATCGTGGTGCTGCCACTGTACGTGTTGGCGACGGTTAGAGTGAGCGCACCGGCACCGATCTTGGTGAGACTGCCGGTCGTGGTGGTGCCGGTGGCACCGGCGAAGGAAATGTTATTCGCGGTGTCAATTGTCGCCGTCTTGCCCGCGTTGATCGTGAAGGCGCGGTTGGAGGTAGCGCTGGAACCGGTGTATTGCAGCGTCCCTCCATCAAAGACGAGTTTGTCCGCCGTGTTGGCAGCTTGGCCGAGATTGCCAGCCGCGCCGCCATTGCCGATGGTTCCGACCGACAAGGTGCCGGCCGTTAGCGTGAGCACGCCGGTGAAGGTGTTGGTGCCGGTCAACGTAGTGGTGGTGGCGGCCCCGCTTTTTGTCACGCTGCCCGTCCCAGCAAGGATGGCCGACGCTGAACCGGTGCCATTGAATACATAACTCGTGCCCGTCAACACACCCGTAGTACCGGTGATCGATCCCGTTGTCAGGGTTACCGCCCCGACGCTGTCGTTGTATGCTTTGATATCGAGCGTACCGCCATTCACGGTCACCGCGCCGTTATTCAAGGCATCGGCGATCCCATAAGCCAAGGTCCCCCCCGAGACCGTGGTGGTGCCGGCGTAAGTGCTCGCACCTTTGAGCGTGAGTGTGCCTGCTCCCAATTTGCTCAAGCCGCCAGCGCCGTCGATAGCGTTGGTGATACCCATGTTCATGGCTGCCTGAGTAATATCAAACGCACCAGTGCCGGTCATGGTGAACGCCCTGCCAGTATCAGCACTGGAAGACCCCGTGTATTGCAGGGTGCCGGTGTTGCCCGTACTGCCGAGAGTGACCGAGCCGCCATTGCCAAGATAGCCGGCAATAAGGGCGACACTCAAGGTTCCCTGTGCCACGGTCGTAGTTCCCGTGTAGAAGCTAAGTCCGCCAGATGAAAGCGTCAGGGTGCCGGATCCGGTCTTGGTGAGACCACCGGTTAGAGGAGAACCTCCGGAACCACCAAGATAGCCGTTGATGGCGGTGTCTCCGGCACCGCCGACGGTGAGCGTGTACGCCATGTTGGTTGTGTTAGTCTGAACCGTCAATGCATTCGCCGAGTTGTTCGTCCACGATTGCGCGGCGCCAAGGGCAATATTGACGGCTTGGCCGCTCGTCGCAGAGCCAATGGTCACGGCCCCCGCCCCGCTACTTACGGTGATGCCGCTGGAGCCGAGGGTGAGGGTGCGGTTCGTGCCGCCACCCTGCAACGTCGTGGTGGCGGTGTTCGTGCTGAGGAAATTCAAGCCCGCCACGGACGGGGCAGCGTCAAGATTGACCGTCTGTGCGGTGTTGACCGTGCTAATGCTGAAATCGGCGACGTTCAACGTGCTGGGTAGGGAACCAGGATCGCTCGTCGTTCCGGCACCAGTGGACCAAGATCCCAGCGAATTCCACGACGAACCGGTGCCGTCCCAATAGATCTCAGTGGGCGGGATGCCCAATGCTGGGGCGATGAAAGCCGTCCACAACACGGCATCGATCAAACGGGCGGAGAAAAAAACATTTCGGCCTCTGGGTTTCATAATGGCATTTCTAGCGAATATTACAAAAAGGATTACCGACGAGGCTGAGCAGAAAATACTCATACCGCAAGTTGAAATTTCGCTTTTTTGAAAAAATGCTTATTTCAGCAGGATTTTCTCTGCCAAAGTTACTGAGTCAGCTCAGCGGAAATGGCATCACCTGCTACCTCAGAACACGTGACCTCTGCCGTGTTTGAGGTGATACCATGCTGAAGAATGGCGGCGGGCGGATGCCCACGCCACGCGGACTGGGCAACCTGCCCGGAAGACCAGGGCGGGAGAATGGGGGGCATCTGGCGCAGGCTCATGCTCCTCGAAGAGGGTTCGGCAAGATGCCGGCGCTCCCCGTGGACCGGGCATCCTGCCGGATTCAAACCCGGTTCGATGGCGGGCAGAGCGCATTGTAGCGGCGCGTCTATGACCGCCGCTGCGCAAGCGCGGGTCATGGGCAAGCGACGCTAACCGAGCGCAGCGCATGCGCAGCACTGTAGCGGCGGTCTCTGACCGTTGCAGCACAGGCGCAGCCCAATGGCAACGGCGCTCACCGAGCGCCGCACGACGCTCACCGAGCGGTGCCGACGGCCGGCACTAGCGGCGCGAGTTGCGGCCCGGGGGGGCCACAGGCGGCTTGGCCGCCGGTTCGCTATCGCTGCTGGCGGCGCTTTGGAGGCGGCCCACGGCTTCCTTGCGCCATTTGAGGGAGTCCTCGGCGTAGGGGCGATGATAGGGGTTGAACTTGGCGGGGACGAACTCGGCATCGCCGCGTTGCAATTGGGTCATCGCGCTGGCAATGATGTTGGCGAAGCGTTTTTTGAGATCGGCCTCACCGAGGCGCAGCCGCTTGGCAGCCATGTCGTCGCGCAGGGTGATGACCTCGCTGGCGACGGGAACGTCCTTGGCGTCGGCGAGAATCGACTGTGCGGTGCGGGAACCGGCAATGGTCGTGGCAAGCCCGAGCCCGGGGGAGGTGTTGATCACGGCGAGAGCCTGCGCGACGCCGGTGAGGCGGTTGTACTCTGCGAGTTTTTTGGCTTCTGCCAGAAAGGTGCCGATGGGGACGCCTTTCCACTGCACACGGCGGTTCAGGCGCATGGCGCGCAGCGCGCCCGGTTCGCCGGCCTGGCCGGTGGCGGGTTCAACCCACAACTGGTGCTGGGGTTCGGCGGTGGGGTCGATCACGATGGCGATGACATTGCCGGTGGCGCTTTCGAGCAACGGGCCGCTGGCTTTGCCTTGGATGACGTTCAAATCGACGTTGATGAGCTCCTCGGTCTGGCTCTGGGCGTTGCCGTGATCGGCAATGAAGTGGGTGGCACCGCCCGCGGCGGCGAGGCAGGTGACGCCCGTCTCGGCACTGACCTTGGCGTCGTCGTCGGCGAGTTTAAGGGCGGGTGGCGCTTCGGTTTCGAGCAACTCAAGGCGTACAAAACCGGTTTTTTCCGCGACCTCGAGGTTGCCGAACTTGGTGAACTTGGTGCCGGCGGCATTGGAGATGGTCATGCGGCTGTTGCCGGCGATGAGGCTGGCGGATGTGTACAGATAGGTTTTGCCGCCGGTGGAGACGACGAATCCGGTGCCGGTGGTCTTGTCGCCGGTGATGGTGGCCAGGGCGTTGGTGAACTTGGTGTCTCTGGC